>CAUJJI010000066.1 GCA_963205265.1 Pseudomonadota bacterium
CGTGCCGCGCGAGGACCTGCGCGAGGCGACCGCCGCCTGGGCGACCAAGCTCGCCGGCCAGGGCCGGCTCGGCAACTGGCTGACCAAGCAGTCGATCAACCACGTCGAGGAACTGCGCGGCAAGCGCACGGCGATGGACGCGGTGTTCCACATGCACCACTTCGCCCATGCCCAGAACGATCTCGTCACCGGCAGCTCGATCGGCGGCGTCGACGCCAGGTCGGCAGCGGCGGCGAACCGGAAGGACGCGGGAGAGAGCTGATGGGCGATCCACTGCACACCGCTATGGTCGAGCGGCTCGGTTGCCGCGCCCCGATCATCCAGACCGCGATGGGCTGGGTGGCGGAACCCGCCCTCGTCGTCGCCAGTTCGAACGCGGGCGCCTTCGGCTTCCTCGGCGCGGCGGTGATGACGCCTGCCGAGACGGCGACCAAGATCGCGCAGGTCCGCGAGGGCACCGACCGGCCCTTCGGCGTCAACTTCCACATGTTCCAGCCCGGCGCGGCCGAGATCGTCGAGACGATCATCGCCAACAAGGACCAGGTGCGCGCGGTGTCGTTCGGGCGCGGGCCCGATGCGAAGATGATCGCTCGCTTCAGGGACGCAGGGATCCTTTGCGTGCCGACCGTGGGCGCGGTGAAGCACGCGCAGAAGATGGCGCAGCTCGGCGTCGACATGATCGTCGTCCAGGGCGGCGAGGGCGGCGGGCATACCGGCTCGGTGCCCACTACCGTGCTGCTGCCGCAGGTCCTGGACGCAGTGGATATCCCGGTGATTGCCGCCGGCGGCATGGCCGACGGGCGCGGCCTGGCGGCGGCGCTGGCTTACGGCGCGGTGGGGATCGCCATGGGTACGCGCTTCCTGCTGACGAAGGAAAGCCCTGCCCCCGACAATGCCAAGGCGGCCTACCTCCGGGCCGGGACCGACGGCATCGTGCTCACCACGAAGATCGACGGGATGCCTCAGCGCATGGTGCGTACGCCGCTGGTCGACCGGATCGAGAGTTCGGGCCGTTTCGGCATGTGGCTGCGCGCGCTGGAGGCCGGGGCCGAAATAAAGCGCCAGACCGGCGCCACCTGGCTCGAGATGATCCGTGCCGCCCGGGGGATGACGGCACACGGCGAAATGCCGCTGGCTCAGGCCATGCTATCGGCCGCCGCGCCGATGTTGATCCAGAAGGCGATCGTCCACGGCGACATCGAGCACGGTGCCATGGCCACGGGCGTGGTCGGCGGGCGGATCAACGAAATTCCGTCGTGCCAGGAACTCGTCGACCGGATCATGGCCGAGGCGCGTGCCCGGCTGGCCGCGCTCGCAGGCTGAGGGGAGAAGCCATGCCGATAACCACTGAGATCACCGACCGTGTCGCCGAAATCGTGCTCGACATGCCGCCGGTCAACGCTTTCGACAGCGAAACCTGGCTCTCGCTGCCCGGCATCATCGCGGCGGCCGCCGGCAACCCCGAGGTCAACTGCCTGCTGATCCGCGCAGCCGAAGATGCGCGCGGCTTCTGCGGCGGGGTCGACATCAAGGAGATGCAGGCGCACCCCGAGCGGATCACCGTGCTCAACCGTGGCAACTACCTGACTTTCAAGGCCGTCCGCGACGCCGAAGTCCCGGTGGTGGTCGCAGTCCACAAGTTCGTCATCGGCGGCGGCATCGGCATCTGCGGCGCTTCGGACACGATCATCGCCGCCGATGACGCCTATTTCAGCCTTCCCGAAGTCGACCGCGGGGCAATGGGCGGTGCCTCCCACCTTTCGCGCATGTTGCCGCTCCATAAGGTCCGCGCCGCCTTCTTCACCGGCGGCAATATCCCGGCGGAAGAGGCTTACCGGCTCGGTGCGGTCGAAAAGGTCGTTCCGCGCGCGGCGCTGGTCGAGGAAGCGCGCCGGTTCAGCGCGGTGATCGCGTCCAAGAGCCGCAAGGCGCTGGTGATCGCCAAGGAAGCACTCAACGGCCTGGAGCCGCGCGACGTCGATCGTGGCTACCGCTGGGAACAGGGCTTCACGCTGGAAATGTACATGCACGAAGACAGCCAGAAGAGCCGTGATGCCTTTGTCGAGACGGGCAAGGCCGCGAAGTTTTGATGGATCTGGCCTATTCCCCCAAGCAGCAGGCATTCCGGGCGGAAGTACGCGCCTGGCTGGAAGCGCACGTGCCGAAGGAGCCGCTCGTCACGCTGGAGTGCCGCGAAGGCTATGACCAACACGTCGCCTGGGAACGCACGCTCGCCGGCGGCAACTGGGGCATGGTCACCTGGCCCGAGCAGTTCGGCGGGCGCGGCCTGGACCTCATCGAGTGGCTGATCTTCGAAGAGGAATACTTCCGCGCTGGGGCGCCGAACCGGGCGAACCAGAACGGCATCTTCCTGCTTGGCCCGACGATCATGGAGTTCGGCACCGACGAACAGAAAGCGCGATTCCTGCCGCCGATGGCGCGGGGCGAGGTGATCTGGGCGCAGGCCTGGTCGGAGCCGGGCGCGGGCAGCGACATGGCGGCCATCCAGTCGAAAGCGGTCCGCGACGGCGACCACTACGTCATCAGCGGACAGAAGACCTGGTCCAGCCGCGCCGCCTTTGCCGACTGGGGCTTCGGCATCTTCCGCACCGATCCGGAGAGCAAGCGCCACAAAGGGCTGACGTTCATCCTGTTCGACCTGAACAGCCCCGGCATCACGCGCCGTCCTATCCGCCAGCTGCACGGCGATACCGGCTTTGCCGAACTGTTCTTCGACGAGGTGCGCGTGCCGGTGGCCAATTGCCTAGCGGGCGAAGGGCAAGGCTGGAACGTCGCCATGGCGACCGCCGGCTTCGAGCGCGGATTGATGCTGCGCTCGCCGGGCCGCTTCCAGGCGACGGCCAAACGGCTGGTCGAGCTCTACCGCCAGCATGCGGACACTGCATCGCCGGCGGCGCGCGAAGCCGTTGTCCAGGCCTGGGGCGCGGCGCAGGCCTATGCCTACAATACCTACGGCGTCGCGGCGAAGATCATGGCCGGGGGCAGCATCGGTGCCGAGGCCAGCCTCAACAAGATCTTCTGGTCCGAGCTCGACCGGGCGATGCACCGCACCGCGATGCAGCTGCTGGGGGCGGCCGCTGAGCTGAAGCGCTTTGCCGACGGCAGCATCAACCAGTGGCTCGAGGGCTATGTCTTCTCGCTTTCCGGGCCGATCTATGCCGGATCGAACGAAGTGCAGCGCAATATCACCGCCGAGCGCCTGCTGGGCCTGCCAAGAGTGGGGGCGGGCTGATGGATTTCCGTTTCACCGACGACCAGCTGCTGCTTGCGACAAGCGTGCGCGAATACCTTGCCGGTACTCACGGCACGCAAGTGCTGCGCCGGCTGGATGAGCAGGGCAACCGCGATCCCGCCATCTGGCAGGGCCTGGTCGACATGGGGCTGACCGGCGTGCTGGTGCCGGAAGCGCTCGGCGGGCTTGGCATGGGGCTGGTCGAGGCGGCGCTGATCGCCGTGGAATGCGGCCGCGCCTGCCTGGCCGAACCTCTGGTCGATACCGCGTTCGTCGCCGCGCCGTGGCTGGTCCGCGAGGGGCGGACCGACGCGATCGCAGGCATCGTGGACGGCAGCCGGAAGATCGTCCCGGCGCATGCGATCAATCCCTGGCTTGCCGACGGCGAAGGAGCCCGCCTGCAAAGCGTCGACCCGCTGCGCAACCTGACCACGGCTCCGCACGATGCCAGCGAGGATCCATACCTGCTCGATCTCGGCGCGCTGATGTCCGCGGCCCAGCTGGTCGGGATCGCCGATGCCATGCTGGAGCAGGCCACCGACTATGCCAAGCTGCGCAGCCAGTTCGGCCAGCCGATCGGCGCGTTCCAGGCAATCAAGCACCAGCTGGCTTCGTGCATGGTCGCGATCGAGTTCGCCAGGCCCGTCGTCTGGCGCGCCGCCGCCGCGCTGCAGGCCGGCGGCGCCCATGCCGCGACTCACGTCAGCCACGCCAAGCTGGCAGCCACCGACGCCGCGATGCTGACCGCCGAGACCGCCATCCAGGTCCACGGTGCCATGGGCTATACCTACGAAGTGGACCTGCATTTCTGGATGAAGCGCGCCTGGGCCCTGTCCGGTGCCTGGGGAAGCCGGGCCTTCCATGTCCGCCGGCTCGATGAAGCCGTGATCGGCGGCACGATCCCGATCGGTCCCGAACATACCTTTGCCTGAGGAACGCCAATGCCCGAAGCCTATATCATCGACGCCGTTCGCACCCCCATCGGCCGCAAGAAGGGCAGCCTTGCCCACTTGCACCCGGCTGACCTCGGCGGCCACCCGATCAAGGCACTGGTCGAGCGCACCGGCATCGATGCGGGGGCCGTCGACGATGTCGTCTGGGGTTGCTGCGACACCATCGGACCTCAGGCTGGCGACATCGGCCGCACCGCCTGGCTGGTCGCCGGCCTGCCGCAGCACGTCCCCGGCACGACCATCGACCGCCAGTGCGGGTCGAGCCAGCAGGCGCTGCATTTCGCCGCGCAGGGCGTGATGTCGGGCACGCAGGACCTTGTCGTCGCCGGCGGCAGCCAGGCGATGAATGCCATCCCCATCTCGGCGGCCATGTATGCCGGCCAGCAATACGGGTTCGGCGATCCCTTCACCGGGTCGAAGGGCTGGGTGGAGCGCTATGGCGACGGCCTGCTCGACCAGATCGGTTCGGCCCAGATGATTGCCGACAAGTGGCAGATCAGCCGCGAGGCGATGGAGGAGTTCGCCTTCGCCAGCCACAGCCGCGCCCAGGCGGCGACCGATGCCGGCTGGTTCCAGGGCGAGATCGCCCCGCTCGAAGGGCTTGGGACCGACGAGACGATCCGCCCAGGCACGACGCTGGAAGGCCTCGCCGCGCTCAAGACCGTGCACGAAGGCGGCACGATCACCGCCGGCGTCGCCAGCCAGAACTGCGACGGCGCCGCTGCCCTGCTGATCGCCGGCGAACGCGCGGTGAAGGAGCACAATCTGAAGCCCCGCGCCCGGATACACCACATCTCGGTGCGGGCTGACGATCCGGTCTGGATGCTCACGGCACCGATCCCCGCGACGCAACACGCGCTGAAGAAGGCCGGCATGTCGCTGTCCGACATCGACCTGTTCGAATGCAACGAGGCCTTTGCTTCCGTGCCGCTGGCATGGATGCAGGAGCTCGGCATCCCGCACGAGAAGGTCAATGTGAACGGCGGCGCCATCGCGCTCGGCCATCCGCTCGGCGCGACCGGGGCGCGTCTGATGACCACGCTGCTGAACGCCCTCGAGCGCACCGGCGGCCGCTATGGCCTGCAGACCATGTGCGAAGGCGGCGGGCAAGCCAACGTCACGATCATCGAGAGGCTGTAATGGGTATCTGCGACAATCGTACCGTCATCATCACCGGCGCCGCGCGCGGGCTGGGCCGGGCCTACGCCCTCGCCTTCGCCGCCGAAGGCGCCAACGTGGTGGTCAACGACATCGGCACCTCGCTGAACGGCGAAGGGCGCGACACCAGCGCGGCGGACAGCGTCGTGGCGGAAATCGTCGCCGCCGGCGGCAAGGCGCTGGCCAATTACGAGGACATCACCGACTGGGACGCCGCCAAGCGCATCGTCGATGCCGCGGTCACCGCATTCGGCGACCTGCACGTGGTGGTCAACAATGCCGGCATCGTCCGGGACCGCATGTTCGTATCCGCCACGCCGGACGAATGGGACGCGACCATGCACGTCCACCTGCGGGGCCACTTCTGCCTGTCGCGCCACGCAGTCGATTACTGGCGTGCCAAGCAGAAGGCAGGCACCGCGCCCGACGCGCGGATCATCAACACCTCGAGCGGCGCGGGCCTGCAGGGCTCGATCGCGCAGGCTGCCTATTCGACGGCCAAGGGGGGCATCGCCGCGCTCACGCTGGTGCAGGCCGCAGAGCTTGGACGCTATGGCATAACCGCCAATGCCCTGGCCCCGTCGGCGCGGACCCGGATGACCGAGCAGGCCTTCGCCGAGAAAATGGCCACAGCCGGCAATGCATTCGACGCAATGGACCCCGCCAACATCGCACCTGCCGTGGTCTGGCTGGGCTCGGCGCAATCGGCGCATGTCACCGGCTGCGTGTTCGAGCTGGAAGGCGGCAAGATCATGATCGAACAGGGTTGGCGCGAAGGCCCGGTGGTCGACAAGGGTGCGCGCTGGGACCCGGCCGATGTCGGTCCCGCGGTCGACAAGCTGCTTGCCGAGCGCGCGGCCCCCCGCGCGGTTTGGGGAACCTGAGCCATGGAATTCGCCTTCACCGACGAACAGATGATGATCGCGGACACGGCTTTCGCCTTCTTCCGCGAGAATGCGACTTCCGATCGCACCCGCAAGGCGATGGCAGCCGAGGGCATCGACCGCGAACTCTGGTCGGCGTTCTGCACCGAGCTTGGGCTGTCGGGCGTGGGCCTGCCCGAGGAGCACGGCGGGTCGGGGCTCGGGATGGTCGAGTTTGCGATCATAGCCGAAGCCGCCGGGGCACGAGTGGCGCCGCTGCCGATGCTCGGCCTCGCCACGGCGGCGCGCGCCATCGCGGCGGGCGGCAGCGAGGCGCAGAAGGCGGAATGGCTGCCGAAGCTGATCTCGGGAGAGGCCATTGCCTCATGCGAGCGCGTGGCGCAGCTGGCCGAACAGGGCGGCCGCCTGACCGGCACGATCACGCCCGTGCCGCACGGCGCCCTTGCCGATGTCTTCGTCTTCTTCAGCCCCGGCAAGGCCTGGCTGGTGCGCGCCGATGCCCCCGGCGTGACCGTCGCGGCCCATGTCACCATGGACCAGACCCGCCCTTTCGCCACCGTGACGCTGGAGGATGTCCTGGCCGAACCGCTTGCCGATCCGCAAGCGGCGATCGCCGCTCTCCACGCCGGCGGCTGGATATGCCTGGCGGCCGAAGCATTGGGCGGCGCGCAGGAAGCGCTCGACCGGACAGTGGCCTATGCGCGCGAGCGGGTGCAGTTCGGCCGCCCGATCGGCTCGTTCCAGGCCTACAAGCACCGGCTGGCCGACATGCTGGTCGAGATCGAGCAGGCCCGCTCGGCGGTCTACTGGGCCGCCTGCGCGGTGGACGAGCAATCGGACGAGGCGGCCCTGGCGCTGCATGCGGCGAAGAGCTTCTGCGCGGACACCTTCTTCATGGTGGCCGGCAACATGATCCAGCTCCACGGCGGCATCGGCTTTACCTGGGAGCACGATGCGCACCTGTTCTTCAAGCGGGCGCGCTCCATCCAGACCATGCTGGGGAACGGAAGCTTCCACCGCGAGCAAGTGGCGACCATGGTTCTGGGAGAAGCAGCATGAAGCTGGGGTTCTCACCGCAGGAAGAGGCCTTCCGCGCCGAATGCGCCGACTGGCTCCAGGCGCAGATGACGGGCGAGTTTCGCGACATCCGGGGCATAACCACGCTGACCGCCAAGGCCGAGCGGCGCAAGGAGTGGGAACAGCACCTGGGCGAGCACGGCTGGTCGTGCATCGGCTGGCCGAAGGCCTGGGGCGGGCGCGACGCGACGCTGGCCGAGCAGGTGATCTTCGCCGAGGAATATGCCCGCGCGGGGGTTCCGGGCCGGGTCAACCACATCGGCATCGAGCTCGCCGGGCCGACCATCCTTGCTTTCGGCACCGAGGAACAGAAGCGGCGCTTCCTGCCCGGAATTGCCGCCGGCAGCACGATCTTCTGCCAGGGCTTCTCCGAGCCGGGCGCCGGATCGGATCTTGCCTCGGTGCGAACCAAAGGCAGGCTCGAAGGCGGGGAGTGGGTGGTCAACGGCCAGAAGATCTGGACCAGCCTTGCCCATATCTCCGACTGGATCTTCGTCGTCACCCGCACCGAGGACGGCTCGAAAGGTCCCAAGGGCCTGACTTTCCTGATGATGCCGCTGGACCAGCCCGGCATCGAGGTGCGCGGCATCACCCAGATCAACGGCGACGCCGAATTCAACGAGACTTTCTTCACCGACGCGCGCTGCCCGGCCGATTCGATGATCGGCGGCGTGGGCGACGGCTGGAAGATCGCCATGGGCCTGCTGGCTTTCGAGCGCGGGGTTTCGACCTTGGGCCAGCAGATGGCCTTCCGCAACGAGCTGGACGAGATCATCGCGGCCGCGCGGGCCAATGGCGCGGCCGGCGACCCGCTGATCCGCCAGCGCATCGCTCGGGCGGAGATCGGCCTCAGGCTGATGCGCTACGGCGCGCTGCGGATGCTGTCCAACACCGATCACTCGAAGATCGACGGCGCGGCGCTGACCTACAAGATCCAATGGGCGACATGGCGGCGCAGCCTGGGCGAACTGGCGATGGACGTTCTGGGTCAGGCCGGCGAGATCGCCGAGGGCGAGGCCTACGAATGGGGCACGCTGCCCAACCTGTTCCTCTATTCGCGCGCCGACACGATCTATGGCGGGACCAACCAGATCCAGCGCAACCTGATCGCCGAACGCGGCCTCGCCCTGCCGCGCGAACCAAGGGGTGACTTATGATGTCCTGGCTTCGCCCACCGCAGGGAGGCGAGCTGTGAGCGCGCCGGCCTATCCCGCACCGCTCGGCATGCTGAAAGGCAAGACCGTGGTCGTCACCGCCGCTGCCGGCACTGGCATCGGCTTTGCCGTTGCCAAGCGCGCGGCGGAGGAAGGTGCGCGCGTGCTGATCAGCGATTTCCACGAGCGCCGGCTGCACGATGCCGCCGATCGCATTGCCGCCGAAGCAGGCTGCGATAGGCCTGCCACATTCGTCTGCGACGTCACCAGCCAGGCCCAGGTCGATGGTCTGCGCGATGCGGCAGTCGCGGCTTTCGGCCATGTCGATGTGCTGATCAACAATGCCGGGCTGGGCGGCGAAGTCGACGTGGTCGACATGACCGACGAGCAGTGGCACCGCGTCCTCGACGTCACGCTCAACAGCGTCTTCCGCATGAGCCGCGCATTCCTGCCGCTGATGTATGCGCGCAAGTCGGGCGCGGTGGTCAACAATGCCTCGGTGCTCGGCTGGCGGGCGCAGAAGGGGCAGGCCCACTATGCCGCGGCCAAGGCCGGGGTCATGGCCTTCACCCGCTGCTCAGCGGTCGAGGCGGCGGAGCACAACGTGCGGATCAACGCGGTTGCCCCGTCGATCGCGATGCACGCCTTCCTTGCCAAGGTGACGACCGAGGAACTGCTTGCCCAGCTTTCCGCGCGCGAGGCTTTCGGCCGCCCGGCAGAAGTGTGGGAAGTCGCCAACGTCATGCTGTTCCTCGCCTCGGACCTGTCGAGCTACATGACCGGCGAGGTCGTCTCCGTCTCCAGCCAGAGGGCCTGAGCCATGACCCTGATCGTCGAAAAGCCGCACGACCTGCTTGGCATGGTCGGGACGAAGATGGGCCCGACCGGCTGGGTGGCAGTCGAACAGGACCGCGTCGACGCCTTCGCCGAATGCACCGGCGACGACCAGTGGATCCACGTCGATGTCGATCGCGCCAAGGCCGGCCCCTTCGGCGGGACCATCGCCCACGGCTACCTGACGCTGAGCATGGTCAACCTGTTCCTGCCCGAACTGGTGGAGGTGCGCGGCTTTGCCCATGCGGTGAACGTCGGGCTCGACAAGCTGCGCTTCCTCGCCCCCGTCGTCGTCGGTAGCCGCATCCGCGCGGTGAGCGAGATCGTCTCGGCCGAGGAGATCAAGGGCGCGATCCAGGCCGTGGTGCGCGTGACGATCGAGATCGAGGGCAAGGCCGGCCAGCCAGCCGACAAGCCCGCCCTCGTCGCCGACACCATCAGCCGCTATTTCCCCGAGGCGGCGTGATGCCTTCGCCCGAAGCGATGATCGCGGCGGTTCACGCCTATGTCGATGGTTTCGAGCGCGGCGACGCCGATGCGCTGGCCGCTCTGTTCGCCGACGATGCCACGGTCGAAGACCCGGTAGGCACCCCGCCCAGGCGCGGGCGCGAGGAAATCGGCGCGTTCTATGCCCTTTCGGTGGCAACCGGCGCGAAGCTGGAGCTGCTGGGCGAGCCGCGCTGCGCCGGCGACTACGTCGCCTTCCCCTTCGCGGTGAAGCTGGAATGGCAGGGCCGCCGCCAGGTGATCGAGGTCATCGACACGTTCCGCTTCGACGCGGCGGGCAAGATCACCGAAATGCGGGCCTTCTTCGGCCCGGCCAACTTGAAGACCGCCTGAGGGGATTTCCATGCGCGAAGCCGCCATCCTTTCCACCGCCCGCACCGCGATCGGCAAGGCCTATCGCGGTGCCTTCAACGACACCGAGGCGCCGGTGCTGTCGGCCCACGTGGTCGATGCCGCGCTCGACCGGGCGGGGATCGATCCGGCGCGGGTCGACGACGTCTACCTGGGCTGCGGCAACCACTGGAACACGCAGAGCTACAACCTCGGCCGGCTGACGGTCCACGCATCGAAGCTGCCCAATACCGTCGGCGGCTTCGTGCTCGACCGCAAGTGCTCGTCGGGCCTCAACGCCATCGCCCTGGCCGCGCGTTCGATCGTCTGCGACGAGGTCGACGTTGCCGTGGCGGGCGGCATGGAATCGATCTCGCTGACCATCGGCAAGCATCAGCCGACCTTCCGCAACCGCTCGCAGGCGGTGATCGCCGCCGATCCCTATGCCTACATGGCCATGCTCGAGACGGCGGAAGTCGTGGCGGAGCGCTACGGCATTTCCCGCGAGGAACAGGACCGCTTCGCCGCGCTCAGCCAGCAGCGCGCCGGGGCGGCCCAGGCCGAAGGGCGCTTCGACGACGAGATCGCGGCGATCACCGTCACCAAGGCGCTGTTCGACAAGGAGGGCAACGAGACCGGCAAGGAACAGGTCACCTTGACGCAGGACGAAGGCGTTCGCGGCGAGACGACCTATGAGGGCCTGTCGCAACTCAAGCCCGTGTTCCGCGACGGCATGGTCATCCAGCAGGGCCGGACGGTGACGGCCGGCAACTCATCGCAGCTGTCGGACGGCGCCTCGGCCCAGGTGCTGATGGACCTAGCCACCGCGCAGAAGGAAGGCCTGCCGGTGCTGGGCATCTATCGCGGCTTCCAGGTGGCGGGCTGCGAACCCGACGAGATGGGCATCGGCCCGGTCTTTGCGATTCCCAAGCTGCTCGAGCGTGCCGGGCTGACCATGGACGACATCGGCCTGTTCGAGATCAACGAGGCCTTCGCCAGCCAGGCGGTCTATTGCCGGGAGAAGCTGGGCATCGACCCCGACCGGCTCAACGTCGACGGCGGCGGCATCGCGCTGGGCCATCCCTTCGGCATGACCGGCAGCCGACTCGTCGGCCATGCGCTGATCGAGGGCAGGCGTCGCGGCGTGAAGCATGTCGTCGTCGCGATGTGCATCGCCGGCGGCATGGGCGCGGCCGGGCTGTTCGAAGTCGCCCGATGACGGGGCAAAGCCTGCCGCCGACCATCCCGCACGCCGCCGCCCTTGCCGCCGAGCGCTGGGGCGATGCCCCTGCCCTGTTCGAACACGGCGAGACCTGGAGCTTCGCGCAGCTGTGGGAGCTTTCCCGCGCCGCCGCCTCCGCTCTCATCGCACGCGGCGTTGGCGAAGGCGACCGGGTCGCGATCTGGGCACCCAACTGCCGCGAGTGGATCGTCGCCGCGCTCGGCGCGATGACGCTGGGCGCGACCTTAGTGCCACTTAACACGCGCCTTAAAGGCATTGAGGCGGGCGACATACTGCGCCGCACCCGCGCGCGCATGCTGTTCACCGTCCGCGATTTCCTGGGCATAGACTACCCCGCCCTGCTGGCCGACGAGGCCCTGCCCGACCTTGCCGATACGGTCCTTTTGGATCATGATTTCAATAGCTTGATCGCATCGGGTAAAGGCGCGGAAGACCCGCTGGTCGCGGCGGCGCTGGGCCGGCTCACTCCGGACCACGTGTCCGACATCATCTTCACCTCGGGTACCACCGGCGCTCCCAAAGGCGTGATGATGACCTACGGCCGCGTCATCCCCCAGACCGGCGCATGGATCCGCAACACCGGCCTGACGGCGGGCGAGCGCTACCTGATCGTCAACCCGTTCTTCCATTCCTTCGGGCTCAAGGTGGGTTGGGTCGCCAGCCTGATCGCCGGCGCCGTGATCCTGCCGATGCCGCAGTTCGACGTGGCGCAGGCCGCCGCGATGATCGAGCGCGAGCGAGTGAACTTCATGCCCGGCCCGCCCACCATTTTCCAGATGCTGCTGGCGCACAAGCAGACGCACCCGTTCGATACCTCGTCGCTGCGCGGCGGCACTACCGGCGCCGCGACCGTGCCGCCGGTCCTGGTCGAGCGCATCCGCGACGAACTGGGCATGAAGGACGTGATCACCGCCTACGGCATGACCGAGTGCGTCAACATCACCAGCTGCCTGCCGGGCGACAGTGCCGATACGATCGCCCAGACCTGCGGCTGCGCCGTGCCGGGCAACGAGGTGATCATCGCCGGCCCCGACGGCACCGAGCTCCCGCGCGGCGAAAGCGGCGAGATCTGGGTGCGCGGTGAGGGCGTGATGCTGGGCTATCTCGATGACCCGGCAGCGACGGCCCATGCGATCGATGCCGACGGCTGGCTGCACACCGGCGACATCGGCACCATGGACGAGCGCGGCTATGTGCGGATCACCGACCGGCTGAAGGACATGTACATTTCCGGCGGATTCAACGTCTATCCGGCGGAAGTGGAAAAGCTGCTCGCCGCCCACCCGGCCATCGCCATGGTTGCAGTGGTGGGCGTGCCTGACGAGCGCATGGGCGAGGTCGGCAAGGCCTTCGTCGTGCTGCGGCCCGAAGCTTCCGCCAATGCTGAAGAACTGCTGTCGTGGAGCCGCGCCAACATGGCCAACTACAAGGTGCCGCGCAGCTTCGAGACGGTCGCCGACCTGCCGCGCAACGCGGCGGGCAAGGTGCTGAAGACGGAGCTGCGACAACCATGAGCATCTGGCGCGCGCTGCTTGTAGTGGTGCTGGCGGCCCTGGCGGCCCGCCCGGCCACCGCAGACGTGCTGGCAACGCCGCAGCAGCTCGAACATGAGCGCATGGTTTTGCGAATCCTCGCCCGGCCGGAAATGCGTTCGGCCACCGCAAGGGTCGAAGCGCTTTACCGCGCCGACGCGCAGGCTGCCACACCGGCCGGCAAAGCCCGCCTGCGCCGCGCGGCCAGCTCGATCGCGACGGCGGCTGCCAACTATGCCCTGTCCGAAGACGCCTCGCGCCCCGCAATCGTCTGGTGGGTCAACGCACCGCATCGCTGGCACGGAATCTCCGTCCCCGGGTCGGGTTTCGGCATCGATAACCCGGACAACATCTACCAGGGCTTCACGGTTGCGGGGGGCGGGCGCTATCGCATTCGCGGCCGCATGCCGACGCCGCCGCCGATCCAGCTGCATATGGAGGTGCGCGATTCGATCCCGGGCATGGGGCAGATGCTGGTCGAGGGCGGGCAGCTTCTGGCGACGCTGCAAAGCGAGGACATGGTCATCGGCGCCGACGGCAGCTTCGCCGTCACGGTCGACAGCCAGCCCCTTGCCGGGCGGGTAAACCACCTGGCGATTCCCTCATCGGGCACCTTCATGGTCAACGTCCGCCAGCTCCTGACCGACTGGGGCCGCCAGCGCCCGATCGCCCTGTCCATCGAACGGCTCGATCCCGGACCGCCGGCCCCGCCCCGCGACGTGGCCCGCTTCGCCGTGCGGGCAGCTGCGATCCTCGACCGGATCGCGGGCTACTGGCTGGACTACGACAACCGCTTCATATTTGCCTCGCCCGCCAACCAGCTGCGGCCCGTGCGCGTGCGCCCCGGCGGGCGCGGCTGGTCCGCCAGCGGCCACTTCGCCCTTGCTGACGACGAGGCGCTGGTCATCACCGCCGACACGCGCGGCGCGGCATCGATGGGGGTTCAGATCGCCGATCCGTGGGGCGTCGCCTACGATTATGACCGGCGCACGAGCAGCCTCAACAACCGCCAGGCCCAGGCCGACGCGGCGGGCACCTTTACCTTCATCGTCTCGGCACGCGATCCCGGCCTTGCCAACTGGCTCGATTCAGGGGGTTTCAGCTCGGGCATGGTGATCCTGCGCTGGCAGGTGCTTCCTCCTGGCGCAGACCCAGAAGGCGCCATTCGCGGCGTGCGGGTGGCAAAGCTGGCGGACCTCGCTTCGGTCGTTCCCGATGGCCAGGCGCGCATGGACGCCGCCACGCGCAAGGCCCAGCAGGCAGAGCGGGCCCGGCATTACCGTGTCCGGCTGCAGCGCTGAGCGCAGGTCAGACCAGCGCCTGCACCGCCTCGAAGGCCTCGCGCATCGCGCCTTCGATATAGCCGACGCCATTGGCATCGCCGATGGCCGTCACCGGAAGCCCCGCCGCGCGCAGGGCCTCGGCAAGGCCAAGATCGCCCGTTGCGCCCTGGGCGACGATCACCGTGTCGGCTGGGACCGACCGTGCCGTGCCCGACTGGTCGGTGAAGCGCACGGCTTCCGGCGTAATGGCGATGTCCTGCGCACCGCCGCACAGCTCGACCCCGTGCTCTGCCAGTTCCGACAGGATGCGCATGCGCCGGACCAGCGTCAGCCCCTTGCCGAGGCGCGGCGCTTCCTCGATCACGGTGACGGTGCGGCCGCGTTCCAGGAGGAACTCCGCCAGCTCGATACCGACCAGCTCGCCGCCGATGATGACGACACGGTCGCCCAGCGGCATCCACGCATGGGTCGCCTTGCGGACCAGATCGAGATTGGCCGTCGCTCCCGTCACCGCGCCCAGCTTGGTGGCAATGCGCGTGAACAGGCTGGTCTTGCGCTTCAGATCGTCGGAGCTTTCGCCGAACATTAGCTTGCGCATGTCATCGCCGGAGAAGACGTGCGGGAGGTCGTTGCCCGGTATGTCGGGCATGCCCCGCACGGCACCGGTCGCGACGATCACCTGGTCGGGCCGCAGGCCCGAAAGCAGAGCCGGCGTGGCCTCGGTGCTCAGGCGAATGTCCGCACCAGAAGCCTCGACCTCGCGCACCAGCCAGTGCAGCAAGCGCTCGTTGGGTTCATAGGCCAGCCCGGCGAAGCGCACGGTCCCGCCCAGACGCGGCGCCCGCTCGATCAGCGTGACACGATGCCCTGCCGCACGCAGCCGCCGGGTGGCGTCCATGCCGCCCGGCCCCCCGCCGATCACCACCACGTGCTTCGACGATGCCGCTTGCTTGCGCAGGTATTCTCGGCCGAGATCCGCGTTCACCGCGCAGCGCGCCGGCTCGCCCATGTAGATCGCGCTGACGCAGGTGTAGCAGTAGACGCAGGGGCGCACTGTTTCCGCCTTCCCGGCGGCGACCTTGGCCGGCAGGGCCGGATCGGCCAGCAGCTTGCGCCCCATCGCGATGAAATCCACCTCGCCACGGGCCAGCGCGGCCTCGGCGCTGTCGAGCTCGATCCGGCCGAGCCCGAAGACGGGGATCGACAGGGCCGCCTTGATCTGCGCGGCGGCGGGAAGGTTCCAGTTCTCGACATGGGGGATGTTCGATTCGGAGTGGAGCTTGCCCACCGCCGGGTTGTGCGCGCAACTCGCGACGATGGCGTCGGCCCCGGCTGCCTCGGCCATGCGCGCGTGGGCGATGGCATCCTCGATGGTGAGCCCGCCGTCCTTGCCGATCTCCCGGCTGTCGAGCTTGATCCACACCGGATAGTCGCGCCCGACCTCGCGCCGGATTGCGGCGATCACTTCCAGCGGCAAGCGCATGCGGGCCTCGCGGCTGCCGCCGTAGCCGTCGGTGCGCGTGTTCGAACCGGGCGATATGAACGAGGACAACAGGTAACCGTGGGCCGCGTGGATCTCCACTCCATCGAAGCCGGCCTCGGCCGCCCGGCGGGCTCCTTGCGCGAATTGCGCCACGGCAAGATCGATGTCTTCCTGGTCGAGCACCTTGACCTGCGGCGGCTTCATCCCCGCCATGCCGGCCAGTTCCTCCATCAGGAAGAAGTCGGCGAAATTGCCCTTCACTTGCTTCGGGATCGCCGGGGCCCACAGCGGATGCCCGTAACGCTGGAAGGAATAGCCCGCTACCAGCCCGCCATGGTGCAGCTGCGCGGCGATCTTCGCACCGGCGGCGTGGACGCGGTCGCACATCACCTTCAGGCCGGGGATGAAGCGGTCGTCGGAAATCGCGGTCTGCTGCATTGCCACGGCCCCGACCGGCCAGGCCACTCCCGTCACGCCCGAGACGATGAGGCCCACCCCGCCCCGCGCCTGCTCCTCGTGATAGGCGATGATCCGCTCGCCCACGGTGCCGTCGTCCTCGGACAGGCTGACGCCCATGGCCGAGACGGCGATCCGGTTCTTGAGTTCCAGCGTGCCGATGCGGCCCGGCGACAGCAGGTGCGGATAGCGGGTGGTCATCGCCATCAGGCCTTCGCGATGACGGTGTCGGCGAAGTGTTGCATCGCCTCGATCTTCTCGGCGAGCGGCTGGCTGTCTTCCTCCACCGCATAGAGGTTGCGGAAAGCCACTGGCATGTCGGTAACGCCGAGGTCCTCCAGTCGCCGGATGGTGTCCGTTGAGAAATCGCCCATTGCCGTGGCGAAGATGCGGAACGGCCGGTCGCTGGTGCCGACCTCGGCCCGCGCCGCAGCGATGGCGGCGATCGGCCCGGCGAGCTCGTCGGGACCGCCGCCGGCGAACATGAACCCGTCGAAGCGGGCAGCCCGCTTGAAGGCCGCCTCGGAATGGCCGCCGATGAGGATCGGGAGGGGCTTTGCGGGCACCGGGTTCAGCTTGACCGGGTCAATGTCGTAGAATTCGCCATGGAACTCGAAATAGCCGCCCGCACACAGGCCCCGCACGATTTCGAGGCATTCGTCGAACCGCTTTCCGCGCCGGGCATAGTCCACCCCCATCGCGGCATAGTCTTCCGGCCAGACCGACAGGCCGACGCCAAGGTTGAAACGGTCGCCGGTGATCGCGGCAACCGAAGCGGCAAGCTTGGCCGAATAGAGCGGTGGGCGCACCGGCAGCTTGACGACATTGGTGGTCAGCTCGAGCCGGGTAGTGGCAGCGCCGATCGCTGCAGCGAGGATGAAGCTTTCGACGAAGGGCTTGTTTTCCAGAAACTCGCGCCCGCCATCGTCGGTATAGCTGTAGGCCGTGTCGCTCGCTTTCGGGTAGATCAGGCTGTCGGGAATGGTGAAACCGGCAAAGCCCAGCGCTTCGGCGGCGCGCGCCAGCGGCAGGTAGTTGGCCACCGCGGTCATCGCTTCGGCATAATGGAACCGCATCGTCTCGCTCTCCCTTTGCAGCAACCCTAGGCGAGTTGTTTTCACTTGTCATTGCGTAGCGAATCGTGAAGGTTCCTACGCTAATCGTAGATCAAATGCCAACGAAACGCAGGAATCGGTTGCCAACTCGCACCGATATCCGCGCTAATTGCGAAAATTCGCAAGCCTGAGGAGGGATGTTCGGCCGATGGACGCACCAGTGTGGAAGGGTTCGGGGGCGGGGCTGCGCCATGCGATCATCGGCGCGGGCATGTCCGGCATCCTTGCGGCGATCAAGCTGCTCGAGCGGGGGGACCGCAACTTCACCGTGTTCGAGAAAGGCTCCGACCTGGGCGGGACCTGGCGCGACAACCGCTATCCGGGCCTGACTTGCGACACGCCCTCGCATGCCTACAGCTACAGTTTCGCGCCGAACCCCGAATGGTCGAGCTACTACGCAGCCGGACCGGAGATACACGCCTATTTCCGCAAGGTCGCCACCGAGCGCGGGGTCTTGCCGTTCATCCGCTATGGCAGCGAAGTCAACGCCTGCCGTTTCGACGAAGACGCCGGCACCTGGCGGCTGAGCCTGGCCGACGGCGGGGAAGCGGAGGCCGACGTCGTCTATGCCGCCACCGGGGTGCTGCACCATCCGAAGATGCCCGAGCTTTCCGGGCTGGACACGTTCGCGGGCAAGGCGTTTCACTCGGCCCGGTGGGACGACGGCGCGGTGCTCGACGGCGCGCGCATCGGCATAGTCGGCTGCGGATCGACCGGGATCCAGCTGGTCAACGCGCTGAGCGACCGGGCCGCGCGGCTGGTCCATTTCCAGCGTTCGCCGCAGTGGATCATGCCGGTCCCGCAGTTCGACTACACGGCAGAGCAGAAAGCCGCCTTCGCGCGCGACCCCACTTTGATCGACGCCGTCCGCCACGATAAGGACTACTGGGCGGCGATCTACCGCTTCACCGACGGCGTCGCCGATGCCGAAAGTCCCGAGGCCGCCGAGATCGAGGATATCTGCCGGCAGAATCTCGAAACCAGCGTCCGCGATCCCGAGCTGCGCGAGAAGCTGCGGCCCAATTACCGCGCGGCCTGCAAGCGGCTGATCTATTCCTGGGAATACTACGAATGCGTCCAGCGCCCGGCGGTTCTCGTCGAGACAGGTGGGATCGCACAGGTCGAGCCGGCCGGAGTCCGGATGGTGGACGGCACGCTGCATGGGCTCGACGTGCTGGTGCTCGCCACCGGGTTCCAGGCGGACCGCTTCATCCGGCCGGCGACGGTCAGCGGGCGCGGTGGGCGCCTGCTCGACGATTTCTGGGCCGTGCGCCCCACCGCACACTATGCGGTCAGCCTGCCGGGTTTCCCCAACCTGTTCATGCTCAACGGGCCGACCGGGCCGGTCGGGAACTTCCCGCTGATCGACATCGCCGAGATGCAGTGGGACTACCTCGAACAGCTGCTCGAACCCGTGCGTGCCGGGCGGGCGAAATGGGTCGAGCCACGGCAGGAAGCGTTCGAGGCCTATGAGGCACGTCGCATCGAGGCGGCGAAGAAGACCGTGTTCGGATCGGGCTGCACCAGCTGGTACCTTGACGCGACCGGCATTCCGTCGACCTGGCCCTGGTCCTATCAGGCCTTTGTCGATGCGATGAAGGCGCCCGTACCCGACGAATACCGCTATGCCTGACCTGCCAGGAGACCTGCCGATGACCCGCCCCCAGACCATCGAAGAGCGCCTCGACAGGCTCGAATCGCTCGATCAGATCCGCCAGCTCCCGGCCAAGTATGCGCTCACGCTCGACATGCGCGATATCGACGCGATGGTCTGCCTCTTCGCGCCCGACGTGCGTGTCGGGCGCGATTCCAGCGGCCGGCAGGCTTTGCGCGCCTACATGGACCGCACCCTGCGATCGCCCTTCACCGGCACCTCGCATCACATCGGCGGCCACATCATCGAGTTCGACGATGCCGACCACGCCCACGGCCTGGTTTATTCCAAGAACGAGCACGAGACCCCGGTCGAGGGCGGCAGCGACGAATGGGTCATCATGCAGATGATGTACATCGACGACTATGTGCGCGGTCCCGGACCGGACGGCCCGCGCTGGTACTTCGCCCGCCGCCTTCCGCTCTACTGGTACGCGACCGACCTCAACAAGCCGCCCGTGGGCGAGGCCAAGATGCGCTGGCCCGGAACCGAATGGGCCGACGGCAACTTCCACAAGCTGTTCCCGAGCTACGCCGAATTCTGGGAACGCGATGACGATCACGGCGGGCCGGTGCCTGAGCCCGCGCCGCTGGAGAAGTTCATCGAGACGATGCGCCGCGGCGCGGCCGCACCCAGGGTGAAAGTGCGGGCCGAGTGATGATCGAAGCGCTGGCCACTTTCGAGCTGCCGCGGCCGTTCAGAGGAAGTAGGACCCGCCGTTCGCCGTGAGTACCGATCCGGTGCAGAAGCTGGCATCGTCGCTGGCAAGGAAAGCGACGGCGGCGGCGATCTCGGACGGGTCGGCCAATCTGCCGAGCGGTATCGCCGCTTCCATCGAGGCGATCCATTCGGGCGGGATGCCTTGCATCACCGGGGTGTTGGTCGGCCCCGGGGCTACCGCGTTGACTCTGATGCGGCGCGGCGCCAGTTCGCGTGAAAGCTGGCGCACCAGGCCGATGATCGCGGCCTTAGAAGCACAGTAATGCGGGCTGCCCTCCCCCGATTGCGCGCTGGTCGAACTAATCGCGACGATCGCGCCTGGCTTGCCGTCGCGTGCCAGGACGCGGGTGAATTCGCGCGCGAGGTAGAAGGCCCCGTCGATGTTGACTGCCATGACCGCCGCCCAGCCGCGATCCTCCATGTGGATCAGCTGGTCGACGAAGATGTCGGACCTGCCGCCATCCGCCAGCTCGGCATTGCGGCGCGCCATGGCATCGTAGAATTGCTCCGACCCGTCACCGGGCGCCTGCCCGATGCCGGCATTGTGCACGGCGATGTCGAGCCGCCCGAAGGCTTCGCGGGCCTTGGCTACGGCAGCGGCGACCGAGGCGGAATCGGCGACGTTGCAGGCAATCGCCAGCTCGCCTCCGCTGCCCTGTGCCTCGGCCAGGTCGAGGTCGAGCGCCGCCACTCGCGCGCCTTCGGTCGCGAGCCGCTGCACTATGGCCCGGCCGATCCCGCGCCCCGCGCCGGTGACGATCGCGGCACGCCCTTCGAGCCGCCGGGGCATCATGACGGTATGTAGAGCTGCGCCGACTTGCCGCCGTCGACCGGGAGCGCGACGCCCGTGATGTAGCTCGCCGCGTCCGACAGCAGGAAGACGATCGCTTCTGCAAGCTCCTCGGGCCGGCCGCCGCGTCCCATCGGGATCGCCCCTTCGGTCTTGGCCGCCAGTTCCGGGGCCTTGCTGGCGAAATCGACGGTGGCGGCGGTGTTGACCTGACCGGGGACGATGGCGTTGACGCGGATGCCCTGGGGCGCGCCTTCCATGGCCGCCACCGCGGTGAACTGGATCAGCGCCGCCTTCGAGGCCGAATAACTCGCATAGTTCGCCATGGCTCGGATGCCGGTGGTCGACGAGATGTTGACGATCGAACCGCCGCCATGCGCCGCCATGATCTTCATCGCAGCCTTGGTTCCGATGAAGACGGCTTCGGCATTGACCGCGAAATCCTTGCGCCAGTGCTCGAGCGACAGCTTGGCGATCGGCGCGTAATGCGTGGACATGGCATTGTTCACCAGCATGTCGAGCCGACCATGCCTTGCCCCGGTGCCTTCCACCAGCGCGGTGAAGGCGTCGTAGTCGGTGACGTCGAGCTGGACGGCCTCCACCTTGCCGCCCTCCGCCTCGATCGCGGCACGCGCCTTGTCGAGCATGTCCTGACGGCGCCCGCAGATCACCACATGGGCGCCCCGCCGGGCGAGCAGCGCCGAGGTGGCGAAGCCGATCCCGTCGCTTCCTCCGGTGACGATGGCGACTTTTCCTGCCAGATCCTGTGCCATGGCTTCCTACTTCTCCCAATTCCACCCGCCGATCATGCGGCATGGGAACGCAATTTGCGAATCGGTTCCTTTTCAGCCAAGCTAACGCGTAGTTCAATAGCAAATCTGTTACGCATATTGCACGCCGAGTGCCGGCCAGCCCGCGGTCCGGCGCGAAAGTCGCGCCGCATTGCTGCGCAAGCCGGAAGTGATCCTAGCCCGTTTCGCGTTTGCGGCCTTTCCATTCTGAGATTGCAGTTTATGCGTAACACAATTGGCTTTGAAATCCGCAAAACTTGGAATACGGTGCGGAGAGAGCAGAAAATGCGTCGAATCGCCGGGAGAGCACGATCTTGAACAAGGTAGCACTGGTCACCGGAGCGAGCCGGGGCGCCGGGCGGGGCATCGCCCGCGGCTTCGGCGAGCTGGGCTACACGGTCTATGTTACCGGACGCACCACGGCTCCCGGCCAGGCGCGCGGCTGGGACGGCTCGGTGCTGCCCGGCACGGTGGCCGAAACCGCGGCCGAGGTCACCGCGGCAGGCGGTTGCGGGATCCCGGTCCTGTGCGACCATGCCGACGACAGGCAGGTCGCCGCACTGTTCGAGCGCGTCGTGCGCGAACAGGGCCGGCTCGACGTGCTGATGAACAACGCCACATATATCCACTACCAGCTGATCGAGAGGCTGCCCTTCTGGGAGAAGGAACTCGACGCGGTGAAGATCCTCGATGTCGGGCTGCGCTCGGCCTATGTGGCGAGCTGGCACGCGGCGCGGATCATGGCGGCGCAGGGCAGTGGCACCATCGCCTTCGGCTCCTCGTTCGGCGGTTCGTGCTACATGCACGGGCCGGCCTATGGCGCGCAGAAGGCAGGGATCGACAAGCTGGCCCACGACATGGAGCACGATCTGCGCGGCACCGGGGTAATCGCCGTGTCGATCTGGATGGGGCCGCTCGTCACCGAACGCTCGCTGATCGCGCGCGAGACGAACCCGGAGCAGTACGAAGGCTTCATCGAAACTGCCGAAAACCCGGAATTCACTGCCCACATCGTCGATGCCATCGCCCGCGCGCCCAACCGCGACGCGCTTTCCGGCCAGACGCTGATCGGCGCCGAGATTGCGCGGGAACTGGGCGTCACCGATCGGGGGGTGGAGCGTCCGTCCTATCGCGAGATGCTGGGAAGCCCGCGCCCGAAGAACCCGGCGGCGGTCTACTGATGGCCCGGCAATTCCACCTCGCCGACCTGTTCGAAACGGTCGCGGCGACCGTGCCCGATCGCCTTGCGATCGTTTCGGATTCGCTGAGCCTGACCTATGCCGAGCTCGACGCCCGGTCCTGCGCGCTTGCTTCGGGCCTTGCGGCAAGCGGGGTGGGCCGCGGCGACACCGTCGGGCTCTACATGGGCAACCGCGCCGAATACCTCGAGGGCTTCATCGCCGCCTGCAAGCTTGGCGCCGCGCCGTTCAACGTCAACTATCGCTACCGCGCTGAAGAGCTGCGCTATCTCTTCGGCAATGCCCGGGCGGCGGCGATCATCCATGCGGCCGAATATTCGGACGTGATCCGCACCATCCGGGGGGACTTGCCCACGCTCAAGGCGACGGTGGCCGTGGCCGACGGCTCGCGCGCCGATATCGCCGGCTCGCTGGGCTATGACGATCTTCTCGAAACGCCATATTCCGGCCCCTGGGAGCGCGACGAGACCGATACCTTGCTGATCTACACCGGCGGCACCACCGGCATGCCCAAGGGCGTGATGTGGCCGCACCGCGCGTTCTTTTTCGCCTGCGCCGGGGGAGCGGGCTATTTCAATCCGCACGGTCCCGCCAGGGTGCCCGAAGACATCGTCAGCCGCGCTGCCGACGGCTATCCGCTCAGCCTGTTCCCGGTTGCCCCGCTGATGCACGGGGCGGCGATCTGGTCGGTCTGGTCGGCCATGCTCAATGGCCTGGCCATCGTGCTTGACGAAAGCCCGGCCTTCGATCCCGTGGCCGTCTGGGATAGAGTGGTTCGGCACAAGGCCAACATGATCCAGATCGTCGGCGATGCCATGGCGATCCCGCTGCGCGACGCGCTGCGCGACCATCCGGGGCGATGGGACCTGTCGTGCGTGGTCAACTTCGGCTCGGGCGGGGCGGTGTTCTCGCGCCAGGTGAAGGACGACATCAAGGCTTTCCTCCCGCCGCACGCGACGATCACCGACGGCATGGGATCGACCGAGACCGGCATTTCGGGACAGGCGGAGGCAAGCGCGGACGGGATGATGCGCCTGCCCAGCGGCGAGGAGCAACGGGTCGTGATCGACGGGTGCTTCGCCGCAGTCGGCGAAGCGGGATTCGTCGCCCGGTCGGGCAACACCCCGGTCGGCTATTTCGGCGACCCGGAAAAGACCGCCGAGGTGTTCCAGACCATCGAGGGCCGCCTCTGGGCAATCAGCGGCGATGCCGCGCGGCTCGATGCCGACGGGATGATCACCGTCTTCGGCCGCGGCTCGACCTGCATCAATTCGGGCGGGGAGAAGGTCTTCCCCGAGGAAGTCGAAGAGGCCTTGCGCGACCACCCCGCGATCCTCGACGCCGTCGTCGCGGGGCAGGCCGACCTGCGCTGGGGGGAGCGCGTGGTCGGCGTGGTTTCGCAGCGAGAGGGCGCCGCAAGGCCTTCGTTCGAGGACGTGCGCGCATTCCTGCGCGAGCGGCTGGCAGGCTACAAGCTGCCCAAGGCGCTGGTCTGGGTCGACGAGGTCAGGCGCTCGCCCGCAGGCAAGCAGGACTATCGCTGGGCCCGGGACGTGGCGAAGGACGCCGCGTGACCGGCCTCGACCCCCACTTTGCCGCGCTTACCGCACCGGGCGCGCCTTTCGAGATCGGCGAACGCGACGGCCTGCGCCAGTTCCTGCGCATGCCCGGCGATCTCAACGCGGTGATCGAGGGCGCCCGCAGCCACGGCGCCAGGACTTTCATCGTCGAGGAGGCCGACGACGGCAGCAACCGCCGCCTATCCTTCGACGAGGTCTTCGCGTTGCGCGACCGGCTGGCGGCGCTGCTGCAGATCCGCCGGGGGGAGCGCGTGGCGATCTGCATGCGCAACCGCGCCGAATGGATTGTCGCCTTCCTCGCGGTGATCAAGGCGGGGGGAGTGGCAGCGCTGCTCAACAGCCGCGGTTCGCCGGCCGAACTGGTGGCGATGATCGACGAGGTCACGCCCGCGCTGGTGCTTGCCGATAGCGAGCGCGCGCGCCTGATCCGCGAAGGCGGCTTCGGCGGGCGCATGTTCGACCTGACCCGCCCGTTCGACGAGGCCGAGATCGAACGGCGCGCGCATGAGCCGGTGGAGGATCCCGGAACGGCCCGGCCGGACGATCCTTGCGCGATCCTTTTCACGTCCGGCACGACCGGGCGGGTCAAGGGCGCGGTGCTGTCGCATTGCAACCTCATCACCGGTCTTGCCAGTGTCCAGCTTTCGGGCATGCAGGTGCTCCATGCGACGGCGGAACGCATGGGAGTGCCGGTCGAGACGATGCTGCAGCACATGCCGCAGCAGGCGGTGCTGCTGGTCTATCCGCTGTTCCACATCTCGGGCCTGGGATCGGCCTTCCTCTCGCCGATGCTCGCGGGATCGAAAGTCGTCATCATGCGCCGCTGGGATGCCGCAAAGGCGCTGCGCCATGTCGCCGACGAGCAAGTGACGATGTTCACCGGCGTGCCGACCATGCTGTGGGACGTGCTGCACGAGGCGCAGCGGCGCGGCGCCGACCTCGGCTCGCTGCGCAACATCGCCAGCGGCGGCCAGGCCCTGCCGGTCAATCTGCTCGCGGAAATGCGCGCGCTGTGCCCCGATGCGATGATGGGCACCGGCTATGGCATGACCGAATGCTCGGGCGCGATTGCCCAGGCCGTGGGCGAAGACTTCGTGCGCCGGCCCAATTCGGCCGGGCGGGTGCTGCCGCTGGTCGATGTGCGGATCGAGGGCCCCGGCGGCGCCGCCCTCGGTCCGGGCGAGGCGGGCGAGATCATGGTCCGCGGGGCGCAAGTGATGCAGGGCTACTGGAACCGCCCGGAAGAGACGGCCGCAGTGCTATCTCCCGACGGCTGGCTGCGCACCGGCGACGTCGGCATGCTCGACGAGGAAGGCTACGTCTTCATCGTCGACCGCAAGAAGGACATGGTGATCTCCGGCGGCGAGAACATCTATTGCGCCGAGGTGGAGCGGGTGCTGGGCGAAATGCCGGGAATCACCGAATGCGCCGCCTTCGGCCTTCCCGACGAGCGGCTGGGCGAAATGCTGGTCTGCGTGGTGCGGGCAAAGGATACGACCGAGGACGCCGTCATCCGCTGGGTGGCCGAGCGCCTGGCCAAGTACAAGGCGCCGGGCCACGTTGCCTTTGCCGCCGAAAGCCTGCCGCGCAACCATGTCGGCAAGGTGGACAAGATCGCGCTACGCGCGCGCTGGAACGAACTTTACGGAGTGCAATGACCATGGGCATGCCCGAGGGAATCAGGATCATCGACTGCATGCTGGGCATACCCGAGGCGGAGGACCGCTCGGACTGGTTCGCGCCCTTCCGCCCGCTGATCAAGGATGCGCAGACGCTGCAGCAATTCTCGATGCCTGCGCAATACATGTTCAAGGACGTGCCGCAGACCGGCCATGCCGACGACTATGTCGCCTGGACCGTCGCGCAGATGGACCTGCATGGCATCGACAAGGCACTGGTCGGCTGGAACGACAACGACACCTCGCGTCGGGCCAAGGCCATGTACCCCGAGCGCTTCTTCTTCGACCTGCCGATCGATCCCAACCGGGGCATGGAGGAAGTGCGCCGGATCAGGCGCATCCACGCCGAGGTCGGCCTTTCGGCGATTTCGTGCTTCCCGGCGGGAACGCTGCCGCAAGTGGCGATCAACCACAAATACATGTTCCCGATCTACACCGTCGCCTGCGAACTGGGCCTGCCGGTGCTGCTCAACGCCGGCATACCCGGCCCGCGCATCCCGATGGAAACGCAGAAGGTCGAGTATCTCGACGAGGTGTGCTGGTTCTTCCCCGACCTCAAGGTCGTCATGCGCCACGGCGCCGAACCCTGGGAGGAGCTTGCGGTCAAGCTCATGCTGAAGTGGCCCAACCTTTATTATTCGACGAGCGCCTTTGCCCCCAAGCACTATCCCAAGGCGATCATCGACTATGCCAACACGCGTGGGGCCGACAAGGTCATCTACGCCGGCTATTTCCCGATGGGGCTCAGCCTCGAGCGGATCATGGCCGACATGCAGAACGTGCCCTTCAAGGACGAGGTCTGGCCCAAGTTCCTGCGTGAAAATGCCATCAAAGTATTCGGACTGGGAGAATAGACATGGCCGAGGCCGATCCGCGCGATGCCCGCACCGCACCCGTTGCCGTCTGGCAGGTCCTCGAGAAGCTCAGGGGCCAGGACCTGATCGACTGGCGCCTTGCCCCGGTCACCGGCCGCGCTTCGATCGAGGAGCGCAACCTCGACATCGGGTTTCCTTTCGGCTGGTACGCGATCGAGCTGTCCGCAAAGCTTGCGGTGGGCGAAGTGCAGCCGCTGCGCTATTTCTCCCGCGACCTGGCGATGTGGCGCGGCGAGGACGGCCAGGTCCGTATCGTCGACGCCTATTGCAGGCACCTGGGTGCCCACATGGGCCACGGCGGCAAGGTGCACGGCAACCTGCTCGAATGCCCATTCCACGCCTGGCGCTATGACGGCGACGAGGGCGTGGTGAAGGACATTCCCTATTCGCGCGTCATCCCGCCGCAGGTCAGGCGCAAGTGCACCACCACCTATCCCGTCATCGAGGCGAACCGCTGGATCTGGATGTGGTATCACCCCGATGGCGCCGCACCGCTATGGGATGTGGAGCGCCTGCCGGAATGTTCCGACCCGGACTGGACCGAGTTCGAGGTCCACGAATGGAACGTCTTCGGCAATATCCAGAACATGGCCGAAAATGGCGTCGACGTCGCCCACTTCAAATATATCCATGGCACGGCCAACGTGCCGCTGGGAGAGCTGCGCTGGGGCGAATGGGGCCGCGGCGCCGACGTCAAGGCAAGGATGGGCACCCCCTGGGGCGAAGTCGATGGCCAGATCAGCTACGATACCATGGGTCCCGGGCAAAGCTGGACCCGCTTCACCGGCATTTCCGAGACCCTGCTGGTGGCCTGCATCACGCCGGTGGAGCTCGACCAGTGCCACACCCGGTTCTGCTTCACTCAGCCGAAGGCCCAGGCCCAGGGCGAGCGGGCAGGCGTCGCCAAGGCGATCATCCGCGATATCTGCAAGCAGTACGACCAGGACAAGGTCATCTGGGACCGCCAGAAATTCGAACCCGAGCCGATCATCTGCGCCGGCGACGGCCCGATCGCCGATTTCCGCAAGTACTACGCCCGCTACTATGTGGAGGGGCAAGGCAAGCCCGCCCACCTGGCGGCGGGCTGACCGGCATGGCGACCCGGCGCGAAGTGCTGGCAGGCGGTGCGGTCCTGGCGGTCGCTGCAGCCGCCCCCGCGGCGGCGGCCGGGAGATCCGGCCTGCTGGACGAGCATGACGCGCTGGGCCTTGCCGGCCTGGTGCGTGCGCGCAAGGTCTCGCCCGCCGAATTGCTCGACAATGCCATCGCTCGAGCCGAGGCGCTCAACCCGCGCTACAACTTCATGGCGCAGAAGCTCTATGAGCGGGCGCGGGGCAAGCTGGCCGAAGGCCTCCCGCAAGGCCCCTTTACCGGGGTGCCCTGGCTGCTCAAGGATCTCAACACCCATATCGCCGGGGAACTGACCGAGGGCGGCAGCCGGTTCTACAAGGGCAACCGCGCCACCGTGACATCGGAACTGGTACGCCGGATCGAGGCGGCCGGCTTCGTCGTATTCGGCAAGACCACCACGCCCGAATTCGGCCTCACCGCGACGACCGAGAACAAGCTGAACGGCGATACCCGAAATCCCTGGAACCCGGCGCATATCGCCGGCGGCTCGTCGGGCGGATCGGCAGCTGCCGTCGCGGCTGGGGTGCTGCCAGCCGCCCATGCGACCGACGGTGGCGGCTCGATCCGCATCCCGGCTGCGTGCTGCGGCCTGTTCGGTCTCAAGCCAAGCCGGGGACGCGTGCCGATGGGGCCGGGCCGCACCGAAGGCTGGGGCGGGCTTTCGGCGCACCACGCGATCACGCGGTCGGTGCGCGACAGCGCGGCGATCCTCGATGCCACCTGGGGAGTGGAGCCGGGCTCGCGCTATGGCGCGCCCGACCCCGAAGGCACGTTCCTCGCCAATGTCACCCGCAAACCCGGGCGGCTGCGGATCGCGCTGATGGTGACGCCCTTTGCCGGCACCCCGGTCGATCCCGAATGCGCCGAAGCTGCGCGCGCGGCCGCACGCCTGTGCGAAAGCCTGGGCCACCATGTCGAGGAAGCAGGCCCCAAGCTCGACATGGCCGCGCTCGGCTTCGCCGCTTTCGCGATCATCGGCTCGTCGGTCGCCGCCGATGTCGCCGATCGCGCCAAGGCTACCGGCATCGATCCGGCTCAAACGCTGGAGCCGGTGAGCCTGGGCTTCGTCGAATTCGGCAAGCGCTTCTCGGCCATGGACTATGCCCGGGCCAATGCCACATTCCAGCAGGCGGCGAGCACCATGGCGCAGTTCATGGCCGGCTACGACGCGATCCTGTCCCCGACTCTCGCCGCCCCGCCATTGCCGCTCGGGCGGATCAACCTTTCGCCCGATTGCGATTTCGAGGAATGGGGCCAGCGCGCCGCGCTGTTCGCGGCCTATACACAGATCGCCAATTTCACCGGGCAGCCGGGCATGTCGGTGCCGCTCGCCATGTCGCGTTCGGGCCTGCCGATCGGGGTCCAGTTCCTCGGCCGCTATGGCCGCGAGGACGTGCTGCTGCGCCTGGCGGGCCAGCTCGAGCGCGCGGCACCCTGGGCGGCCAGGAGGCCCGCGGTGGCCGCACCATGATCGCCGAACTGGCAGGACCGGCAGGGGTTATCGGCCTGATCGGGCTGGCAGGCCTCGCGGGGCTGCGCAATCCTTGCGACAAGGCGCGTCCGGGCGCTGCAATCCGCCTGCTGGCACTGCTCGGCTTCGGCGGGCTGGCGGGCTTCTGGATCCCGGGCGTCGGGGCGCTGGGCGCGGCCGGGGCATTCTCGCTGTGGAACCATCAGTCGCCCCGGCTGGCGGCCTGGGGCAAGGCGGCCTGGCTTTCGGCGATCGGCGCTTTCTACCTCGTCCGCCACGCCCTCGGCTAATCGCCCAGCTCGGGTGCCCAGGCCACGCCGTTGATGTGGCCGCCGCCGTCGACGAACAGCGTGTTTCCGGTAAGGTAGCGGGCATCGTCGCTGGCAAGGAAGGCCACCACCGGGGCAATGTCGGCATCGGGATCGCCCATGCGGCCCATCGGGTTGGCTGCAGCGATCCGCTCCACCATGCCCGGTTGCTGCGCCATGATCCGGCGAGTCGATTCGGCCAGTGCGGCAGGGCAGACGATGTTGCAGCAGATGCCGAAGGGCGCCCATTCGCGCGCGGCGGTGCGGGTATAGGAGCGCAGGGCTTCCTTGGCGACGTTGTAATCGGCGCTGCCCATGTGCGCGTTGACCCCATTGAGCGAGGCCAGGTTGATCACGCGGCCCCACCCTTGCGCCTTCATGTGCACAAAGGCAGCCTCCATGGTCCACTTGGCGGCATAGAAGGCGACGGCGAGCGAGGCGGCGAACATGGCATCGTCCTTGTGCTCGATCCGGGCGATGCCCTGGCTGCGCCAGGCATTGTTGACCAGGATGTCGGCCGGTCCGGCCTCGTCCATCATCGCCATGACCGCCTCGCGCTGCGAGACATCGGTTGCGATGAACAGTGCCTCGCCGCCGTCACGCCGGATTTCCGCGGCGGCGGCGCTGCCGCTCGCCGCATCGTACTCGGCGATGACGACCATTGCCCCTTCGGCCGCGAGGCGCCGGGCCACGGCCTTGCCGATCCCGTGGCCTGCCCCGGTCACCACGGCCTTGCGGCCCGCCAGCCTGCCTGCCATCATCGCGTCTCCCGATTTCGCAAAGCTTAAATCAATATTTGGTTTTGACAGTGGTTTGCGTATGAAATAGCGATCTACAAAACGCAATATCAGTATGGAGAGCAAGATGCGCGGTTTGGCGGGCAAGGTCGGGATCATCGCGGGCGGCGCGCGCGGAATCGGCGCGGCAACCGCGCGGCGGATGGCCGAGGAAGGTGCCAGCGTGGTCATCGGCGACATGCTGGTCGACCTCGCCAGCGAAGTGGCTCAGGACATCACCGGCAAGGGCGGCAAGGCCATCGCGGTGGACCTTGACGGGACCAGGGCGGAATCGCAGGCCGCAATCGTCAAGGCCGCGCTCGACAGCTTCGGGCGGCTCGACTTCTACCACTCGAACCTGGCGGGCGGCACCGATGGCGACATCGACGCGCTCAACTGTCCGGTCGAGGTGCTGGAGAAAAGCTTCGCGATCAACACCAAGAGCCACTTCCTCGCCACCCAGGCGGCGCTGCCGGTGCTGCTCGAGGGCGGCGGCGGGGCGATGATCTACACGTCGTCGGGTGCGGCGGCGAACGGCGCGCCATGGCAGGTGGCCTATCCGATGACCAAGAACGCGATCCACGCGCTCGCTCGCCATGTCGCACAGAAATGGGGCAAGAAGGGCATCCGGGCGAATGTGATCTGCCCGGGGCTGGTGCTGACCGAGGCAGCTTCGGTGCACCTGACCGACGAATACCGCGAGGCCGGCCTCAAGGCGATCCCGCACACCCGCCTGGGCAAGCCGGAGGACATCGCCGCCGCCGTCACCTTCCTCGCCTCGGAGGACGGCGAATGGGTCAATGGGCAGGTCTGGCACGTCAACGGCGGGACGCTCAAGCGTGACTGATGCGGCGGCGCGCCGCAGCGACCCCTGGCTGGTGCTGGCTGTCCTGCTGGCGATCTACGTCGTCAATTTCGCCGACCGCTACCTGATCACTGGGCTGGTGGGGCCGATCAAGGCGGAGTTCGGCCTGGGCGATACCTTTATGGGCCTGCTGATGGGACCGGCCTTCGTCGTGCTCTATGTCGTCATGGGCGTGCCGATTGCGCGGCTGGCGGACCGGGGCTCGCGCATCCGCATCATCGCGGCGGGCTGCGTGATGTGGAGTCTGGCGACGATTGCCACCGGCCTGGCGACGGGGCCGACCAGCCTTGCGCTCTCGCGCGTGGCAGTGGGCATCGGCGAGGCCGCCTTCGTCGCGCCTGCCTATTCGTTGATGGCCGACTATTTCCGCGTCGAGAAGCGCGGCCTGGCGCTGGCCATCCTTGGGCTTGCCACCTACTTCGGCCAGATCCTCGGCCAGGGCGGGGGCCCTGCGATGGCCGCGCTGGCCGGCTGGCGCTTCGCTTTCTGGTCGATCGGCGCGCTCGGAGTGGTGCTCGGCCTGCTTGCGCTTGTGCTGGTGCGCGAGCCGCCGCGCGAACGGCCCGTCGAAAGCGCTCCGCCGCGTCCGGATTTTCGCGGCCTGGTGCGGTTGCTACTCGCCTCGCCGGCGATGCCGCTGATCACGGCGACCATGTCGTTCGGCATGCTTTCGGGCGTGGCATTCGGCTATTGGGCGCCGGAACTCTATGCGCGCCGCTTCAGCCTCGACCCGGTCACGGTCAAGTCTGCCTTCGCGATCAATTTCGGGCTGGCCGGACTGTTAGGCATGTTCGCTTTCGGACTGGTGTCCGACCGCCTTTCGCGCCGGGGGATGGAATGGCCGTTGCGGCTGGCCTCCTTCGCGATCGGCTCCGCGACGCTGTTTGTGCTGCTCGCCACCCAGGCGCCCAGCTTTGCCATGGTCAACCTGCTGGCGATTCCCTCGGGCCTGCTCGGCGGGGGCTGGTCCGTGGGGCTGCACGCGACGGTGCAATACATGCTCCCCTCGAGCATCCGGGCAAGCGGCACCGCGCTCTACATCGCGGTCGCCACCCTGATAGGGCAGATCGCCGGGCCTTTCGCCGTGGGAGTGATCAGCGACCGATTGGGCGGCGATTCCGATGCCCTGCAACTGGCACTGACCCTGGTCATCCCGCTCGGCTTCCTCGGCGCGATATCCGGCTTGCTGGCCGCGCGGCATGTCGTCGCCGATCGCGACAGGCTCGCTGCAGCCGCCTGAAGCGTCAGGCCGCGGTCGAGCCGCCGTCGACCACCAGCGGGTGCCCGGTGACGAAGCTGGCCTGGTCGGAGCAGAGCCACAGCACGGCCGAGGCGATCTCTTCGGCGTGGCCCATGCGACCCATGGGAGTCATCGAATCGAGCAGCTTGCGCATGTCGGGATTGGCGAGGAGCGGCGCGGTCATCGGCGTTTCGATTACTCCGGGGCACACCGCGTTGACGCGGATCCCCGCCTTGGCCCAGCGCAGCGCACCGTGCCGGGTCAGGCCGATCACCCCGTGCTTGGTCGCGGTATAGCCGGGCTGTGCCGGATTGCCGACAAGGCCGTTGATCGATGCGGTGTTGACGATCGCGCCGCCGCCCTGCGCCAGCATCACCTCGGCTTCCTCGCGCATGCAGTACATCACGCCCGAGAGGTTGATCGCGAGGCTGCGATCCCAGACATCGTCCTGGTATTCGTCGGCGCCCATGTTGTTGATTCCGGCATTGTTGTGCGCGAAATCGAGCCGCCCGTATTCCTGCACGGCGCGCGCCACCAACGCCTTGACCGCGCCTGCATCGGCCACGTTGCAACGCTGGTAGACCGCCGTTCCGCCGGCCGCGCCGATCATCGCCGCGGTTTCCTCGCCGCCGGCATCGTCGACGTCGGAGACGACCACCCTCGCGCCGGATCCGGCAAAGGCCAGCGCCGTGGACCGACCGATCCCGCCGCTGGCGCCGGTTACCAGGGCCACCTTGCCATCGAAGCCGTAATTCATTGCGCGCCTCCTTGCATTGCGTAGCAAATTGCATAGTAGGTAACGCAAATCACGGTCAATCTTCCTTTTCGATTTAAGGATTCGAATGCCAAACCCGTTGTTCACCCCGGACCGTCTTGGCGAGATCGAACTCGCCAACCGCATCGTCATGGCCCCGATGACTCGCGACCGCGCCGGGCCGGGCGATGAGCCGACCGAACTGATGGTCGAATACTACCGCCAGCGCGCCAGTGCCGGCCTCATCGTCACCGAGGGAGCACAGCCCAGCCCGGTCGGCAAGGGCTATTGGCGAACCCCGGGCATCCATTCGCCCGAGCAGGTCGAGGGCTGGCGCAAGGTGGCGGATGCCGTCCATGCCGAAGGCGGGCGGATCGTCGTCCAGCTGATGCACTGCGGCCGCGTCGTCGTCCCGGCGAACCGCGGCTTTGAGGCCGATGTGATCGCGCCGTCGGCCGTAGCTTGTCCCGACGACGTTCCCGGCCCCGATGGCGTGCCGGCTCCCTGCGCCATGCCGCGTGCCATTCGGGTGGAAGAGATCCCCGCGCTGGTGGCGGACTATGCGCAGGCCGCGCGCAATGCGGTCGCCGCCGGGCTCGACGGGGTCGAGCTGCACTGTGCCAGCGGCTACCTGATCAACCAGTTCCTCAACCCGGCGAGCAACCGGCGCGACGACCAATACGGCGGCGCAATCGAGAACCGCATGCGCTTTCCCATCGCCGTCCTCGCAGCCATGGCCGAGGCTATCGGACCCGGCCGCGTCGGCTTCCGCATCGCGCCGGGCAATCCCTACAACGGCATGGACACCAGCGACCCGGCGGCCACTTTCGCGCCCTTCGTCAAGGCTGCAGACGCGCTTGGCCTTGCCTATGTCCACGTGATCGACATGGGGCTGGAAGATCTCGACTCCCTGGCCATGCTGCGCGCGAACTGGTCGGGCGCGATCATCGCCAACAACATGCTGACTGCGGAAAGCGGCGAGGCCTTGCTTGCCGCCGGACGCGCCGATGCCGTCAGCTTCGGCCGCGCCTTCATCGCCAACCCGGACCTCGTCGCCCGGATGAGGGCCGGCGCCCCGCTGGCAAGGCCCGACTATGCCCGGCTCTATACCGGGGAAGAGCGCGGCTACACCGACTATCCTGCGCTTTGACCCAACGCAGGCCCCCGCCGCTTGACGGGGACCCGCGCGAGACGATCGAGAGGTTCAACCCACGGCGCGCAATCCGGGGTCGCCTTCGGGTCGTGCATAGTAGCGGCTGTACCAGTCGCGGAACCTAGCGATCGGGCCGTCGCCTTCGCAGATGATCGCCTGGGTCTCGAATTTCATGCGGTCCCAGATCACCTTGTCCTGGTCGAGCTGCTTGCACACATCGCGGATCAGCGCCTTCGCGACGCCGGCGCCCGGCCCTTCGGCCTGGGACTTCGGCTGCGTGAAGCCATAGCGCACCCGCAGCACGTCTTCCGAGATCGGCACCAGGCTGGCGACGAGCAGCGTTTCGGCAATCCCCCGGAAGCGCACCCATGACTGGCCGGGACCCATCGTGTCGTAAGAGATCAGGCCGTCGACCATGCCCTTGGGCGTGCCCATCCTGGCCTTCACATCGGCGCCGCGGCCCCATTCGCCCCAGCGCAGCTCGGCATCGGGCAGGCCGGCCGTGCCGTGGATGTACTGGAAGTGCGCCACGTCGACGCCGTTCTCGGCCATGTTCTGGATCGATCCGTAGATGATCCATTCGTGCATATCGTAGGGCGTCCAGTCGGGGTCGCCGTATTCCTCGTGCACGTGGACGTCCCACATCGGCGCCACCGAGGCGTCCGGGTGATACCAGGTCCAGATCCAGCCGTTGGCTTCGGTCACGGGCCAGGTGCGGGTGCACTTGCGCTTCACCTGCGGCGGGATCGACTTGGAATAGGGAATCTCGACCACCACGCCTTCCTCGCCGTCGTAGCGCCAGGCGTGGAAGGGGCACTCGAGCAGGTTGCCGTGCACCTTGCCGCCATGGCCCATGTGCGCGCCCATGTGCCTGCACCAGGCATCCATCAGCCGGACCTTGCCGTCCTCGCCCCGCCATATCGCGAGATCCATGTCGAAGTAGCGCAGCGGCTTGACCTCGCCCTGCTTGACGAAATCGACTTGCTCGATCGCGTACCAGCCGAAGGGGAATCCGATGTCGAGGTTGCGTTCGGCAATGCTCGGGCGGTCGTCCAGCGGGGCGACGCGCCAGTCGACCAGGTCCTTGCCGCGCAGCTTCTCGAGCAGTTGCCAGACGGCAACGGGAGGCGTGCGGGCATCGGTTGAGGTTGAAGGCATGGTGGTACTCCAGTGTCAGGCGGCGCGGGACTTGGCTCCGGGCCGATTGTCGATGGATGTGTGCACGCCGTTGACGCGCTCACGGATGTCCGCGGCCTTGTCGCGGGGGTTGTAGAACTGGCGGTGCCAGATGCGCCCCTTGTGGAAGGGGCCGTCGTCGGGAATCTGCATGATGTTGAGCGCGGCCTGCTTGTGCTGCCACAGCTCGAAGTCCTGGGCGAAGGCCTCGAGCGCGACATCCTGGTAGGTACGCGCCATCGATATTCCGGCCTCGTCGGCCCGGCTCTCGCTCACCTTGACCGCGAGCGCGTACCAGCAGCGAACCTCGCCGTCCTCGACCGGGGTGTTGCAGATCATGATGACCGAGGGGTGAGTGCCTTCCATGCGCGAAAGCAGGATGCCGGGCCCGGTGTACCAGGTATCGTTGACCAGCATGTCCTCTCCGGGCGCGGATACCAACGTGCGATGGCCCGCGCCGAAGCTCTGGATCATGATGTGATCGGCATATTTGTTCTCGAACCAGGCGATGTTCTGGCTGCCATGAACCGGGATGAAGTGGGCGACGTCCGCCATGTTGTCGAGGATTTCCTGGGGGTGGACCGGCAGCGTGCCGAGGGAATCGATCCGCCAGCGGACCCACCCTTCGCCTTCCATGTCCCATTCGGCGAAAGCGGGCAGGTCGAACTCGGGCTCGCCGCCTTCTTCGTCGTGCCACATCCAGATCACCCCGGCCTTCTCGCGCACGGGAAAGGTCTTGATGCAGGCCGCCTTGGGAATGCCATGGGTCGAATAGGGGATGTCGTCGCACTTGCCCTGCGGGTCGAAGCGCCAGCCGTGCGCCGGGCAGCGGATCGATTCGCCCTGGATCTGGTCGCCGTCGCGGACGATGTAGGACGTCGTGTTGCGCGCGATGTGGACACGCATGTGAGGGCAATAGGCGTCGATCAGATAGACCTTGCCGCTCGCGCCGCGATAGGCGACGAAATCGCGGCCGAAGAAGTGCAGCGGGACGGGCTTGTCGGCTACGTCGGCGGATTCGCCGATCATGAACCAGCCACGCGGGTAGGTCAGCGGACCGAGCCCGTACTCTGCAGTCGTTGCCATCATCCTCTCCGTGCCTGTCGCGCC
>CAUJJI010000067.1 GCA_963205265.1 Pseudomonadota bacterium
GAGGCGTCGGCGGGTCGGGTTGCTCCCATGCCCTGCCTTACGTTGGGTAATTCCCCGCATCCGGATAAGTGGTCGCCCTGACAGGCGCCGGCCCTTGGGGTAGCGGCGAGCGAACCGGTTCCGCTCCCTGCACCCGTGAGGGTGTGGGGCATATAACCAAGATGGTTCGTGTTGTCAAGCTCTTTCGTCATGCTGACCTTGTTTCAGCACCCATCGTGCCCCAAACCCCGAAGCTCTGGATCAAACGCAACGGCACCGTTGCACGCCCATGCCGCACTCCGGCGCCTCGAGGTGAAATGGGCCCTGAAACAAGTTCAGGGTGACGAACGAGTTCAGGGTGACGAATATGAAGCGTCCCCCCAGGATCACAGCGGTCCCGGGTCGAGCCCGGGACGACGGGGGACCGCTAAAGGCCGCGGGTGCGCTCCAGAAAGCGTTCCAGGCTCCGGCCGAGGTCGTGGGTCTCCCACAGGTTCATGAACACGGTGAGCATGTGCAGCTGGGTCCGCGCCAGTTCGCTCGCCGCGAAGCGGGGATCGAAGCGGTCGCCGGCAGTGTCGAGATCGGGAATCTCGCGCAGGATCAGCGGCACCGTGTCGAGCAGCCAGCAGATCCCCAGCAGGCCGATCAGCAAGTCCATGTGGAGGCGCACGTCCTGCGGATCGAGCCGGCCGCCGCCGGCCCGCTCGAACTCGGCCGCGAACAGGGCGAGCAGGTCGTCGAGGTGGGCGTCCCAGAGCGTGGTTTCCGCCCCGCTCAGGCTACCCCACAGCGCCGAGGCGAGGTTCATCTGGCCGACGCGGCCCCAGTCGATCAGTCCGCAGCGCAGCTCGCCGCTGTCGTCGCGCCAGAACCAGGCGTTGTCGATGTTGGCGTTCCAGTGGCAGAAGACGATGTAGTCGGGCTGGCTGTAGAGCCAGTGCTTGATCGCGTGCTCGTGCTCCAGGAAGCGCGGGATCTCGTCCATCAGCCGCGCGTGGAAGCGGGGATCGCGGATGTTCGCCGGCAGCAGTTGGGGGTAGCGCTCGCAGAAGTCGACGTAGCGCGAAATCCGGTTGCGCAACTTCTGCGCGTCGTAGCGGATCGGATCGGCCGCAGCCGCGCGCTCGGCGTCGAAGGGGAAATTGCGGTAGATCCCGCCCGGCAGACTGCCCGCGCAATGGGTGCCGGCAAGCCGCGCATTGGTGGCGATCAGCGCGCGGTAATGGTCGAACTGGTCGGGGACTTTCCAGTCCTGGCACTTCTCGTAATGCGGCTCGACATTGCCGATGCCGTAGGGGACGCACTGGGTCATCATCACGCCGGTGCCGGTCTCGTGATGGAAGTCGCTGAAGTAGCAGGCCGGCACCGCGATCGGGAAACCGGGCTCGCTCGAGACCGCGGCGAAACGGGCTTCCAGTTCCATCTCGAAGCGCTGGTTGTCGCGCAGCGGATCGTCGAAGGCGCGCGAGAACTTGACGAACAGGTCCTTGTGCAGCCCGGGCGAATCCGTGGCATATTCGACCGAGAGCAGCAGCTTCCGGCCGGTGCTGCCGCGTGGGCAGTCCTCGAAGCGGGTGATCGCCACGACCGCGTTGTCGGCGGGCAGTGCGCCGGTCCGCTTGAACGCCTTGTCGAGGAAAGCCACCCCGCCCTGGCGCAAGGCCTCGGGATGGCAGGGCATGTCGATGCCCCAGATGTCGCCTTCTATCCAGTCGATCGCCGCCACTGTGATTCCCTGCTCCCGAAAAACTGCCGCGCGTGCCCGCCGCCCGATGCGAGACGTCGGGTGAGCCCCCGCCGTCGCGGGGGCTCACCCGGAAGGCGGGACGGCGCGGCCTAGCCGACTACGGCCGCTTGCGGCCGCCGTAGCTCAGGCGCCAATCGGGCGGGAACAGATCGTCGTTGTCCTTCACCGCGTTGTTGAGGCCGCGGTCGAAGGTTTCTTCGCCCAGCTTGAGCTGGTCCTCGTCCTTGACCTGGCCGAGCATCGATTCGAGCCAGGCGGCGATGATCGAGCCCTTGTACTCGCCCTGCTCCTGCTTGAAGACCTCGAAGAAGGTCTTCTGCATGACGACGGTGTCGGTCGGCCGGCACAGTGCGCAGGCCATCGCGTACTTCTTCACCTCGGCCTCGAGCTGGTCGCGCGGAACGACGCTGTTGACGAAATGCAGGTCCTTCATCTCCTGCGCGGTGAAGGGCCGGCCGGTGAAGACCATTTCCATGAACGGCCGCACCCCCATCATCGTCGCCCACTGCCACATCCGCGGCGCCCAGCCGACGTAGCGGAACGACGGGTGGCCGAACAGCGCATCGTCCGAGGTGACGATGATGTCGGCGTCGGCGGCCTGGTAGAAGTGCCAGCCGTAGCAATAGCCCTTCACTTCGAGGATGCTGATCTTCTTGAAGTCCTGCAGCGCGCGGTTGCCGAAGTTGGGGTTGGCGTAGAGCTGCACCAGCGAGGAAAGGTAGCGGTAGGAATCGCCGGGCGGATACTTGACGCCTTCGTCTTCGCGGATGCGGAACTCGCGCAGCAGCGAGGGCTTCGAGGTGGACGACAGCATGTCGGCCTGCTCGGGCAGGTCGCCGCCGCCGCCGAAGTGCTTGCCCTCGCCGCGGATCACCAGGACCTTGACGTCGTCGTCGACGTTCGCGCGGTGGATCAGGTCCGAATAGCGCAGCCGCATGTCGATGCTCATCGCGTTCAGGTCGTTGGGACGGTTGAACGTGATCGTCGCGATCTTGGTCTTGGGATCCTTCTCGTAGAGGACCGCCTCTTCGGCCGGCGGAATCTTGGCCGCCGCCCTCTGGGCGCCTGCGGTGCTAGCCCCTGCGGTGCTTGCCATCATCACTCTCCTTATGCTTGCAGACAGAATCACCAAGCCCGTGGTCTTCCCGGGCACTTGCCCGACCTTCGTCGCAATGTCCCGGCCTGTAAATGACTGTGGCCGCGATGGAGATGCGCCGGGGCGCCATCGGGCGGCGGGCGGCGGGCGGTGGGGCCGATGCGGTTTATCCCGGACAACCGGACCGCACCTGCTATGCGCGGCGGGCGCGGCCACCTATACTGCACGGCCACCTATACTGCGGGGCTGGCATAAATCGGAGCAGGCGGCTTGAACTCGAGGAGCGGCGAAGGGGAAGTCGACAGGCTGGCGATCGCCGAACAGGTGATCGTTTCGGCGGGCAACATCCTCGTGGCCGCCGGATTCGGCCGCGAGGAGATCGGTTCCTTCTTCCGCCAGGCGGCAGAGCAGCTCGGCGCGGGAGCGGACGGCGATGCCGGAGAGCGCGTCGCGGGCCAAGTCGGGGGCGCCTCGCCCGCACCCCGCCGATCGGCGCAGCTGGCGGCCTTGCTCGGCGAATTCCATGCGATCCCGCCGGTTCGGGAGCTCGAGCTGCTGCAGGCGCGCGCCGGGGAACTGGCGGACCCGGGCGACGGCGACCCGGCCGCACTCGAGCACAGCGTCGAGCTGGCGCTGGAAATGATCACGCACATCGGCGCGGCGCAGGACTGGCTGCGCAGCATGGCCGAAGAGGCGCGCCTCCCCCTTGTCGCCGACCGCGGCACGGCAACGCCGGGCGAGAGCGACGCGATATTCCTCGACACGTTCGAAGCGGCCTACCAGGCCAGCTTCGCCTGGATCGCCGCGGCCTTCCGCCGGCTCGGCATGCAGGGGGAGGACCGCCTCTTCCGCGTGCTGCTGGTCGCGCTGGTCGAAAACAACGTGACGATCACTCCCGCGCTCAAGCTTGCGATCGAGACCTGGATCGATGTCGGCCAGTGACCCGCCGGGGCCGTCGATCGCCGCGACGCTGATCGCGCGCGACGAGGCCCGCTGCATCGCGCGCTGCCTGGCCAGCCTGCGCCCCTGGGTCGATCGCATGATCGTGCTCGATACCGGCTCGACCGACGCGACGATGCAGCTCGCCAGGGCCGGCGGCGCCGAGGTCCACCAGCTGGCCTGGCGCGGCGATTTCTCGGCGGCGCGCAATCATGCGCTCGATCTCGCCGATGCCGACTGGAATGTCGTGGTCGATGCCGACGAGTGGGTCATGGCCGGGGGCGAGCTCTTGCGCGACTGGTGCAGCGGGCCGCCGCGGCTCGGAAGGGTCTGCATCCACAATGCCTTCGAAAGCGGCAAAGGCGAAACCGCCACCAGCAGGAGCTGGATCACCCGCATCCTGCCGCGCGGCGCCCGCTTTCGCGGCCGCGTCCACGAGCAGGTGCCGGCGGACCTGCCGCGCGAACCGGTCGGGCTGCACCTAGGCCACGACGGCTATCTGCCAGCGCAGCTCGCCGGCAAGCGCGGACGCAACCTGCCGCTGCTCCTGCGCGATCTCGAGGACAATCCCGGCGATCCCTACATCGCCTACCAGCTCGGCCGCGAGGCCGAAGGGGACGCCGACTTCGCCGCCGCCTGCGACCGCTATGCCCTGTCCCTGGGCGCGACGCCGGCGCGGGCGAACTGGCGGCACGAGCTGGTCCACCGCTATCTCCACTGCCTGGGCCAGGCCGGGCGGCTGCAGGACGCACTGGCGCTGGCCGAGCGGGAAATGCCTGCCTATCCGGATTCGCCGGATGTCTTCTTCGTCGTCGGCAACCTCCTCCTCGACCGCGCGCTGAGCGACCCGGCGCAGGCCGTCGACCACTGGCTTCCGCTGGCCGTTTCGGCCTGGGAGCGCTGCCTCGCCATCGGCGAACGGCCCGAGCTCGAAGGCAGCGTCGACGGCCGCGGCAGCCACCTGGCGCAGCACAATCTCGACGTCGTGCGCGCGCAGCTGGCGCTGCTGGGAGGCCGGGCGGAGTAAGGGCTGATCCGGCTCGTAACGGGTAGGATCCGGTCGCACCCCGTCCGTCGTCCCAAGATCCTCCCCGTAACGGGGAGGGGGACCGCCGGGCGCAGCCCGGTGGTGGAGGGGTGTCCCCCTTTCGCGAAGGCCGACACCCCTCCGTCAGCGCTTCGCGCTGCCACCTCCCCCTATGGGGGAGGATCTTGGTAGAACGTCAGACCTGGCGGTCCCCGCCTGTTGCCAGCTCGGCGAAATAGCGGGCCATGGCATCGGCGGCGCGGTCGGACAGGGCGATGAAGGCGCGGCGGCGGTCGGTGTCGTCTTCCACGCGCTGGAACAGCCCGGCATCGACCATCTGGCCGATCCAGCGCAGCGCCGTAGTCGGCGGCACGCCCGAGGCGATGCACAGCGAAGTCACCGAGACGCGCAAGTGCTCGGCCCGGGCGGCGGTGAGATCGAGGAGCATGTCCCAGGCG
>CAUJJI010000068.1 GCA_963205265.1 Pseudomonadota bacterium
CTACGAGGAGGCAGTGGCGCACGAAGCGCTGCAGCGCGGCCTCGACGGCATCGTCTGCGGCCATATCCATTCGGCGGAGATCCGCGACATCGGCGGCATCGCCTATTACAACGACGGCGACTGGGTGGAAAGCTGCACGGCTCTGGCCGAAGACGCCGCGGGCACCATCCGCATCGTCGACTGGGCGCGCGAATGCGCCGATGCCGCCGCCGAGGCCAGCCAGCAGGAAGTGCCGGCATGAGCGCCGCCGCTCTGCACCTCGCCCCCCTGCGCCCGGGCCCCCTGCGCCTCGCCATTGCCACCGACGCCTGGCAGCCGCAGGTCAACGGCGTCGTGCGGACCCTGTCCGCCACGGTCGTCGAGCTGGACCGGCGCGGCCATGAGGTGGAGCTGATCACGCCGCAGCGCTTCCTGACCATGCCGATGCCCGGCTATTCGGCGATCCGCCTCGCCCTGGCGCCGCGCTTCCGGCTGCGCCGGATGCTCGACACCTTCGTGCCGGACATCGTCCACATCGCCACCGAAGGCCCGATCGGCTGGGCGGCGCGCAGCTGGTGCCTGTCGCGCCGGGTGCCGTTCACCACGGCCTTCCATACCCGCTTCCCCGACTATGCGGCGGTGCGCACCGGCATCGGTGCCGAGCGCTTCTGGCCGATCATGCAGCGCTTCCACGCGCCGAGCCGCGCCGTGCTCGTCTCGACCGACAGCCTCGCGCGCGAGCTGGCCCAGCGCGGCATCCGGCAGACCGCCACCTGGACGCGCGGCATCGATCACTGGCTGTTCCGCCCGCGCGGCGAGCGGCACCCGGCGCTGGACGGCCTGCCGGGGCCGATCCTGCTCAACGTCGGCAGGGTGGCGCCCGAAAAGAACCTTGCCGCGTTCCTTGAGGCAGATGTGCCGGGGACCAAGGTCGTGGTCGGCGACGGCCCGGCGCTGGCGGAGCTGCAGCAGCGCCATCCGCAGGCGGTGTTCCTCGGCCCGCTCGCCGGCGAGGCGCTGGCCGCGGCCTATCGCAGCGCCGACTGCTTCGTCTTCCCCAGCCGCACCGACACTTTCGGCATGGTGGTGATCGAAGCGCTGGCCAGCGGCTGCCCGGTGGCGGCCTATCCGGTGGCCGGGCCGATCGACATCCTCGGCCCCGACGGCGCCGGCGCCGGCGCGCTCGACGAGGATCTCGCCGCGGCGATCCGCCGGGCCTTGCAGCTCGACCGCAAGGATGCCGCCGCGCTCGGCGCCCGCTTCTCGTGGGAAGTCGCCACCGACCAGTTCCTCGACGCGATCGAGCGCGCCCTGCCGCTGCGGCAGCTCGAGACGGCCTGAAGCACCGGCCTTCGCCGGGGAGCAGGGATTCCGCGCCCGCCTGGCTTCGCCGGGGAGTTCTGCTATCGCTGTCGCCCATAACGATTCGATGGGTTGGAGGGTGCGAGAGATGACGGGGGTTTCCCTTGCGCGGCTGGTCGGCGCCGCGTCGGCTCTGCTGATCGGGGCAGTGCTGCTGCCGTCGCTGCCGGGCCGGGCCGCACCGCCGCCCGAAACCAAGGTCGGCGACTGGACTGGGCGCGATCCGGCGGCCGAGCAGGGCCCCGGCGCCCAGGTCTATCGCGATCATTGCGCCGCCTGCCACGATTCGGGAGCGGACCGCGCGCCGCAGCGGATGAATCTCAGCGACATGACGCCCGAGACCATCCACCGCGCGCTGAGCGAAGGGGCGATGCGCGAGCAAGGGGCGCTGCTCTCCGCAGACCGGAAGCTGGCCGTCGCCGAATACCTGTCGGGCCGCAAGTTCGGTGCAGGCGCGGCGGCGAACGCGGCCAATATGTGCCAGGGCACGGCCGCCCGCTTCGATCTCGACGAACCGCCGGCTTTCACCGGCTGGGGCCTCGATCCCGCCGGCACCCACGCCATCCCCGCCGAGGTCGCCGGCATCGGCAAGGCCGACGTCGGGCGGCTGAAGCTGAAATGGGCTTTCGGCTTCCCCAATTCCTCCCGCGCCCGCTCGCGCCCGGCCGTCGCCGCCGGCGCGATCTTCGTCGGCAACCACAACGGCTCGGTCTATGCGCTCGACCGCGAGACCGGCTGCCTGCGCTGGGCTTTCGCCGCCGAGGCCGAAGTGCGCACCGGTATCGTCGTCGGCCCCTGGCGGCGCGGCGATTCGCGGGCGCAGCCGCTCGTCTATTTCGGCGACGTCGCCGGCAATGCCTATGCCGTCGATATGCTGAAGGGGACTCTCGCCTGGAAAGTCGGCGCCGACGATCACCCGGCAGCGATCATCACCGGCACGCCGACGCTGTACCGCGACACGCTCTACGTCCCGGTCTCGTCGAACGAGGAAGCCTTCGCCACCAGCCCGGCCTATCCCTGCTGCAGTTTCCGCGGATCGATCGTCGCGCTCGATGCGCGCAGCGGCAAGGAGAAGTGGCGCACCTGGCTGGTCGATCCCGCCGTGACGCAAGGCACTGCGCAAGCCGGGCAGGACAAGCTCGGCCCCTCCGGCGTGGCGGTGTGGAACAGCCCGACGATCGATGCCCGGCGCGGCCTGCTCTATGTCGCGACCGGCGACAACTATTCGCAGCCGGCCACCGCGCTCAGCGACGCGATCGTCGCGCTCGATCTCGCGACGGGGCGGATCAAGTGGCATTACCAGGCACTGGCGGGCGATGCCTGGAACGTCGCCTGCGTCACCAGGACCAGCGACAGCTGCCCCGACGAGGACGCGCCCGATGCCGATTTCGGCGCCGGCACCGTCCTCGCCAAGAGCCGCGCCGGCCGGGAGGTGCTGCTCGCCGGCCAGAAGTCGGGCTGGGTCTACGGCATCGATCCGGACAGCGGCAAGCTCGCCTGGAAGACCCGCGTCGGCCGCGGCAGCCCGGGCGGCGGCGTGCATTTCGGCATGGCGGCAGACAACGGCACGGTCTTCGTGCCGATCACCGACAACGCCTTCTTCGGACCGCCCGACTTCCCCGCCTCGCCGGGCGTCTATGCGCTCGACGTCGGCACCGGGGACTTCGTCTGGAAGGCGCCATCGACCACGCAGTGCACCGACATGCGCCGCTGCTTCGCCGGCTACGGCGGCGCGCCCGCCGCGACCGGCGGCATGGTGCTGGCGGGAGCCGACGACGGCCACCTGCGCATTTTCGATGCCGCCGGCGGCAAGGTGCTGTGGGACGTCGACACCGGGCACTCCTTCGCCACGGTCAACGGCGTCGCGGCGCACGGCGGGGCGATCAGCGGCGGCGTCGGGCCGATCGCCTACCGGGGCACGGTGATCGTCCCCTCGGGCTACGGCTATGCCGGGAAGACGAACGGCAATGTGCTGCTCGTCTTCGCCGTGGAGTAGCGGATGGACCACGGGCGGACGGAAGCGCGCGCCACCAGCAATACGATGCCGGCTGAGCCCGAATTTCCCGACACCGTGGCCGGCGAGGCGACCGGCCTCGCCATCCCGACGCACCCCGACGCGCTCGTCGGCGCCGGGGCCGAATGGCTGACCCGCGCCTTCCGCCGCTACGGGTCGATCGCGCCGGACAACGCCGTAGCCCGGATCGTCCGCTGCGAGCCCTGCCTGGCCGGAAATTCGGGCGAGAAGCTGCTCCTTTCGGTCGCATATGCGCGCAGCGAACCGGGCCTCGACAGCGATCTCTTCGTCAAGTTCTCGCGCCACCGCAGCGATGCCTTCCGCGACCGGCGGCGCCACGAGCTGCACGGCGAAGTCCGGCTCGCCGCGCTGTCGCGCTCGCCGGCCTTCCCGGTCCACGTCGCCAAGCCCTATTTCGCCGATTTCGACCCGGCGACCGGCTCGGGCCTGCTGATCACCCGGCAGATCGCATTCGGCGAGAGCGGGATCGAGCCCCTGCGCCCGAAGAACCTCGACCACGAACTGGCCGATCCGCTCGCCTACTATCAGGCCACGCTGACCGCGCTGGCGCGCCTCGCCGCGGCGCATCTCGCCGGGCGGCTGCCGCAGGCGGACGAACTGTTCCCCTTCGATCGGGCGGCGGCCATCGGCGAGCTGGCGATACCCTACGACCGGGAGGCGCTGCAGGCGAGGGTGCTGGCGATCGGCGCCTTCGTCGAGCGCTATCCCTGGGTCCTCCTCCCGCGCTTCGACCGCCGCGGCTTCGCCACCAGGCTGCAGGCCGACGTCCTCGCATTCCTCGCCCGCGAAGACGCGGTGAAGCGCTTCCTTTACGGCGACCCGCGCTTCGTCGCGCTGACGCACTGGAACACCCACATCGACAATGCCTGGTTCTGGCGGGACGACGAGGGCAAGCTGCAGTGCGGCCTGCTCGACTGGGGCATGGTCCGGCCGATGAATTTCGCCATCGGCCTGTGGGGTGGCCTGTCGGGCGCCACGCCCGAGTTCCTCGACCGGCACCTCGACGAACTGCTGGCACTGTTCGCGCGCGAGCTGCAGGCGAACGGCGGGCCGGCGATCGCTACCGCCGAGCTGCGGCTGCGCTTCGACCTGTCGGTGGCGATGATCGGCCTCGCCCTGCTGATGGACGCGCCGGCACTGATCGAGGCGCGGCTGCCCGAGATCGCCGACGCGACCGGGCTCACCGACCCGATCCTGCGGCGCAGCCAGGTCGGCAACGGCTTCCTCCATACCTTTTCCGCTTTCCTCAACCTCTGGGCGCGCGACGAATTCGCCACCGCGCTGGAAAGGATCGATCGATGAGCGACCAACTGGCGCGGCTCGGCGAGCTGCTCGACCGCCAGGACATCTTCGACAGCATCAAGCGCGTCAGCCGGGCGATCGACCGCTTCGACCGCGAGCTGTTCCTGTCCGCCTATCATCCCGATGCGGTGATCGACGCCGGCGCGCTCGTCGCCGGCCCGGCGGAAGTCTACGACAGCGGCGCGGCGCTGCACGACGAAGGCCAGTCGGCGACGATCCATCACCTGACCAACCATGTCTGCGAGATCGCCGGCGATGAAGCCCACGCCGAGACCTATTTCCTCTATGTCGGCCGCAACCGCGACGGCACCAACTGGGCCGCGGGCGGGCGCTACAACGACCGGCTCGAGCGCCGCGAGGACGCGTGGAAGATCGCCTTCCGCCTGACGATCATCGAATGGTCGGGAATGATCCCGGAGACCGACGTTCCCCTGTTCCGCGACGTCGCCGACCTCCACCTGAACGGCGAGCCCTCGCGCAGCCGCCAGGACCCGTCCTACCGCCGCCCCCTCGTCAACCACCGCGCGCTGCGCGTGCCGCCGGACCCCCGCGCGCTGAGCCGTCCGGGGGAGAGGTAATCGGCCCCCGGCCAACGATTTCGCTTGACAACACGAACCACATTGGTTATATGCCCCATACCCTCGCGGGATGCAGGGAGCGGAACCGGTTCGCTCGCCGCCACCCCAAGGGCCGGCGCCTGTCAGGGCGACCACTTATCCGGATGCGGGGAATTACCCCACGTAAGGCAGGGCATGGGAGCAACCCGACCCGCCGACGCCTCGCACCGCAGGGCTCGCAACCAGCCAAGCCTGTCGTGCCAG
>CAUJJI010000069.1 GCA_963205265.1 Pseudomonadota bacterium
TTGTTCGTCTTCAGCGCAGGCGCGCAGCTGCCGCGGCCGCAGGCTTCGTCGCCGCGGCTGTCATGGCGCAGGCCGCGCAGGCGCAGCCCAGCATCACGACCGAAAGCGCAGTCTTCGTCGAGCGTACCAAGGGCGGCAGCATTCGCCGCCTCGAACCGGCCAGCCGCCTGACGCGCGGCGACCGCGTGGTGACGGTGCTGACCTGGTATCGGCTGGGCGGCAGCGGCGACTTCGTCATCACCAATCCCCTGCCCCGCACCGTCGCCTACCAGGCGAGCGCGCGCGACGACCAGGAAGTCTCTGCCGACGGCGGACGCAGCTGGGGCCGGCTTGGCGAACTGCGCCGCGGCGAGCGCCTCGCGACACCGGAAGACGTCACCCACATCCGCTGGCGCATCGCCGCGCGCCATGCGGACACGGCGCGCGGACAGATCGTCTACAGCGGGATCGTGCGCTAGCCCTCGCCATCCCGGGTCGAGCCGGGGACGACGGACATTGCCGCGTCACCCCGCCAGCAGAACCAGCGGTGCTTCCAGCATGCGCTTGACCGCCTGGACGAAATTCGCCGCGTCCCAGCCATCGACCACGCGGTGGTCGCAGCTGATAGAGACATTCATCAGCTTGCGCTTCTCGATCGCCTCACCGTCGTAGGCAGGCCGCTCGACGATGCGGTTGGGGCCGATGATCGCGACTTCGGGCCGGTTGATCACCGGCGTCGTGGCGATGCCACCCAGGGGCCCCAGCGAGGTGATCGTCAAGGTCGAGCCCGACAGCTCCTCCGGCTTGGCCGTGCCGTCGCGCGCGGCGGCGGCGAGGCGGGCGATCTCGGCGGCGAGCTGCGACAGGCCCAGCCCCTGCGCATCGCGGATCACCGGGACCATCAGCCCGCCCGGTGTCTGCGTGGCAATGCCGAGATGGACCGAATCGTAACGGGTCACCACACCCGCCTCGTCATCGTAGCGCGCATTGATCATGGGGAATTGCGGAATGCAGCGACAGATCGCGGTGATCAGGAAAGGCAGCAGGGTCAGCTTCGGCCGTTCGCCGCTCTCGCGATTGAACTCGGCGCGCAGGCTTTCGAGCGCGGTGACGTCGCATTCCTCGACGTAGGAGAAATGCGGGATGTGGCGCTTCGAAGCGGCCATGTTCTCGGCGATGCGGCGCCTGAGGCCGATGACCTTCACCTGCTCGCCGGCGCCGGAGAGCTGCTCGACCGGGCGCCTTTCCTCAGCGGGAGCGGCAGCGGTCCTGGCCGGCACCCGCGCGGTCAGCAAGGCATCGAGATCGGCATGGCGGACGATCCCGCCGGGACCTGCGGGCACCGAGGCAAGGTCGATCCCAAGCGCCGTCGCTCGTGCGCGGACTGCGGGCGAGGCGAGCGCCTTGCCGCCGGGCGCCGGCAGCGGCGACCTGGTCGCCGACGTCGGCGCGGGTGCGGGCCGAGCGGCTGGCGTCTCGACCGGGACGGCCTGTGGCGGCGGACTCGAGGTTTCGGCCGGCGGCTCCTCCGCCCCCTCCTCGCCCTCTGTCTCGATCACCACCAGGGGCGAGCCGATCGCCACGGTGTCGCCGGCCTCGCCCGCGACCTCCCGCACGATGCCGGAGACCGGGCTTTCCATCTCGACCGTCGCCTTGTCGGTCATCACGTCGGCGAGGCGTCCGTCTTCCTCGACGCGATCGCCGACCTTTACATGCCAGGCGACGATCTCGGCCTCGGCGATGCCTTCGCCGATGTCGGGCAGGCGGAAGACGTAGCGTCCCATCGCGTCAACCCGCCGCCAGCAGGCGGTCGACCGCCTCGCCGATGCGCACCGGCCCAGGGAAATAGGCCCATTCGAGGCTATGCGGATAGGGCGTGTCGAAGCCGGTCACCCGTTCGACCGGCGCTTCCAGGTGGTAGAAGCAGCGCTCCTGCACCAGCGCCACCAGTTCGGCCCCGTATCCCGACGTGCGGGTGGCTTCGTGTATCACCAGGCATTTCCCGGTCTTTTCGACCGACTTCTCCACAGTCTCCACATCGATCGGCACCAGCGTGCGCAGGTCGATGATCTCGGCGTCGACGCCCTTCTCGCGCAGCACCGCTTCGGCGACATGGATCATCGTCCCGTAGGCCAGGACCGTCATCGCTGCGCCTTCGCGGACGATCCGCGCCTTGCCCAATGGGATCGAATAGTAGCCTTCCGGCACCACGCTCCCGTCGTGCCTGCTCCACGGGGTGGCCGGCCGGTCGTAGTATCCGTCGAACGGGCCGTTGTAGATGCGCTTGGGCTCGAAGAAGATCACCGGGTCGTTGTCCTCGATCGCGGCGATCAGCAGGCCCTTGGCATCGTGCGGCGTGGACGGGACCACGGTCTTCAGCCCGGCGACATGGGTAAACAGCGCCTCCGGGCTCTGGCTGTGCGTCTGCCCGCCGAAGATGCCCCCGCCGAAGGGCGCGCGCACGGTGATCGGCGCGATGAACTCGCCCGCTGAGCGGTAACGCAGCCGCGCCGCCTCGGACACGAGCTGGTCGAGGCCGGGATAGATGTAGTCGGCGAACTGGATCTCGGGCACCGGACGCAGGCCATAGGCCGCCATGCCCACGGCGGCGCCGATGATCCCGCATTCGCTGATCGGCGTGTCGAACACCCGGTTCTTGCCGTAGCGCTTCTGCAGGCCCGCGGTGGCGCGGAACACGCCGCCGAAGAAGCCGACGTCCTCGCCCATGATGACGGTGTTGGCATCGCGCTCGAGCATGATGTCGAGCGCGTCGTTGATCGCCTCGATCATGTTGAGCCGGCGCGTCGGCGCCTCGGCCAGCGAGACGGGGGCTTCTTCCTGGGTCATCACTCCTTCCAGTCCGGCCATTTGATCCGGCGCTCGCGAATGGCCTGCTCTGCCTGCTCCTCGAGATGCCAGGGCAGTTCCTCGAACACGTCCTCGAACATGGTCTTGAACGGGTGGTGGAGGCCGTGGCCGAGAATGCCGCTCTTTTCCGCTTCCTTGGACGCGGCTTTCACCTGCTCGGCGACTTCGCGGTCCATTGCCTCGTGCCGCTCTACCGACCATTCGCCGATGGCGATCAGGTGGCGCTTCAGCCGCATGATTGGATCGCCCAGCGGCCATTCGTCACGCTCTTGCGCAGAGCGGTAGGCGGCGGGATCGTCGGATGTGGAATGGCCCTCGGCGCGATAGGTGAAATGCTCGATCAGCGTCGGCCCCTTGTTGGCCCGCGCGCGGTCCGCCGCCCATCGCACGGCGGCGTAGACCGCCAGCGCATCGTTGCCGTCGACCCGCAGGCCGGCCACGCCGTAGCCGATGGCGCGCGCGGCGAACGTCGTCCGCTCGGCCCCGGCAAACCCGGAGAAGCTGGAGATCGCCCACTGGTTGTTGACGACGTTGAGCACGACCGGCGCATTGTAGACCGCGGCGAAAGTCAGCGCTGCGTGGAAGTCTCCCTCGGCGCTGGAACCCTCGCCGATCCAGCTGGCGGCGATGCGGGTGTCGCCCTTGATCGCGCTGGCCATCGCCCAGCCGACAGCCTGCGGGTACTGTGTCGCGAGATTGCCCGAAATCGTGAAGAAGCCAAAGTCGCGCGCCGAATACATCACCGGCAGCTGGCGCCCCTTCATCCGGTCGGCGCGGTTGGAGTAGATCTGGTTGACCATCTCGACCAGCGGATAGCCGCGGGCGATGAGGATGCCCTGCTGGCGGTAGCTGGGGAAGACCATGTCGTCGCTCGCCAGCGCGAAAGCGGCAGAGACCGACACTGCCTCTTCCCCGGTGCACTTCATGTAGAAGCTGGTCTTGCCCTGCCGCTGGGCCCGATACATGCGATCGTCGAAAGCCCGGGTCAGGGCCATGACACGCAGCATCCGCCGCAGCGTCTCGGCATCGAGCTTTGGATCCCAGGGGCCGACCGCGCGGTTATCGTCGTCGAGCACGCGGACGAGATCGAGGCAGAGCGGATGCGTCTCGGCGGGGGCGCAGCCTTCGTCCGGTCGGGGCTGGAGGCCGGCGGGCGGGATGACGAGGTCGGAATAGTCGACGGCGTCGCCGGGGCGGAACTTCGGCTCCGGCACGTAGAGTTCCAGCGGCGGCAGGTTGCCGCGCGGCTTGCCCGATCTGTCGGCCTTTGCGGCCATTACTCGCTACTCCCGCCTCGGTCTGGTGTTGGAATAAATTGATAGAGGGGAGACATATTATTTCAAGTGGTTTCGATGTGCAGGTTGGAGCTCTCTGTTATTGCCAAGTCACGCCTCACCGTCTCGGGGCCCTCGTCGTCCCGGGCTCGACACCGGACGACGTGTGGTCAACGCCTCACACCGCCACCGGTGCCGCGATATGCGCCTGCGGGGCATATCCCGTCACTTCGAAGTCCTCGATGCGGTAGTCGAAGATATCCGCAGGCCGCCGCTGGATTTCGAGCCGCGCTTCTCCGGCCGGCGTGCGGCGCAGTTGCTCTTCGACGAGCGGGGCGTGGTTCAGGTAAAGGTGCACGTCGCCGCCCATCCACACCGCTTCGCCGGGTTCGAGATCGCACTGCTGCGCCAGCATGCGCGTCAGCAGCGCCAGCGACCACATGTTGAACGCGAACCCGAGCCCAAGGTCGCAGCTGCGCTGGTAGAGAAGGCCCGACAGGCGATTGCCGGAAACGTGGAACTGGTAGCTCTTGTGGCAGGGCGGCAGCGCCATGGCATCGAGTTCGGCGACGTTCCAGCCTTCGATGATGTGGCGGCGGCTGCCGGGATTGCGCCTGATGCTGTCGACCACCCCGGCCACCTGGTTCACGCCCTGCCCGCGCTTGCGGTAAAGGCCTTCGCCCGCCGGCTCGTAGACCGGCCAGTCGACCCATTGCTTGCCGTAGACCGGGCCGAGATCGCCCCAGCGCCGAGCGAATTCGGCGTCGGCGACGATACGCGCGGAGAAGTCGGCGCGGCTGATGTCCTCTCCGGTCTCCCGACGATAGCGGTCGAGCGGCCAGTCGGTCCAGATCTCCACCCCCTGCGCGCAGAGCGGGCGGATGTTCGTCTCGCCGGTGAGGAACCACAGCAGTTCGCGAGTCGCCGTCTTCCAGTACACCCGCTTGGTGGTGAGCAGCGGCATGGCGCCTCCGGCCAGGTCGAAGCGCAGCTCCGCCCCGAACACCGCGCGCGTGCCGACGCCGGTGCGGTCGACGCGCTCGTCGCCGCTGTCCCAGATGCGGCGCATGAGGTCGAGGTACTGCCATTCCCAATGCGGCCGGTCGGCAGGTGCAGCGGGAGAATCGGGTCGGGCGGGAAGGCTGGCCATGGCGGCACACTATCTCTGCACATGCGCGCTTGCCACCCCGCGCATCGCTGACTATAGGCGCGCTCCTGCCTCGGGGGCGCACCAGCTGCGCCCACGATCGGTCGGGGAGTAGCTCAGCCTGGTAGAGCACTGTCTTCGGGAGGCAGGGGCCGGAGGTTCGAATCCTCTCTCCCCGACCATTTTATCGCTCGGTCAGAACCGCCGCAGCCAGTTCTGCATCGGCTTGGGGCTTTCCCCGGCCTCGCCGTGCTCCTTCCAGGCCAGCTCGGTCACGAAGCCCTCGACCGGCGCATAGCCGCGCTTGCGCCAGAAGGCGTCCAGCGGAACATGGCCGGCCGGACGCGAGGGGTGGTCTGCGGGTCGGATCACGGCGGCGAAAGTCGCGGCAGAGGCGCCGCAGCGGCGCGCCTGCGCTTCGCGGTGGTCGAAGAAGGCGTGGCCGATGCCTCTTCCGCGATAGGATTCGAGCAACACGCTCTCGCCGAGGTAGAACAGGCTAGCGGTGTCGATACCGCGGTCCTCGAACGGCTTGCGGAATTCGGCCTTCTGCTCGGCCATCGGCGAGGCGGTGGCGGCGCCGACGATACGCTCGCCGTCGCAAGCGGCCACCAGCAGCGAATCGCGCGCGGCGACGAATTCCCGAAGGTAGTCGCGCTCGTAGGCGGCATCGCCGTCGTAGAGATAGGGCCAGACGGCGAAGACCGTCATCCGCAGCCGCGCGAGATCGTCGATCGCGGACAGGATTTCGCTGCCGGTGAGGGTGCGGATCGTGATCGTCACGGCTGGAGCAGATACATCGTCAGCCAGCGCGCGGCGATGGCCGGGCGATCCTGGCCCTCGATCTCGAGAACCACGTCCATTTCCTCGCGCAGCTTGCCCGGCGCTTCCTCGACCATCCCGGCGACGGTGAAGATCCCGCGGATCCTGCTGCCCGATCGCACCGGGCTGATGAAGCGGACGCGCTCGAAGCCGTAGTTGAGGCCGATGCGCAGCCCCGGCAGCCTGGGCCGCGTCGTTTCGGCCCGCAGCGGCGCAAGCAGGGACAGCAGCAGAAAGCCGTGGGCGATGGTGCCGCCGAATTCCGTCTGCGCGGCCTTCTGGGGGTCGACGTGCAGGAACATCCAGTCGCGGGTGGTATCGGCGAACTGGTCGATCATCGCCTGATCGACGAGCAGCCATTCGGAAGCATAAGGCTTGCCCACCTGCTCCGCGACATAGGCAGCCACGTCATCGCGCATCCCCGTTCCTCTCCCGGTTCGACATTGCGCCGCCAGTGCTAGCGCCTGCAGCGATGGGCGGCCAGTTTGCTTTTTCGGGTCATTCGCCTATATAGTCCCGCGACGCCCCGGCAGTGCAGTCGCCCTCGCGATTTGCTCCAGCCGGGGCTTGGTTTTTCGACTTCCGACTTCCTCGAGGAAAGCACATGTCCCGTCGCCGGCAGATCTACGAAGGCAAGGCCAAGATTCTCTACGAAGGGCCCGAGCCCGGCACGCTGATCCAGTATTTCAAGGACGATGCCACGGCCTTCAATGCCCAGAAGAAGGGCACCATCCAGGGCAAGGGAGTCATCAACAACCGCATCAGCGAATATGTCTTCACGCGGCTCAACCACATCGGCGTGCCCAACCACTTCATCCGCCGGCTGAACATGCGCGAGCAGCTCGTCCGCCAGGTCGAGATCGTGCCGATCGAGGTGGTGGTGCGCAACGTCGCGGCAGGCTCGATCTCCCAGCGCCTCGGCATCCCCGAAGGCGAGCCGCTGCCGCACACGCTGATCGAATACTATTTCAAGGACGACGCCCTGGGCGATCCGCTGGTCGCCGAAGAGCACATCGCCTGCTTCGGCTGGGCCTCGAACGAGGAAATGCAGGATATCGCCGCCATGGCGATCCGGGTGAACGATTTCCTCTGCGGCATGTTCGCGGCGATCAACATCCGCCTCGTCGACTTCAAGCTGGAGTTCGGCCGCATCTGGGACGGCGACTACAGCCGGGTGATCCTGGCCGACGAGATCAGCCCCGATGGCTGCAGGCTGTGGGACATGCACACCGGCGAAAAGCTGGACAAGGACCGCTTCCGCCGCGATCTCGGCGGCGAGCAGGAAGCCTACCAGGAAGTCGCCCGCCGGCTCGGCCTGCTCCAGGACGACAGCGGCCCCAGCGAGGTCCTCGATCTGTCCAAGCATCGGAAACTTCGGGGAAAGTAACGAATTATTGGAGGCAACCGGACTAGGTCCGGGATAGCGAATGTTCGTCGTCCCGGACTTGATCCGGGACTCGGCGGCTTGGCTCGGGCGCTCGGCGATGTGGCCGGCGGTCGCGGCGTCCGCCGGATCGACGCATGATTGACGGAGAACAGATGCAGCGCTCCTGGTCGTATCTCTGCACACTCCTCCTGGCCCTGACCCTCTCCGCCTGCGCCCCGCAGGCAGAGCGGATCGCGTCCGCCTCCGCGCCCCGCCCGGCCGCCGACTGGGCGTTCGAAACCAGCGACATCCCCGTCGAGCCCGGCTTCCGCTTCGGCAAGCTGCCCAACGGCATGCGCTATGTCATCCGCAGGAACGGCCGCCCCAAGGGCACCGCGATCGTCCGCATGGAAGTGGCCGCCGGCTCGCTCGACGAGGCGCAGGACGAGCGCGGCTTTGCCCATTTCGTCGAGCACATGGCGTTCAACGGCAGCACCCATGTGCGCGAGGGCGAAATGGTGCGCCTGCTCGAGCGGCACGGGCTGGCCTTCGGCGCCGACACCAATGCCTCGACCAGCTTCGAGCAGACGATCTATGCGCTCGACCTGCCGCGCAACGACCCGCAGCTGCTCGACATCGCGCTGATGCTGATGCGCGAGACGGCGGGCGAGCTGACGTTCGATCCGCAAGCCGTCGACCGCGAGCGCGGCGTGATCCTGGCGGAATTGCGCGACCGCAACAGCTGGTCCTTCCGCAACGGCGTGGCCGACAGCAAGTTCCTCCATCCCCGCGCCCTCTACCCCGAGCGCTTCGCGATCGGCGTGCCGGAGACGCTCGCCGCCGCCACCGCCGCCGGCCTGAAGGACTTCTACCGGCGGGAGTACGTGCCGGCGCATACCACCATGATCGTGATCGGCGATTTCGATCCTGCCCTGGTCGAGAAGGCCATCGCCGAGCGCTTCGCCAGCTGGCAGGCCGCGCCGGCCGAACCGCAGCCCTCGGCCGGGCCGGTCGAGCCAAAGGACCGCGGCCGCACCGCCGTCTACCTCGACCCGGCCCTGGCAGAGCGCGTCGTCGCCTCGCGCCACGGCCCCTGGCTCGACGAGCCCGACAGCGTCGCCCAGCGCCAGGAGAACCTGCTCCGCCAGATCGGCTATGCCATCGTCAATCGCCGCCTGCAGCGCATCTCGCGCCAGCCCGACCCGCCGTTCAGGGGGGCCGGCTTCGGCACCGGCGACATGTTCAAGGCGGGACGAACCACGCGGTTGATCGTCGATACGCCCGACGGCAAGTGGCGCCGGGGGCTGATCGCCGCAGCGGTCGAATACCGGCGCGCGCTCAAATTCGGCTTCAGCGATCTCGAAGTGGCGGAACAGGTCGCCAACGTCCGCATGGCGGCCGAAAACTCCGCAGGCAGTGCCGATACCCGCAGCAACGGCGGCCTGGCCAATGCCGTCTTCGAACTGCTGCACAACGACATCGTGCCGTCTGATCCGCGCAGCGTCCTCGCTCGCCTGCAGGCCTTCATGCCGCAGATCGACCCGGCCGCCGTGCTCGCGGCGCTGAAGCGCGAAATCGTGCCGCTCAAGGACCCGCTGCTGCGCCTGCAAGGCCGGATCGCACCCGAAGGCGGCAAGGATGCGCTCCGCCGGGCCTGGCAAGAAGCCATGCGCGCCGATCTCGCGCGGAGCGAGACCGCCGGGAGCAGCGGCTTCGCCTATACCGATTTCGGCGCAGCCGGAGCGGTCATCGGCGACCGGCGCGATCCGCTGCTGGGCATCCGCGAAATCCGCTTCGGCAACGGCGTCATGCTCAACATCAAGCGGACCGAGATCGAGAAGGACCGCATCCATGTCCAGCTGAGCGTCGACGGCGGCGAGAAGATCAATACCAAGGCCAATCCGCTGGCGACGCAGCTGGTGCGCTACCTCCCCGTCGGCGGGCTGGGGAAGCACACTGAGGACGAGCTGCAGTCCATTCTCGCCGGGCGCACGGTAAGCGACAGCTTCGTCTCTGCCGACGAGACGTTCGTCGCCCGCGCCGCGACGACGCCGCGCGATCTCGAGCTGCAGCTGCAGTTGTTCGCCGCCTACCTCACCGATCCCGGCTACCGGCCGGAAGGCGAGGTCGAGTACCGGATGCAGATCAACAACTTCTTCGCGCAGCGCAACGCGACCCCGGGCTCGACTCTGCGCAATGCCATCGGCGGGATCGTTTCGGACGAAGACCCGCGCTTCAGCCTGCAGCGCGTCGAAGAATATCGCCGCCGCACGTTCGCGCAGCTCAAGACCGACATCGCCGATCGCTTCGCCAGGGGCGCCGTCGAGATCGGCATCGTCGGCGACGTCGACGAGGACAAGGTCATCGCCCTTGTCGGGACCACGCTCGGCGCGCTGGGCCGCCGCGAAGGCGATTTTCGCGCCTACGACGATCTCGCGCCTCGCCGCTTCACCGACAAGCGCGGCCGCCGCGTCCTGCGCCACAGCGGACCGGCCGACCAGGCCATGCTGTCGCTGAGCTGGCCGACTCGCGACGATGCCGATCCCATCGAGACTCTGCAGCTGGCCCTGCTGGAGCGCGTGGTCCGCATCGAGCTGACCGAAACCCTGCGCGAAAAGCTGGGCAAGTCCTATTCGCCCGGCGCCTCGAGCCAGCCCTCGCGCAGCTGGAAAGGCTACGGCACGTTCGAGATCGCCGCATCGGTCGATGTCCATGAAGTCGAGGCGACCCGGCAGGCGATCATCGAAACCATCTCCGCGCTGCGCGAGCAGCCGGTGGCCGAAGACCTGCTGACGCGGGCTCGCCAGCCGATGATCGAGGCCAACGAGAACGCGCTCAAATCGAACGGCGGCTGGCTGAGCCTGGTCGACCGCGCGCAGACCGAGCCCGACCGCATCGAGCGCTACCTCAGGAGCAACGAGCGGCTGATGGGCCTCACCGCCGCCGACGTCCAGGCCATGGCGCAGCGCTATCTCGCGCCCGGCCAGGCCGTGGAAGTGCTCGTAGTGCCCCAGGGCGCTGACGTTCCGAAGGCGGCTACGGCAGGTCCGCCAGCGGTCGTCCTGCCGATTTCGGGCAAGGGATAGCCAAGTCTCCCACAGTCTTGCGTCCATGGGGCTTGAGGCCGGGGCCGCTCCGCTCTAAGGCACCGTCTTCAATGACATCGCCAGGAAACTCCTATCCGGCGGGCTCGGCGGCCTTCCCGCATCGCGGCCTGCTCGGCATCGCCGGCCTTGCCCCGCACGAGATCCTGTTCCTGCTCGACGAAGCCGAGCAGTGGGTGGAACTCAACCGCCTGCCGCAGAAGCGCGACGATCGGCTGGCCGGGCTGACCATCATCAACGCCTTCTTCGAGAATTCCACGCGCACGCTGCTAAGCTTCGAGATCGCCGGCAAGCGGCTGGGGGCCGACGTCGTCAACATGGCCGTGGCGCAATCGAGCGTGAAGAAGGGCGAGACGCTGATCGACACGGCGATGACGCTCAACGCCATGCATGCCGACGCCATCGTCATCCGCCACGGCAGTTCGGGCGCAGTGCAACTGATCGCCGACAAGGTCGATTGCCCCGTGCTCAATGCCGGCGACGGCCAGCACGAGCATCCCACCCAGGCCCTGCTCGACGCGCTGACGATCAGGCATGCGCTGAACTTGCCCAGGGGCGGCGCCTTCAACGGCCTGGCAGTGACGATCTGCGGCGACATCCTCCACAGCCGCGTCGCCCGGTCGAACATCCTCTGCCTGACTTCGCTCGGCGCCGAAGTGCGCGTCTGCGCGCCCCCGGCGCTCATGCCCACGGGGATCGAGGCGATGCAGGTGACGCCGTTCCACGACTTCGACGCGGCGCTGCGCGGCGCCGACGTGGTGATGATGCTGCGGCTCCAGCAGGAGCGGATGCAGGGCCAGTTCATCGCCTCGCCGCGCGAGTACCGCCATCTCTACGGACTGACGCTCGACAGGCTCGCCAAGGCCAAGCCCGATGCGCTGGTCATGCATCCCGGCCCGATGAACCGCGGGATCGAGATCGACAGCAACGTCGCCGACCTTGCCGAGCGATCGATGATCACGCGCCAGGTCGAAATGGGGGTCGCCATCCGCATGGCCTGCCTCGACGTGCTGACGCGGCGGTCGCGCGGGGTGGAGGGCTGGTCATGAGCATCGCCGCGCCGCTTTGCGTCACCAATGGCCTGCTGGTCCTGCCCGAGGGTGCGCCCCGCCCCGGCGCCATCCGCTGCGAGGGTGGCAGCATCGCCGCATTAGGCGACGTCTCGCCGCAGCCGGGCGACCGGGTGGTCGATGCCAAGGGCGCGCTGATCGCGCCGGGTATCGTCGACCTTGGCGTCTTCGCCATCGACAAGCCGGCCTTCCACTTCGGCGGCATCACCCGCGCTGCGCTGATGCCCGACCAGCAGCCCCCGCTCGACCGGCCCTCGACGGTGCGCTTCGCGGCGCAGTCGGGCAAGCCGGACTTCTGGGTCCACCCTCTCGCCGCGGCGACACGCGGGCTGGAAGGCCGGGAACTCGCCGAGATCGCGCTGATGCGCGATGCCGGCGCCAGGGCGGTCGCCACGGGCCGGCGCTGGATCGACGATTCGGGGATCATGCTGCGCCTGCTGCGCTACTGCGCGATGCTGGACGTCACCGTCGTCACCCATGCCGAGGATGCCGGGCTGGCGGGCAATGCCGTCGCCACGGCCGGCGAGATGGCGACGCGACTTGGCCTCCCCTCCGCCCCGGCCGAAGCGGAAGCCCTGGCGGTCGCGCGCGATATCGCCCTGGCCGAGATCGCCGGCGCGCGGCTCCATTTCCGGCAAGTCACGACCGCCGCGGGACTGGCGCTGGTGCGCGCCGCCAAGGCTCGCGGCGTGCAAGTCACGGCGGGCAT
>CAUJJI010000070.1 GCA_963205265.1 Pseudomonadota bacterium
CGTGCCGCGCGAGGACCTGCGCGAGGCGACCGCCGCCTGGGCGACCAAGCTCGCCGGCCAGGGCCGGCTCGGCAACTGGCTGACCAAGCAGTCGATCAACCACGTCGAGGAACTGCGCGGCAAGCGCACGGCGATGGACGCAGTGTTCCACATGCACCACTTCGCCCACGCCCAGAACGACCTCGTCACCGGCAGCTCGATCGGCGGCGTCGACGCCAGGTCGGCAGCGGCGGCGAACCGGAAGGACGCGGGGGAAGCGTGATCCTCGAATACACCCCGGAGCAGCGCGCCTTCCGCAGCGAGGTGCGCGCATGGATGGAGGCCAACGTCCCCGGGGCTCCCCTCCCCTCCTTCGACCTCACGCGCGAGGGCTTCGAGGCGCATCGCGCCTGGGAGCGCAAGCTCAACGAAGGCCGCTGGGGCATGGTCACCTGGCCCGAGGAGCTGGGCGGGCGCGGCCTCGACCTGATCCGCTGGCTGATCTTCGAAGAGGAATACTACCGCGCCGGCGCGCCCACCCGGGTCAACCAGAACGGCATCTTCCTGCTCGGCCCGACAATGATGGAATTCGGCACGCCCGAGCAGAAGGCCCGCTTCCTGCCGCGCATGGCGGCGGGCGACGACATCTGGGCGCAGGCGTGGTCCGAACCCGGCGCCGGGTCCGACCTCGCCGGCGTGCGCTCCACCTGCACGCGCGACGGCGACGACTACGTCCTGAACGGCCAGAAGATCTGGTCGAGCCGAGCCGTCTTTGCCGACTGGGCCTTCGGCCTGTTCCGCGAACCCGGCAGCGAGCGGCACAGGGGCATGAGCCTGATCCTGTTCCCGCTCGACGCGCCGGGCGTCACGCGCCGGCCGATCCGGCGCATGGACGGCGAGATGGTCTTCGCCGAGATCTTCCTCGACAACGTCCGAGTGCCGGTAGCCGACCGGCTGGGCGGCGAAGGCGAAGGCTGGAAGGTCTGCATGGCGACGGCCGGCTTCGAGCGCGGCCTGCTGCTGCGCAGCCCGGCACGCTACCAGGAAGCCGTGCGCCGGCTGGTCGCACTCTACCGGCGCCACCGCGACAGGCTGCCGGCCTCGATCGGCGAGCGCGTGGCGCGGGCCTGGATGGACGCCGATGCCTATGCCCTGACGATCTACCAGATGTGCTCGCGGCTCGAGGCCGGCGGGCAGATCGGGCCGGAAAGCTCGACCAACAAGATCTTCTGGTCGGAACTCGATCTCGCGCTCCACGAAGTCGCGCTCGACATCCTCGGGCCGCGCGCCGAGCTGCACGGGTTCGCGCCCGACGCCGGCGACGTCGGGGACTGGCTCGACGGCTGGATCTTCGCACTGGCCGGGCCGATCTACGCCGGATCGAACGAGATCCAGCGCAACATCATCGCCGAGCGCATGCTCGGCCTGCCGAAAGGCTGACCGCGATGCAATTCGCCTTCACCGAGGACCAGCGCGCGGTCGTCGAGGCCGTGCGCGAGCTGCTGGCGGACAGCTGCACCCCGGCCGACCTGCGCCGCCAGCTCGCCGCCGGCGAAGCCGTCGACGCGGGCCGCTGGACGGCCATCCGCGACATGGGCCTGATCGGCCTCTGCGCGCCGGAGAGTGCCGGCGGCCTTGGGCTCGGCATGGTCGAGCTGGCCGCCGTCGCCGAGATCGCCGGCTACGTCGGCCTGCCCGAGCCGCTGGTCGAGCTGGCCGGCGTCGCCGTGCCGCTGCTCGCCGGGCTCGCGGACGATCGCGGCTGGCTGGCGCGCGTGCTGGACGGCGCCGTGGTGGCGCTCGGCCATCCCGCCGATCCCTTCGTCGCCGGAGCCGACGCCGCCGACGCCCTGCTGCTCGACCACGGCGGCGAGCTGCACCTCGTCGAGCGGCCGGCGGTATCGCTCGTGCGGCAGCAGAGCTTCGATCCGTTCCGCCGCCTGTTCCGGGTCGACTGGACGCCGACTGCGGCAACGCGGGTGGGAACCGGCTGGGGCCAGGCCGCAGACCGCGGCGCGCTGCTGGGCGCGGCGCAGCTGGTCGGCATCGCCCAGCGCGCGATCGACATGGCCGTGGCCCATGCCGGGGACCGGCAGCAGTTCGGCAAGCCGATCGGCAGCTACCAGGCGGTCAAGCACCTTGCCGCCGATGCCCAGGTCAAGGTGGAGTTCGCCCGCCCGGTCGTCCATGCCGCCGCCGCGGAACTGCCGCTCGGCACGCTGGCGGCCAGGGCGCGCGTGGCCCACGCCGCGATCGCCGCGGGCGAGGCCGCCCACCGCGCCACCCGCAACGCGGTGCAGATCCACGGCGCCATGGGCATGACCTGGGAAGTCGACCTGCACTTCTGGGTGAAGCGGGCGCTGGCGCTGCGCCATGCCTGGGGAACCGCGGCCGATCACTTCGCCACCATCGCCGAACGCATCGACACCCTGCCGACCGGCGCCGACCTGACTTTCGCCAGCGCAATGGCGGTCCCGGGCTGACGAGGGGATCGCACGGCAAGCCACGCAAGACGAGCAACGAGGAAGACGAATGACCATGGCAGCAACCAATCCAGGCGAGGCCGCACCACCCCTCGCGCCCGAACATCGCGATGGCGCGATCGACGCCCTGCTCGCGCTCGGCTCAGAACTGGAAGCGCGCCTGCTCGAGCTCGACGATGTCCCGCTGCTGCTGGTCTATACACACCTGACCGGCGACGAGACGCTGCTCCAGGCCTATGCGCCGCATATCAAGGGCGCCTGGGCCTTCGAGGTGGAATCGGTGCCCGAGCTCAAGCAGCGCCTGGTCAAGGCGCTGATCGCCGCTTTCGCCGACTATGCCGCCAGCCGCCGTCCGCTGCCCCCTGCTCCCGACAGGGATCAGCTTCAGCGCATGTGCAACGCGGCGGCAGGGAGCAATGTCCCGGCCGAATACATGCCCATGGTGATCGAGGAGCTGAACTTCGACGGCACCGACGCCAAGACCGTGCGCTGGCGCAAGCAGCCTTCGGCCGGGTACCTCTCGCGGTTCATGGCCGTGGTCATCGGCGCCGGCTATTCGGGTCTCGCCATGGCGGCGAAGCTCAAGGAAGCGGGCATTCCCTTCGTCGTCATCGAGAAGAACGGCGACGTCGGCGGTACCTGGCTGGAAAACACCTATCCCGGCATCGCGGTCGATACGCCCAACCACTTCTACTCCTACTCGTTCCGGGTGAAATCGGACTGGAAGCACTATTTCTCCAAGGGTCCGGAGATCATCGACTATATCCGCACCTGCTACCGCGAGATGGGCATCGCCGATCACATGCGCTTCAACGAGGAAGTGATCGCGGCGCAGTGGGACACGGGGTCGAGCCGCTGGCAGCTGAAGATCCGGCGGGCCGACGGCTCGGAATATGCGATGGAGGCCAATGCCGTGATCAGCGGCACCGGCCTGCTCAATCGCCCCGCCTATCCGGACATCCCGGGGATGGACCGCTTCAAGGGGGTCATGTTCCATTCGGCCCGCTGGGATCATTCGGTCCCGCTCGAAGGCAAGCGCGTCGTCCAGATCGGCACCGGGGCAAGCGGCATGCAGATCGCCCCGCAGATCGCGCCCAAAGTCGGCCGGCTGACGATCTTCCAGCGCTCGCCGCACTGGGCGCGGCGCAACCCGCTGCTGTTCGCGGAAGTGAGCGATGCGGTGAAGTGGGGCCTCGACAACGTCCCCTACTACACCAAGTGGTATCGCTTCCTCCTGCTCTGGGCGACGTCCGACGGAGTGCTCCCGTCGCTGCGCAAGGACCCGGCGTGGCACGATCCCGACCATTCGCTCAACGCCGCCAATGCCGCGATCCGCGAGCAGCTGGTCGCGCACATCCGCGAGCAGGTGAACGGCGACGAGGAACTGCTGGCCAAGGTCGTTCCTGCGTTCCCGCCCTACGGCAAGCGCATGCTGCGCGACGGCAACTGGTACAAGACGCTGACGCGCGACAACGTCGACCTCGTCACCGGGCCGGTCAAGGCCATCACCGAGACCGGCGTCGTCGACAAGGACGGGGTCGAGCATCCCGCCGACGTGATCATCCTCGCCACCGGCTTCCGCGCGCAGACGCCGCTCTGGCCGATCGAGATCGTCGGCACCCAAAGCTCCATCCGCGAGGCCTGGGCCGGCAACAATCCCCGCGCGCACCTGGGCATCACCGTGCCGCACTTCCCCAACCTGTTCATCCTCTACGGCCCCAACACCAACGGCGGGCACGGCGGCAGCGCGGTGTTCAATTCCGAATGCCAGGTCCGCTACACGATGCAGGCGCTGCGCGAGATGATCGAGCGCGAAGCGGCGGTGGTCGAAGTGCGCGAGGAGCCGTTCGAAGACTACAACCGCCGCGTCGATGCCGAGCATGCCCAGCTCGTCTGGACCCATCCGGGCGTCAACAACTGGTATCGCAACGCCGCCGGCCGGGTCGTGACCAATTCGCCCTGGCGCCTGTGCGAGTACCGCAACCTGACGGCCGAATTCGATCCCGCCGAATACCGCATCCTGCGGGCCGACGGGGCACCGGCATGAGCCGGCCCGACGGGACCTGGACGACGAAGACCGACCCCGGCGGCTGGCAGACTCGCTGGAACGAGGCCCTCGCCCGCCGCTGGCTCGACGAAGGCCACTGGCGGCCCGCGACGCTCGTGGACACGGCGCGCGCGGCTGCGGCGGCAGCGCCCGACCATGTGCTGCTGATCGAGGGGAAAGAGCGGCTCACCCGCGGGCAGGCATGGGACCAGGCACTGCGCCTCGCCGGCTACTTCCTCGATTCCGGGCTGGTGCCGGGCGACGTCGTGTCGTTCCAGCTGCCCAACTGGATCGAGGCGGCAGTCGTCGCGCTGGCTGCCCGGATGACCGGACTGATCATCAACCCGATCCCGCCGATCTACCGCGAAAGCGAGCTCGCCTACATCCTCCAGGACTGCGGCTCGCGCATGATCTTCATCCCCGGCCTGTTCCGCAGGCACGATCACCGCGCCATGCTGGAAGGCCTGCGCTCCGCCCTGCCCCGGCTCGCCCAAGTCGTCGTCGTGCGCGGCGAGAGCGGCAGCCGCGGCGAGCCGACATGGGAAAGCCTGCTCGCTCGCCGGCCCGTCGACGAAGCGCGGCTGCCGCAGGTCGATCCCGGCGCGGTCCTCATCGCGATGTACACCTCGGGCACGACCGGGCGGCCCAAGGGGGTGCTCCACACCCATTTCACTTACGACCACCGGGTGCGCGCCATGGCCGACGTCTGGAGCATCGGCGCCGGCGACCGGGTGTTCATGCCTTCGCCCGTCACGCACATCACCGGCGCGATCTGGGCTGTCGACATGCCCTGGGTGAGCGGCGCCGCCGCCATCCTGATGGACGTCTGGTCCGCCGAGGAAGGGATCGACTGCATCCGCGAGAACGGCTGCACCATCAGCGGCGGCGCGACTCCGTTCCTCCAGCAGATGCTCGATGCCGCGGCCTCGCGGCCCGATGCCCTCGCCAGCCTGCGCCTGTTCTTCTGCGGCGGCACCACCGTCTCGCCGGACCTCATCCGCAGGGCGAGCCTTGCCTTTCCCGATTGCCTGTTCTTCCGCTGCTACGGCTCGACCGAAATGATCTCCGCGACGCTCGGGATCAACGACCGCGCGCAGGCGGACCTGGGCGCCGAAACCGATGGCGAGATCGTCTATCCGGTGGAAATCCGGCTGGTCGACGCCGTCAGCGACGAACCCGTGGCCGACGGCGAGGAAGGCGAGATCCTCGCGCGCGGTCCCGGCCTGTTCGTCGGCTACATCCACGGCGACGACAATGCCGATGCTTTCCTCGCCGACGGGTTCTTCCGCATGGGCGACCTCGGGCGGCGGGTGCACGGCGACTACATCGTCATCACCGGCCGCAAGAAGGACATCATCATCCGTTCGGGCGAGAACATCAGCCCCAAGGAAGTCGAGGACGCGCTGTCCAGCCATCCCGCGGTCGCCGAAGTCGCGATCGTCGCCATGCCGAGCGCCAGGACCGGCGAGATCGGCTGCGCCTTCGTCATCCCGCGCGATGGCGCCACGATCGACCTTCCGGAAATCGCCCGCTTCCTCGACGGCGCCGGGCTGGCGCGGCAGAAATTCCCCGAGCACCTCGTGCTGGTCGACGACTTGCCCCGCGTCCCTTCGGGCAAGGTGAGGAAGGACCTGCTGCGGCAACAGGCACGCGCCATTGCCGAACACCGCTGAGCCCTGGTGCTTGCCGCCAGTACCTCTCCGGCACGGGGAGGTACTTAAAGATCCTCCCCTGGAAGGGGAGGTGGCATTCGCGCAGCGAATGACGGAGGGGTGTCAGCGTTCGATCGGAGGGGGACGCCCCTCCACCACCGGCTGCGCCGGCGGTCCCCCTCCCCCTGCGGGGGAGGATCTTAGGCACAGCTTCACCTCCGCTGGCGAATGCGGGCTAACGCCTGGGGAGACCAACGCACGGAAAGCCGGCGCCTCGGTTGCCTGGCACGACAGGCTTGGCGTTTTGAACCCTGAGGTGCGAAGCGTTGGCGGGTCGGGCTCGCCCATGACCGCCTGACGTTGAGGTTCCTCGCATCCTGGTGGGCCGCCTTGGAGCGGCACCGGCTGTCGGGGGAGAGGAGACGACCGGTACCGCTCCACCAACCCGTGACGCGCGGCATATAACCAATATGGTTTGTTATGTCAAGCTATTTCGTCATGCTGAACTTGTTTCAGCACCCATCGTGCCCCAAGCCCCGAAGCTCAGCAATGAAATGCAACGGCGCCGGTGTCCGTCCATGCAGGGGGCCGGCGCCTGGAGGAGAAATGGGCCCTGAAACAAGTTCAGGGTGACGAGCGAGTTCAGGGTGACGAACGAGTTCAGGGTG
>CAUJJI010000071.1 GCA_963205265.1 Pseudomonadota bacterium
GCACCAGGCAGTCCTGGAAGGCACAGGCTGAACGCTCCGTTGAGAGAGCCGGCGCCTGGAACGGCGCAGTTCCGCGGCGATTGCGGATTGGCCGAGCTCGCCGTGCAGCCAGAGACCCCTGGATCCTGCCGCAACATCTCGCGCGAAGGTAGCCGCGTCTCTGCGGGCAAATTCCCGACTGCAGTGGGTAGCGCTCAGCAGAACCCGAGCAGCGCGCGCTGGTCTGCCCAGGCGAGCGGAAGCTCGATCTCGAGGAGCCTCCGCGCGCTGAGCCCCTGCGGCTGCCGTCCCTCGACGATCGCGGTGACGATGTCGGGCGCCAGACACGAGAGCGCCACCAACCTGGCGAGCCGCGTCCGGCAGCGGGAATGCGCTGCAGCGATGTTGGCGATCGATGTGCCGGGCCGGGAGATGATCAGCTGCCTCGCCTGATGCGCCTCGGCAAGCAGCGCGACCAGCCTGGCGTCGCGGGCGGCGGGGACGGCGATGGCCTGTGGGCCCGGAATGACCAGCCGCAGCTGGTGTCCGCGGCGGACCTTCGCAACGGGCAGCGACAGCACGATCGGCTCGGAGGGTAGGTCCGGTGCTGGATCGAGGGCAAGCGCCTTGAAGAGGAGCGCGTGGGGGATCACCAGTTCGATCCGGTCTTCATGCAGCGTAATGCGCTCGACCATCGCCTGGAGCAGATCGGCCTTCTGATGCGCAGTGCCGCTGCGCAAGGTTGCGGCCATCAGGTCGGCCTTGGCGACGGCGCCGGCAGTGGTGTCGGCCGGCGCGCCGGTTGCCAGCACGCAGAGGAACGGGCGGTCGCAGAGCATGGCGCCAAGCCGCTCGGCGACCAGCTGCTCGAGATCATGCGCCGACACGCGCCATGCGGGCGAGCCGTCGAGCTGGTCGGGCCGGGTGACGTAGTAGCGGTAGCGCTTGCCCGGCCTGGTGGCATGGCTCGGCGTCATCGCCCGGCCCTCGCCATCGAGGACGAGCCCCACCAGCAGGCTGGGCTGCCTCGCCCGCAGCCGCCGCGCCGACCCCGAGGCATTGGCCCTGAGCTTTGCCTGCACTGCCAGCCACAGCTCCGGCGCGACGATCGGTGCGTGCTCGCCGGGGAAGTACTGGCCCTTGTGGCATAGCTCGCCGAGATAGATGCGGTTCGCGAGCAGGTGATAGAGCGTTCCCCGGCGGAAGCTGCAGCCGCCCCGGTGCGGCCCGCTGGCGCGCTGCTGGAGCTTGGTGCGATGGCCGCCGGCGTTGAGCTCGTCGGCCAGCGCCACGACCGAGCCGAGCTCGAGATAGCGCTGCATGATGTGGCGGACGAGCTTTGCCTCAGTTGCGTTGATCACCAGCTTGCGATCCTTCACATCGTAGCCGAGCGGGACCGTGCCGCCCATCCACAGCCCCTTGCGCTTCGATGCGGCGATCTTGTCGCGGATGCGCTCGCCGGTGACCTCGCGCTCGAACTGGGCGAAGGACAGCAGCATGTTGAGCGTCAGCCGTCCCATGCTCGTGGTAGTGTTGAACGACTGGGTGATCGAGACGAAGCTCGCCTTGGCCGCATCGAGCACTTCGACGATCTTGGCGAAGTCGGCGAGGCTGCGGGTCAGCCGGTCGATCTTGTAGACGAGGATGATGTCGACCCTGCCCGCGGCGACATCGGCGAGCAGGCGCTTGAGGCCAGGGCGCTGCATGGTGCCGCCCGAGAAGCCGCCGTCGTCGTAGCGCTCGGCGACCAGCGTCCAGCCTTCGTGGCGCTGGCTCACCGCATAGGCGGCGCAGGCCTCGTATTGTGCATCGAGGCTGTTGAACGCCTGCTCGAGCCCGTCCTCGGTCGACTTGCGGGTATAGACCGCACAGCGCAGCAGCCTGTCAGCCACGGCGGGCAAGCCCGAAGAAGCGTGGCCCCGACCAGTGGGCGCCGGTCACCGCGCGGGCGATCTCGCTGAGCGAGCGCCAGGTCTTGTCCTCCCAGAGGAAACCGTCCTCGCGCACTTCCACGGCGATGGTCCTGCCGTTCCACTCGCGGATCAGGCGCGTACCCGGGGTCAATGCAGGGCGCTGCGGCACCGGGGCCGTCGCCGCCGCATCGAGCGACCGCTCGAGCTCGCGCGCGACCACTGCCGGCAGCTGGCCCAGGCGGCGCTCCTGCAGGTGCTGGGCGAGCAGCCTGCGCAGCAATCGCACCGGGACTGAGGGCACAGGTCCTTCCGCCAGCACCGCCCATCGCTCGCGCAGCTGCGCCGGCGCCATCGTCGCCAGCGCAGCCAGTTCCCTGTCGATCCGCTTCACGGCGCGGGCGTCTCGATCGCATAGCGGGTCACGCCCTCGACCTTGTCGCGTGCGATCGCATGGCCCTTCCTGCGCAGGCCGGTCAGCGCGGCGCGCGTCGTATGCGGCAGCCAGCCGGTGGCGGCCTCGAGCTCGTCGAGCGACACTCCGCCCGGGCGGTGCAGCAGGTCGAGGACTCTCGCCGCCTTGGTCGGCATCCCTGCGCCGCCCACTCCGACGGCGGCCGCATCATCGGTCTGCCTCGCCATCCTGCGCGGACGACGGGACTTCTTCCCCTGTTCGGTCATCGGTGGTTCTCCATCGCGAAGCAGCACCAGCGCTGCTCCCACCACCCAGAGCCCCGCCGGTCGCGCCGGTCAGGGCAGCGGCCGGCATGGCCGACCGCAACTTACGCGGAACACCAATGCTTGGCAGG
>CAUJJI010000072.1 GCA_963205265.1 Pseudomonadota bacterium
CTCCACCACCCTGCGGGTGGTCCCCCTCCCCGTTCCGGGGAGGATTTCAAGCCCACCCCTCACCGCAGGTCCTCCAGCATCAACCTCGCGGTGGCCTTGGCGCTGCCGACCACGCCCGGAATGCCCGCCCCGGGATGCGTCCCGGCGCCTACCAGGTAGAAGTTCCGGATCTTGTCGTCGCGATTGTGGCCGCGGAACCAGGCGCTTTGCGTCAGGATCGGCTCGAGGCTGAAGGCGCTGCCGTGGAAGGCGCTGAGGTCGAGCGTGAAGTCGCGCGGGCTGTAGTGGAACTTGGTGACGATGCGGTCGTCGAGGTCGGGAATCAGGCGCCGGCCCACTTCGTCGAGGATGCGCCGTTCCAGCAGCGGCCCGACCTGCTCCCAGTCGATCGGCAGCTTGCCGCGATGGGCGACGGGGATCAGCGCATAGAAGGTGCTCTTGCCCGGCGGCGCCATCGACGGGTCGGTCACCGTCGGGTGGTGCAGGTAGATCGAGAAGTCCTGCGGCAGCACGCCGTGGCCGTAGATGTCGTCGAGCAGGCCCTTGTAGCGCGGCCCGAACAGGATCGTGTGGTGCGGAATGCCGGGCCAGCTGCCCTCGATGCCGAAATGGACGACGAACAGGCTGGGCGAATAGCGCTTGCGCATCAGCTTGCCCGCCATCTGGCCGCCGCGCGAAGTCTCGCTCAGCAGGTCGCGATAGGTGTGGACGATATCGGCATTGCTGGCGACCGCGTCGAAACGCTCGCGCCAGCCGCTGGCGGTCTCCACCTCGCTGGCCCGGTCGCCCAAGGTGTGGACGTGCAGCACCGGGTCGTGCATCCGCACGGTCCCGCCGAGCCGCTCGAAATGGCGGACCATGCCGGCGACGAGGCGGTTGGTCCCGCCTTTCGCCCACCAGACGCCGCCGTCCTTCTCGAGCTTGTGGATCAGCGCATAGATCGCGCTGGTGGTCATCGGATTGCCGCCGACCAGCAGCGTGTGGAACGAGAAGGCCTCGCGCAGCTTCTCGTTTTTCATGAAGCTCGAGACCATCGAATAGACCGAGCGCCACGCCTGGTGCCGCGCCAGCGCCGGCGCGGCGCGGATCATGCTGGTGAAGTCGAGGAACGGCACGTGCCCCAGCTTGACGTAGCCTTCCTCGTAGACCGCCGCGGCATAGCGCTGGAACTCGTCGTAGCCGGCAAGGTCCTCTGCCGAGATTCGCGCAATCTCGCGCTGGAGCGCGCTGTCGTCGTTCGAATAGTCGAAGTTGACGCCGTCGGGCCAGTTCAGCCGGTAGAACGGCATGACCGGCATCAGCGTGACGTCCTCGGCCATGTCGTGGCCCGACAGCTGCCACAGTTCGCGCAGGCAGGCGGGATCGGTGATCACCGTCGGGCCGGCATCGAACGTGAAGCCGTCGCGCTCCCAGAAATAGGCGCGGCCGCCGGGCTTGTCGCGGGCTTCGACCAGCGTGGTCTCGACGCCCGAGGCCTGCAGGCGGATGGCCAGCGCGAGCCCGCCGAAGCCGGCGCCGATGACGCAGGCCCGCTTCATCCGAGCGCTCCCAGCGGACGGCCGCCGCCGGCGAGGCTGGCGATGGCGGCGGCGATCGGCACAGGGGGCTTGCCGGCAAGCACGCGCAGCCGGTCGGCATGAGTCGACCGGCCGGCGTAGAAGCGTTCGATCAGCGGCTCGGGCAGGCGGTAGAAGCGTTCCAGCATGCGGTAGCGCCGGTCGGGCTCGGCGGCGCCGAACAGCATGCGCGCGAGCAGGCGGTAGAAGCTGCCGCTGCGCCAGTGGCTCCTCGCCCAGTCGCGGCTGGCACGCGCCAGTGCCGCGCCCGACAGGTCGGGCTGGCGGCACAGGCGCGCGGCGAAGCGCACGGCATCGGGCAGCGAATAGCTGGTCAGCGGGTGCACCAGCGCCGCTCGCGCGCCGGCCCGGGCAGGGCCCTCCGCCGGCCAGAACGCAGCGAAGTCGCCGCCGGCAATGACCGGAAGCACGCCGGTTTCCTCGCGGGAAATGCCTTGCACGGTCCAGCCTTGCTCCTCGGCATAGGCGGCGATCCGGTTGCGCAGCGCGGCGCCGTCGAGTTCCGGGCCATCGGTGTAATAGGTATCCTCGACGAAGACGTCGGTCTCCGAAAAGGGCAGGCAATAGACGAAGCGGTAGCCGTCGAGCTGCTCGACCCGGGCGTCCATGACCACGGGGCGAGTGAGCCCGTGCGGCGCGGCGAGTTCAAGCATCTGGCCGAGGAACTTCTGCCAGCCCCCTGCCATGTGGGGCATCGGCGCGCCGCCGCGGGCGTCGATCACCGCGCCGGCGCTCAGCGTCCGGTCGGCGAGAGTGACCCGGGTGGCGGTCGCCGCGATCACGTCTGCGCCGGTCAGCAGGGCATCGGCCGGCAGCGCGGCGCGCAGCGCTTCGTCCAGCCGTTCGCCGGTGATGCTGCGATAGGGCGTCGCCAGCACGCGGTCATGCCCGGGAAAGCGGACCTCGTAGCCGTCCCAGCGGGCGGCGATCAGCGGCTCGACCAGCCAGCGATCCTCGGCGGCGACGTCGCTGGTGAAGAACGACCAGACGTGATTGCCGCCGCAGCGCGGGCCACGTTCTATCACCAGCACGCGCAGGTCGGGGCGCAGCGCGGCGAGTGCCAGCGCGATGAGCCCGCCCGCGAGGCCTCCGCCGAGAACGGCGATATCGATGTCGGGCCTTTGCATGGCCCAGGCTTTAGGCCCTGCCGCGGCAGGGGGCAACCTGCCTGGGTGGGCAGGAATGCATGGGCGCGGCAGCAGCCCCTTGGCTTGCGCGCCGCGATGCGGCATGGCTGCGGCGATGGACGGGGCAGTCACCATCACGCCGGCCACGCCGGCCGATGCGCCGGAGATCGCGGCGATCTATGCGCATCACGTGCTGCACGGCACGGCGAGCTTCGAGACCGTCCCGCCCGATGCGGCCGAGATGGCCGCGCGCATGGCCAAGGTGCGCGACGCGGGCGCGCCCTGGCTGATCGCCCGGGTCGCGGCCGGAGAGGCGGTAGGCTTTGCCTATGCCGCCCAGTACAATGCCCGCGCCGCCTATCGCTATGCCTGCGAGAACAGCATCTACCTGCGCCACGACCGGCTGGGGCAAGGGATCGGCACCGGCCTGCTCGCGGCGCTGCTCCAGGCTTGCGAGGATTGCGGCTTCCGCCAGGTCATCGCCGGCATCGCCGGCAGCGAGCCGGCCTCGATCGCGCTCCATGCCAGGGCTGGCTTCGTCGAAGTCGCGCGGCTGAAAAGCGTCGGCCGCAAGCACGGCCGGTGGCTCGACGTGCTCTACCTGCAGCGCGCGCTCGGTGCCGGCGACGCGACGCCACCGCCGGAGGAACCGCGATGACCACGCTGCTGCCCCACCGCCGCGCGCTGGCCGCGACTATCCTGGTCTGGGCCTATTGCGGGGCGATCCTGTTCGCCATGCGCCGCCCGCCGATCTGCCCCTGCGGCACGATAAGCTTCTGGCACGGCGTCGTCGAATCGCCCGAGAACAGCCAGCAGATCGCCGATTGGTACAGCTTCAGCCACGTCATCCACGGCCTCCTGTTCTACGCCGGGGCGCACCTGCTGTGGCGCCGCTGGCGAGTCTTCGACGGCGGCCCCGCGCGCTGGGCGCTGCCGATCGCGGTGGCGATCGAGGCGAGCTGGGAACTGCTGGAGAACTCCCCGCTGATCATCGACCGCTACCGCGCGGTGACCATGAGCTACGGCTATTCGGGCGACAGCATCCTCAATTCCATGGCCGACATCGGCTGGATGGTGCTGGGCTTCGTCCTGGCGAGCCGGCTGCCGGCCCGCGCGGCCGTGGCCCTGGCCCTGGCTTTCGAACTGTTCACCCTGGCGATGATCCGCGACAACCTGACGCTGAACGTGGTGATGCTGGTCTGGCCGGTCGATGCGATCAGGCAATGGCAGGCGATGGGCTGAGCTCTGGGATGCAACCGCCCGGCGTCTGAGGCGTTTGGCAGCGGCACTATTGGGGACTTGCATGGATCTGCTTCGTTTCGTCGCGGCCGCGTCGCTCGCGCTCATTCCGGCGACGGCCCTCGCCCAGGACACCGCGCCCGAAGCGAGCAAGTTCGACGGCGATTACCTGACGGTCGGCGCCGCCGGGGTCTATGGTCCCAGCTACGAAGGGTCGGACGACTATGTCCTCTCGCCGGTGCCGGTCTTGCAGGGCCGCATCGCGGGCATCGGCATCTCGCCGCGCCAGGGCGGACTGGCGCTCGATCTCATTCCCGACGCCAGGGGCGAGCGGATCGGCTTCGCGCTGGGGCCGGTGGCACGCTACTCGCGCAACCGCCACGGCCGCATCGAGGACCCGGTCGTGCGCGCCGCCGGCAAGCTCAAGGATGCGGTGGACATCGGGGCATCGGCGGGGGTGGCGGTGCGCGGGCTGCTCAACCCTTACGACAGCCTGTCGCTGTCCGCCGACGTCATGTGGAACGTCAACAAGGCGCATCGCGGCATGATCGTGACGCCGGGGATCAGCTATCTCACCCCGCTCAGCAAGGGCGCGCTGGCAACGGTCGGAGTCAGCGCCCGGCATGTCGACGACGACTTCGCCGATTATTACTACGGCGTCAGCCCGGCGCAGAGCCTGGCCAGCGGCTTGCCGGTCCATGCCGCGCACGGCGGCTGGGCCCGCGCGACGGCCTCGGCGCTGGTCGGCATCGACTTCAACGGCAACCTGCTCGACGGCGGCTTCGCGGGCTTCGCCATCGCCAGCTATTCGCGCCTGCTCGGCGAAGCCAGGCGCACGCCCTATACCGCGATCCGCGGCGACGCCGACCAGTGGCGCATCGGGCTGGGGCTGGGTTACACCTTCTAGGACGTTCCGAGGTGGGATGCGGCCCGGTTGTCCGCCGAACCAAGTTCGGGGAGTGACAGCAAGGGAAGCATCCAGCCCAGCCGCCAGCGGTCCCGGGTCGAGCGCGGGACGACGCAATGGCAGCCGACCGGTCGGCGCCCCAGCTCAGCGGCCCAGGGCCTGCGCGACTTTCGCCTGCAGCACCGGCAGCACTTCGGCTTCGAACCAGGGATGCCGCGCCATCCACAGCCGGCTGCGCCAGGCGGGATGCGGCAGCGGGAAGCGGTCCTGCGGCGCTTGCGCGTGGGCGCGCACGGCAGCGGTCAGCGAAGGCCGCATGGCGCGGGGCAGATAGGCGGCCTGGGCATACTGGCCAACTAGTAAAGTCAACTTGAGGTTTTCCATCTGCGCCAGCAGCGGCGCATGCCAAAGCGGCGCGCATTCGCGGCGCGGCGGCAGGTCGCCGCCGTTGCCCTTGCCGGGATAGCACAGCCCCATCGGCACCAAGGCGACCTGTTCGGGATCGTAGAAAGTATCGTGGTCGAGAGCCAGCCAGCTGCGCAGGCGATCGCCGCTGTCGTCGTCCCAGGCCATGCCGCTGGCGTGGACGCGGCTGCCCGGAGCCTGGCCGACGATGAGGATGCGCGCTCCCCGCCCGGCCTGGACGATCGGGCGCGGCGCATGCGGCAGCGAGTCGGCGCAGCGACTGCAGGCGCGGAGCCTGTCGAGCAGTGCTTCGAGCGGTTCGGACATCGCCGCCGAGATGGCGTCCGGAACGATGGTCGGCAAGCGCAACTCATGCTTTACGAGGCCGTTCGGCGGGTTCATCGTCGACGGCGAAAAATGAGGGGGATTCGTCTATGCCTGATTTCACCGTGGCGCCCGCCTGGACGGCGCTGTTCCTCGGCACTTTCGCCCTGTTCGCCGGCATCGGCGAAATGCGCACGCCCGGCCAGTGGCGCAAGCTGATCGAGGAGATCGCCCAGTCGCCGGCGCTGCAGATCCTCACCGCCCTGGTCGAGCTGTTCCTCGGCGCCGCCGTCTACATCGCCAATCCCTGGGGTTCGGCCGACTGGCTGTCGAGCGCGCTCAGCGTGCTCGGCGGCCTGCTCTGCCTGGAAGCCCTGGCGATCCTCGCGTTCAGCGACATCTACACGGCATTCTGGCTGCGCCGCTTCGGCCCGCTGCAGAAGCTGTGGGCGGTCGGCTCGATCATCATCGGGCTGGTCCTGATCGGCGTCGCACTGCCGCATTTCTGAGCGCGGCTCTCGACATTGCGGCGGGCGATCCTTACTATCGGACCTTCCCCGGGGAGCCAAGCGGCTGAGAGGTGGGCGTCGCGCCCCACGACCCGTCGAACCTGAACCCGTTAGTACGGGCGGAGGGAAGGGCACGCCGCCAGCGCTCCCGTCTTCCGCCCCGCGAAGGAGTACGCGCAATGGCCGACATCAATTCCCGCCTGGAAATCGGCGTCACCACCGGACCGATCCGCGGCTCGCGCAAGATCCACGTCGGCCCGCTGCGCGTCGCCATGCGCGAGATCGCGCTGGAGCCGTCCTCGGGCGAGCCGCCGGTGCGAGTCTACGACACCTCGGGCCCTTACACCGATCCCGATGCCCTGATCGACATCCAGGCCGGCCTGCCGCAGCTGCGACGCCCCTGGCAGCTCGCGCGCGGCGACGTCGAGGACTATGCCCCGCGCGAAGTGAAGCCCGAGGACAACGGCCTCAAGGGCCCAGACCGCTCGGGCGGCGTCGCGCCGTTCCCCAACGTCTCGAAGCGCGTGCTGCGCGCCAAGCCTGGCGCGAACCTCAGCCAGATGCACTATGCCCGGCGCGGCATCGTCACGCCCGAGATGGAATTTGTCGCGATCCGCGAGAACCTCGGCCGCGAGATGATCAGGGACCACGTCCGCGACGGGCAGGACTGGGGCGCCGAGATCCCCAACTACGTCACGCCCGAATTCGTGCGCGACGAAGTGGCGCGGGGCCGCGCGATCATCCCGTCGAACGTCAACCACCCCGAATGCGAGCCGATGGCGATCGGCCGCAATTTCCTGGTCAAGATCAACGCCAACATCGGCAATTCGGCCGTCGCCTCCGACGTTGCCCAGGAAGTCGACAAGATGGTCTGGTCGATCCGCTGGGGCGCCGACACGGTGATGGACCTGTCCACCGGCCGCAACATCCACGACACCCGCGAATGGATCATCCGCAATGCCCCCGTGCCGATCGGCACGGTGCCGATCTACCAGGCGCTGGAGAAGGTCGGCGGCATTGCCGAGGAGCTGACCTGGGAGATCTTCCGCGACACGCTGATCGAGCAGGCGGAACAGGGCGTCGACTATTTCACCATCCACGCCGGCGTGCGGCTGCCCTACATCCCGCTGACCGCCAAGCGCGTGACCGGGATCGTCAGCCGCGGCGGCTCGATCATGGCCAAGTGGTGCCTGTCGCACCACAAGGAGAGCTTCCTCTACGAGCACTTCGACGAGATCACCGAGATCTGCAAGGCCTACGACATCGCCTATTCGCTGGGCGACGGCCTGCGCCCCGGCTCGATCGCCGATGCCAACGACGAGGCCCAGTTCGCCGAGCTTTATACGCTGGGCGAACTGACCAAGCGCGCCTGGGATCAGGACGTGCAGGTGATGATCGAGGGCCCCGGCCACGTGCCGATGCACAAGATCAAGGAGAACATGGACAAGCAGCTCGAGGCCTGCGGCGAAGCGCCGTTCTACACGCTCGGGCCGCTCGTCACCGACATCGCGCCGGGCTACGACCACATCACCAGCGGCATCGGCGCGGCGATGATCGGCTGGTACGGCACGGCGATGCTCTGCTACGTCACGCCCAAGGAGCACCTCGGCCTGCCCGACCGCGACGACGTCAAGGTCGGCGTGGTGACCTACAAGCTCGCCGCCCATGCCGCCGACCTCGCCAAGGGCCACCCGGCGGCCAAGGTGCGCGACGATGCGCTCTCCCGCGCGCGCTTCGAGTTCCGCTGGCGCGACCAGTTCAACCTGTCGCTCGATCCCGACACGGCCGAGCAGTACCACGACCAGACGCTGCCGGCCGAAGGCGCGAAAAGCGCGCATTTCTGCTCGATGTGCGGGCCCAAGTTCTGCTCGATGAAGATCACCCAGGAAGTGCGCGACTTCGCCGCGAAGCAGAACCAGCCCTCGACCGCCTTCATCGCCGCCGAGGAGGCCGAGGCGGGGATGGAGGAGATGAGCAAGGTCTTCAAGGAGAAGGGCGGGGAAGTCTACCTGCCGGCGGCGGAGTAGGCGGGCGAAGTGACGTCGTCCCGGGCTCGACCCGGGACCGCTGGCCTCATCGCCGGAGCGCTCGGCCCAGCCGCCCGCGGTCCCGGGTCGAGCCCGGGGCGACGAGTTCCGGCTTTCCCTGGCGGCGCGGAGGTGCCAAGTTGCCATGGGGAAGTGTCTTCGGGCGCAACAGGGGAGGGCTTGGCCATGGACTAGATTCGCGTCGCCGGGGTGCAGGATGCGCCTGCCGGCAAGATCGTCCCGGTGGAAGCGAAGGGGCAGAAGTTGCTGCTCGCCAATGTCGACGGCACCTATTACGCGGCGCAGCGCAAGTGCCCGCATCTCGGCTTCAACCTG
>CAUJJI010000073.1 GCA_963205265.1 Pseudomonadota bacterium
GTCAAGGCTGTTGGCGGTCGACGATCACGTCTTCCGCAAGTGTGTGAAACCGGTCACAGGTACCGATGGGAGAGATGATGGATCTGCTGAAATACGAAATCGCGGCAGAGCCGACGCTCTCATCGCTCGCGCCGATACCGATGCAGCTGCGCCAGCCGGAGCGCAGCGAGATCCTCGTCCGCATCGAGGCCAGTTCGCTGAACTTCCACGATTTCCTCGTTGCAACCGGCGGTATCATGGCTGCTCCGGGGCGAGTTCCGCTGTCCGATGGCGTCGGCATCGTCGAAGCTTGCGGCCCGGACGCCAGCCGGTTCCAGGTCGGGGACCGGGTCATGGGCACGTTCTTTCCGGACTGGTCGCGCGGCACGGCCTATGCAGAAGGGGTCGCGCACATGCGCGGCGACCATGTCGATGGGTTCGCTGCCAGCATGGTCACGATGCCCGAGTCGGGTTTCACCCGCGCACCCGCCGGGCTCGACCCGGTGGCTGCGGCAACATTGCCCTGTGCAGGGCTAACTGCATGGCGAGCCTTGTTCATCGAAGGCGTGCTGCAGCCCGGCGAGACCGTACTCGTGCAGGGGACCGGCGGCGTGGCGATCTTTGCGCTGCAGTTCGCGAAGATGGCCGGGGCGCGAGTCATCGCCACCACCGGTAGCCCCGACAAGGCGGCGAGGCTGACCGCGCTGGGCGCCGATGCGGTGGTGGATCGCCTGGACCCGGAATGGGGCAGGGCGGCGCGCAAGGCTGCCGGCGGGGGAATCGATCACCTCATCGAAGTCGCCGGCGGCGACCTTTCCCAGTCGCTGCAATCCCTGCGTACCGGGGGCCGGCTCTGCCTCGTCGGGGTGTTGAGCCGCAAGCCGATCCAGTTCGCTCCTCCCCAGCTGATACACGCCAACCGCGCGATCAGCGGAGTGACCGTCGGAAGCAGGGAGCACCAGGAGGCGATGGTGGTCGCGGTAGAGCAGAACCATATCATGCCCGTAGTCGATTCGACTTTCCCGCTGGCGTCCCTGCGCGAGGCGTTCGAGTACTTCGCGAAGCAGCAGCATTTCGGCAAGGTCGGGATCGACTTCCGTTGACGCGCGAAATTGCCGCGCGACCGAAAATCGTATCCGTGGCTGCAACGGCATTCGTCCCAGCCCGTTGCTCGCGCAGGAGCATCTTTCAGACGAGCAGGGATGACCCGAGAAGCTAATAGACAGCTGTGTTGAGTTTCAGCGGTCGAAGCGGCATGATTGCGCGAGGATCGGGAGGTTGCAGTTGCATCATGGGTAGAGCGTCCAATTCTGTCTCCACCTTGCACGAAGTGAGCGATCAGCCGCCGGCGCCAAAGATGAGTACGGTGGGGCAGACGCTTGCGCTGCTGCGCTTCCTGGCCAATGCCGCCGCTCCCATGGGGGTCAATGCGATCTCGCGCGAACTGGGCGTTCCGCCGAGTTCCTGCTTCAGGATTCTCAAGCAACTGACGGAAGAGGGCTATGCCCAGTTCGATCGCACAAACAAGTGCTATTCGCTGGGCAGCGCGGCGGTAATGCTTGCGCGCAGGGCGCTGGATCCGGCCAACACTTTCGCCATGATCCAGCCGAGCCTGTCGCGGTTCGTGGCCGAGACCTTGACCTCGGTCGGCTTCTGGCGGCGGATCGACCGCAAGCGGATCGTCCTCGCCGGGTTCCTGGAATCGCCGCATCCGATGCGGATCCACATGTCGGTCGGGCAGCGGCTGCCGCTGTTCATCGGGGCCGTCGGGCGTGCCTTCGCAGGGGAACTGAACCTGTCGGACAGCGAAATCGAGCAGGAACTGTCGCAGCTGCGCTGGCAGGCCCCACCCGACATTGCCGAATACCTGCGGCAGGTCCGTGAATATCATCGCCTCGGCTACGCCATCGACCCAGGAAACTTCGCACCCGGGGTGACTACCGTGGCTACCGTCCTGAACGACGCCCTCGGCCGGCCGAGCTTCGGGCTGTCTGCAATTCGCATCAGCAGCCAGATCAACGACAGCGAAGTGCTGGAGATCGGAGCAGCGCTGGTGCGTCTCAGGCAGGAGATCGACCGCAATTGGCACGGGCGGGCGTGAACTCGGGCAGCGAGCACAATCGCCGGCTGATCGCGGCCCTTCTCGCAAGCTGGTCCGATCCCGATCCGGCGCGCTTCGCATCGCTGTTCGTCGCCGACGGCAGGTTCGAGGACGTGCCCTACGGCATCCGGATCATTGGCACCGAAGCATTGTTGGCCCACGCGGCGCGGGTGAAGAAGCACAACGTGGACTTCGAGATGACGATGCTGCGCTGTGATGCGACGGCGACGACCGGCGTCGCGGAATGGCAGCTGGCACACGAATATGTCGGCCGGTTCGACGGCATCGACTGCACCGGTCGACCGGTCCGCATCAGGGGGCTGTCGATCTACGAATTCCGCGACGGGCTCATCGCGAGCGCTACCGACTACTGGAACTACATGGAACTCGTGCGAACAATGGAAGTGATCCCCCGCGAAATCCGCGGCTTCCGCGCCGCCGGCTGACCGCTGGACGGACGCTACCAGCCGGCAAGAATCTCCTCGGCGGTCCAGTCACGGTCGGACGGGGGCCACTGGATCCGGCCGGGCGTCTCGGAAAAGCGCGGTGCCGGCGCGACCTGGAGGGCACCGTTCGACTCGAGGAAGACCTGACGCTCGATCTGGTGCGGATGCTTCCGAGCCTCGGCCAGGGTCAGCACCGGGGCGAAGCACACGTCGCTGCCCTCCATGAGGGCGCACCATTCGTCGCGCGTCTTCGTCAGGAACACCTCGCGCAGCGCTTCGCGCATGGCCGGCCAGTGCGCCTTGTCCATCTGCTCCTGCGGCAGACGCTCGGCCGCACCGGTCTTCTCGAGGAGCAGTCGGTAGAACTGCGGTTCGATCGACCCGATCGCGACGAAACGCCCGTCGGCGCATTCATAGTTGCCGTAGAAGGGAGCCCCGCCGTCGAGCAGGTTCGCCTCGCGGCGGTCTTCCCATGCGCCTGCCGACAGGAAGTTGTGAAACAGCGAGCCGAGGTAGGTGGCGCAATCGGTCATCGCGGCATCGACGACCTGTCCCTTGCCGGTGGCGCGGGCGCTGAGCAGTGCGGCGAGCATGCCGACGACGAGGAACATCGAACCACCGCCGTAGTCGGCCCCGATGTTGAGCGGGGGCACCGGCCGCTCGGCGGGACCGATGGCATGCAGCAGGCCGGTGATGGCGAGGTAGTTGATGTCGTGGCCGGCCGCATGGGAAAGCGGTCCGTACTGCCCCCATCCGGTCATTCTGCCATAGATCAGCGCAGGGTTGCGCGCGAGCATGACATCGGGTCCGAGCCCGAGCCGCTCCATCACCCCAGGGCGGTTTCCTTCGAAGACGATGTCGGCCTTTTCGATCAGCTTGAGGCAGGTCTCGACCGCGGCCGGCGACTTGAGGTTCAGGCAGATGCGCTTGCGGCCGCGGGCATCGCCACGAAAGGCGGGCGGCGGCGGTGCGCCCTCGCGCGCGATCTCCACGACTTCGGCACCCAGGTCGGACAGCAGCATTCCGGCGAAAGGCCCAGGACCGAGACCTGCAAACTCCACGACCCTGATCCCGACCAACGGTCCGCTCGCCATGCCATCCTCCATTCGATCAACGCGACATCGCCGGCAATGGTGCCGACGATGCCGCTATAGGCGCAAGGCAGGGGCGCCAGTTTGCGCTAATTGATAGCGCGCTGGTCCACAGGCGCAATCGGGCTGGCATTGCCCGGCGACGACCTCCATCTTGGAGTGACACCGGCGCTTCCTGCTGTTGCGTTGCGCTTGCTGCGCATGCGCCCGAGCTAACGCCCTCTTGCGATACGGTTAGGCTGCGATGACGAAGACTGCGATATCCCTGGCTGACAAGTATGACCTCGAGTCCGGGAGGGTATTCCTCTCCGCGAACCAGGCGCTCGTAAGGCTGCCGATGGATCAGGTGCGCCGTGACCGCGCCGCCGGGCTGAAGACGGCAGGCTATATCTCGGGCTACCGAGGCTCGCCGCTCGGAGTCTACGATGCGGCGCTTTGGGCGGCGCAGAAGGAGCTCGACGCCTACGGCATCCGCTTCGTTCCCGGCCTCAACGAGGAACTTGCCGCCACTGCCGTGCGCGGCACCCAGGAACTCGCCTGGTTCGGCGAATCCGCATATGACGGTGTCTTCGGGCTGTGGTACGGCAAGGGGCTTGGCGTCGACCGGGCATGCGAAGCGCTCAAGCTCGGCAACCTGGAAGGCTCGTCGGCAAACGGCGGCGTGCTCGTCGTCGCGGGCGACGACCACGGCGGCAAGTCCTCGGCCAGCGCCCACCAGTCCGAGCACACGCTGATCGCCGGCATGATCCCGGTGCTGTACCCGGCAACGATCGACGAGATCATTGCCTTCGGCCTCTACGGCTGGGCGATGTCGCGCTTCAGCGGCGCCTACGCCGGTCTGAAGTGCATTACCGATACGCTCGACCTGACGGCTTCGATCGAGCTGCCCGACATTCACCGGGCCTTCGTTGCACCGGATTTCCCGGCGCCGGCGGGCGGGCGCAATGTCCGCTACACGCCCGCGCCGCTTGAGCTGGAGGCGCTGACGGTGCAGCATCGCCTGCCCGCCGTGCAGGCTTTCGTGCGAGCCAATCCACTCGATCGCGTCGTGCTTGACGGACCGCGCCGAGAACTCGGGCTCGTCGCTGCAGGCAAGGCCTTCCTCGACCTGCGTCAGGCCCTCGCCGACCTTGGCCTGAACGAGCAGCGCTGCCGCGAGCTCGGCATCGGCCTGTGGAAGCCCGGGCTGGTCTGGCCGCTCGAACCCGAAGGCGCAGCCGGCTTCGCCAAGGGCTACAAGGTCGTCCTCTCGGTCGAGGAGAAGCGCCCGGTGATCGAGGACCAGCTCGCGCGGCTGCTCTATGCGGTTTCGGCCGACGAACGCCCTGCGTTGACCGGCAAGCGCTCGCTGTCCGGGGCGCCGCTGCTGCCCGAGGTCGGCGAGCTCAACCCGGCGCTGGTTCGCAAGGCGCTGCTGACCGTGCTTCGCGAACTGGGAATCGCCGACGAAGCCGTCGAAGCGGCCGGACGAAAGTATGCCGCGCTCGAGGCGGAGGCAGCGCTTTACGGCAGTGGACGGATGCGCCCGGCGTTCTACTGCTCGGGCTGCCCGCACAACACCAGCACCAAAGTGCCCGAGGGCAGCAAGGCGATGGCGGCAGTCGGCTGCCAGGGCCTGGCTGCCTACGTCATGCCCGAGCGCCGGACGATGTTGCCTGTCAACATGGGCGGCGAGGCGATGCCCTGGCTGGCCGTCGAACCTTTCGTCGAGCAGCCACACATGTTCCAGAACATGGGCGACGGCACCTATTCCCATTCGGGCATCCTCGCCATCCGCGCCGCGGTTGCGGCAGGGACGCGCGTCACCTTCAAGCTGCTGTTCAACGATGCCGTCGCGATGACCGGCGGCCAGCCCGTGGAAATGCACATTTCGCCGGTGGACATGGTCAACCAGCTGGTTTCCGAAGGCGTCAGCCCGGTCGTGCTCATGTCCGACGATACCGGAAAATATACCTCGGCCGACTTGCCCAAGGGCGTCACGCTGCGCCACCGCGACGATCTTGACGCCGTGCAACGGGACCTGCGCGAAACCACCGGCGTCTCCGCCATCGTCTACGAGCAGACCTGCGCGACCGAGAAGCGCCGGCGCCGCAAGCGCGGCAATTACCCCGATCCCGACAAGCGCGTCTTCATCAACCAGGACGTCTGCGAAGGCTGCGGCGATTGCTCCGTGCAGTCCAACTGCGTCTCGATAACCCCGCTCGAGACCGAGCTGGGCCGCAAGCGCCGGATAGACCAGTCGACCTGCAACAAGGACTTCAGCTGCGTCAAGGGCTTCTGCCCCTCGTTCGTCACTGTCCGGGGCGCGAAGGTCGCGACGCGGATTGCGGGCGACCCGTCCAGGCTCGACGCCATGTTGGCCGAACTTCCCACCCCGGCGACAGTCGAACTCGACACGCCCTTCGCGATGATCGTCGCGGGCATCGGCGGGACCGGAGTGCTGACGGTCGGTGCGCTCGTCGGCATGGCGGCGCATGTCGAGGGCAAGGGGTGCACCGTCCTCGACATGACCGGCATGGCTCAGAAAGGCGGTGCCGTAACCTCCCACATTCGCGTCGCTGCCAGCCCCGAGGCCCTGAGTTCGACTCGCCTGAGCTTCGGCCACGCCGATGTCCTGCTGGCGTGCGACGCCATCGTGGGATCGAGCCAGGACGTGCTCAAGACACTAGAGCCCGGGCGCTCGAAGGCCGTGGTCAACGCCGACGTAACGCCGACCGGCGAGTTCCAGACCAACCGCGACGCCAGCTACGACGACAATGCTCTCGTCGCCGCGATTGCGCGGGCCCTGGAAGAAGGCCAGCTGTTCAGCCTCCATGCCAGCGGGATCTCGACCGCGATGACGGGCGACAGCATCGGCACCAACATCCTGATGCTCGGCTATGCCGCGCAGAAGGGCCTGCTCCCGGTCTCGGTCGCCTCGCTCGAGGAGGCGATCCGGCTCAACGGCACTTTCGTCAAAGGCAACCTGAGGATATTCGCGATCGGCCGTCTCGCCGCCGTCGCGCCCCAGGAGCTGTCTCGCATGATAGCGCCCCCGCCGGTGAAGCTCGCCGACATGTCGCTAAGCGAGATCCTTGCCCACCGCGTGGCCTTGCTCACCGCCTACCAGGACGCAGCCTACGCCGCGCAGTACAGCGATTTCGTTCGTCATGCGCAGGACATCGTGACGACGCGCGGCCTCGAAGGCGGCGATCTGCTGGTGCGCGAGATCGCGATCACGCTTGCCCGCCTGATGGCCTACAAGGACGAATACGAGGTCGCGCGGCTCTATTCGGAGCCGGCATTCATCGAGCGGCTGAAGGAGCAGTTCGACGGCGACTTGCAGCTGACCTTCCATCTCGCTTCGGCGCCGCTGTTCACCGGAAAGGACACCAACGGCCGGCCGCGGAAGCGCGAACTCGGCGGCTGGATGCTGCGCGTCTTCCGGTTGATGGCCCGTTTCAAGGGGCTTCGCGGCACTGCCTTCGATCCGTTCGGCTATATGGCCGAGCGCAGGATGGAACGGGCCCTGATCGCAGATTATCGGCAGATGATGACCGCAGTGCTGGACAGGGTCGACGCCACCAATCTGCACACCGCCATCGACCTGGCCGGCGCTGCCCAGGAAGTGCGTGGCTACGGTCCGGTCAAGCATGAGGCATACCGGCAATACGAGGCGGTGAAGGCGAGCCTGCTCGAGGCATTCGACAAGGCGGAGGCGGCCGATGCCGGTGCCCGGGTGCCGGCACCGCTTGTCCAGGAGCAAAGTTGAGGGAGGGTTGGACGTGGCCTATCATATCTACACGGAAGTCATACTGAAGCTGGGCAAGCTGCCCGAGTACACGGAAATGATGCAGAAGCTGGCGCCGTACATGGCGGACCATGGCTGGAAGCTGGTCCAGGCCCTGCAACCGGTGACGGGCGACTTCCGCAAGCTGATCCACGTCTGGGAGCTCGGCGAATTCGCCGATGTCGAGCGCGGCCTCGCCGCCTGTGCCGCACCGGAGGGCCTCACCATCCTGGAGCCGATGGCGGACATCGTGGAATCCGAGACGATCTCGGTGATGGCGAGCACGGCCTACATCTGAATTGCCCGCCGGTTTCATGTGCAGGCGCTAGCGCTCGCACAGGCAGACAACACGGTCAGACCCGTAGCCGCTAGTCGTTGTCGACGCGCACGGAACGGGGGCGAGAATGGACTTGGGACTACGCGACAAGGTCGCGCTGGTTAGCGGCGGCAGCAAGGGCATGGGCCGTGCCGTGGCCGAGGAGCTCGCGCGCGAAGGTGCGCGCGTGCTCGTGGTCGCTCGCGGTCAGGAGGCGATCGACGCGACGGTGGCCGGGATCCGCGCCGCGGGCGGAATTGCCGAGGGCCTGTCGGCAGACATGACCAGCCAGGAGGGCATCGCGATCGCGAATGTCCGCTGCCGGGAATCGCTGGGCGGCGAGCCCGACATTGCCATCGCCAACGTCTATGGCACGGCACGCCTGAGTTTCGACAGCGCGATGCCGCAGGACTTTCGCGACGGATACGAATTGCTGGTGCTGAGCGCGCTGCAGCTCGCCCAGTCGGTGGTCGCGGGTATGAAGCGACGCCGCTGGGGACGCATCGTGACGATCGGCTCGTTCTGCGTGAAGAAGCCGCACAGGCACATTCCGCTGATCGTCGACAACGTGACGCGCGCTGCGGCGGCGGCCCTCAACAAGTCGCTGTCAAACGAACTGGGTGCCCATGGCATCACGGTCAATACGGTCGCTCCGGGCTTCATCGCCACCGAGATGGCCACGGCATGGATGGCGGCCATGGCTCGCGAGCAGGGGGAGGACCCCGCGGCGGCGGCGGCGGCGCTCGACACGACGATCCCGATCGGGCGGCAGGGCACCCCCGAGGAAATCGCCGCCGCCGTCGCGTTCCTCTGTTCGGAGCGGGCGAGCTACATCACCGGGCAGATGATGATGGTGGACGGCGGGCTGGTCGGCGCGCCTTATTGAACACGCAGGAAGGGGAAAAGGCCATGTCATTGCAGGACGAACACGATATCAACCGGGTGGTGAATCTCTATGGATTTGCCGTCGATACCCAGGCCTGGGACTTGCTCGACCAGGTCTTCACCGAAGATGTCGACGCAGACTACAGCGAAACTTCGCACTGGCGCGATCTCGCCACCCTGAAATCCGACTTTGCCGCCTATCACGATCCGTTCGACGGCACTCAGCACACGATGATGAGCCACCTCGTCAACGTCGGCGGAGATACCGCCAATGCCATGACCTATGCGACATGGCGCCTGGTCCGGCGGGGCTTGGCCGGCGGCGAATTCTGGGAAGGCACCGGCTGGTACGACGACGTGCTGGTCCGCACCGCGCAGGGCTGGCGGATCTCCAGCCGCATCTGCCGGATCATCTGGTGGGGCGGTAACCCGCTGGTCAACGAGACCGTGCCGGGCGTGAAGTTCCAGCTGCCGATGGATGCCCTGCGCGCCGAGCGGCTGGCAGGGCGGGTGCGGTACTTCCAGTCGCTCAAGAGCTAAGCAAGCGGGGGGCGTCGATTGCTCGGACCGTCGCCCCCCGAGATTGCCGGAATTGCCAGCGCTTCGGTGGACCTGAAGCTCGGGAACTCCGGAACCCGGCGTCGCATTGTACCAAGATAAGCCAGGGTATCTGCGATGGCGCTGGCAAACGCCGGCCGGCCAGCAATACGGCCGATGTATGCCGCGGTTCGCGGCAGCGACTCGAACCAGCCGAGCATGTTGGCAAGGAACAGCGGGAAGCTGAGCATGAAGTCCGCGCCGGTCAGCCCGTCGCCAACCATCCAGCCGTCGTCGCGCAAGGCAGCTTCCAGCATTCCCGCGTAGCGGATCGCCTGGCGCCGGGCCTCCTCGCCGACGCTGGGGATCGGATCGATGATGCAGCCGGGCGGCGGTGCGCAGTGATCCCAATAGATGCGCTGGTGAACCGCAAACAGTCCTTCGGACCAGTACATCCATTCATCGACCAGCGCTTGTTGCGGGCTTCCAGCCGCCGGAAGGAAGCGGCCGCCGCCGTACCTGCGCAGGACGTAGTTTATGATGGCGCCGGATTCGGTCAGGACAAGGCCATCGTCTTCGACAGTCGGGAACGAACCGATCGGGTTGACGTGCCGGTATTCCGGATCGTGTCGTTCCATGTTGTAGAAGTCGCGCACGATTTCCCGGTAGGGGAGACCGAGTTCCTCCAGCAGCCACTTGATGCGGAACGACCGGGTCGTGGGCGAGTGATGCAGGACGATCATGGCAGCGTTCTTCCTCTCGACAACAATTCAGGTCGGGAATTCGCCGCGCTCGGCCATGCCGCGCGCCAGCATGCGCGAGGTCTTGCCGCTGCTGGTGCGCGGCAGCGGGCCGACATTGTGGACCGCGCGCGGGATCTTGTACTTCGCCAGCCGCCCGTCGCAGTAAGCCAGGATGTCATCGACCTTCGCATCGGCATCCACATAGGCGACGACGCGGTGGCCCCAATGGCGGTCGGGAATGCCGACGACCGCGACTTCGCGCACCCCGGGCACCTCGAGCAGGACCGACTCGATCTCCGCCGGATAGACGTTGAGCCCGCCCGAGACGATGAGGTCGGCGCGGCGATCGCTGATGAAGAGATAGCCCTCGCTGTCCAGGTAACCGAGATCGCCGGAAGTGAGCCAGCCTTCGCTGCGCTGCTCGGCGACGGTAGGCTCGGGCCGCACGGAGCCCACGTGGCGCGTCACCAGCTCGGGGCTGCGGACATGGATCGTGCCGATCTCTTCCGGGCCGCAGGCACGCCCCTCGTCGTCGAAGATCGCCACGTCCTGGCCCGGCAGAGGCCGTCCGACCGAGCGCGGACGGTGGCTCTGCTCGTCGGGCATCAGTGCCGCGACGTAGCCGAACTCCGAAGAACCGTAGGCCTCGACGAGGCCGACATGGGGGAAACGCTCTGCCAGTCGCTGCTTGAGCGGAGGGGCCAGCGTCGCCGCGGTCGACAGCAGCCGGCGCAGGCTCGGCGCCTCGCCGGGATAGTCGAGTGCGCCCGAAAGCATCGTCGGCACCACTAGCGCATTGGTTGCGCCATGTTCTGCGCAGTCGTTCCAGAAGCAGGTCTTGTCGAAGCGGCCCATCAGCGCGACCGTGCCGCCGACAAGCAGTTGCGGCAGTCCGGCGTGGAGTGCGGCATGGCCCAGCGGCCCGGTGACGATGTGAACGTCGTCGCTGCGCATGTCGAGCATCGCCATCATGTGGCGATAGTTCTCCAGCTGCGCCCGCTGGCTGCTGACCATGGCCTTGGGCTTTCCGGTCGTGCCCGAGGAGAACCGGACCATCAGCGGTCCCCACTCGTCTCCGGTCGGCTCGACCGTGTCACCGTCGTCGGCATCGAGCAGGTCCTCGAGCCTGGTGTGGCCCTCGGCGAGGAACAGGCGCGGGCGCAGTTCGCCGATCTGATAGGCGAGTTCATGCGCCGTCAGCATCGGATTGAAGGCGGTGAACGAGATGCCGACTGCCGAGCAGGCTAGGAACAGCGGCGCCAGTTCCCAGCGATTTCCGCAGGCGACGCCGATTGCCTCGCCCGGCGCCGCGCCGAGGCGGACGAGCCCGCGGGCGAAGGCCCGGGCCATGTCGTCGAGCTCGCGGTAGGTCAGCTTGCCGTCGGGCCGGGCGAGCGCTACCCGCTGGGGAAAGCGCCGCGCCACTTGCGCGAACCAGACGTAGGGCGTGTACTGCCGGCTGTAGTGGTGCGCGCGGTCCTCGTCCCGGGCCCGGTAATTGGCGACATCGTCGGACAATTCCAGTCCGGCGACGGCCTCTGCGCCGTCGCCTACCGGTCCAGCCATGTCACGGTGTCCGTGACTTCCGCCCGCCGCGAGCGGAAGCTGTTTGCCGGATGGTCCATGTCCGGCCAGCCGAACGAGGCGCCGCAGACGATGTCCCGGGTCTCGGGAATTCCGAAGAATTCCCGCAAGAGCGGACAGTAGTTGGCGAAGGCAGCCTGCGGGATCATGCCGATGCCCAGGCTCTCTGCCGCGAGCAGCAAGGTGCCGAGGTAGCTGCCGCAGTCGAGCACGCCATAGGTGCCGATGCTTTTCTCGGTGGTGATGACCAGCGCGTGCGGCGCGCCGAACAGTCGGAAGTTTTCCAGCATCTGCTTCGCAGAGCCGATGCGGTCGCCGTAGACGACGCCGACGGCCTCGTACAGCTGCCAACCCACTTCGCGCTGCCGCTCCTTGTAGACGCCGGTGTAGTTCTCGGGAAACGGCAGGTCGGACTCTGCGGTCATCGCCCCCGTCGCCATGTCGGCGCTGGCGCGGGCGAACATCGCCTCGCGCAACCGCTCGGTGGCTTCGCCTTGGGTGACGTGAAGCTGCCAGGGCTGGCTGTTGCACCACGATGCCGCGTTCTGTGCGATCGCCAGCATCGTCTCGATGGTTTCGTGCGGAACCGGCTCGGGACGATAGGCCCGGCAGCTGAAGCGCCGGATCAGCAGGTCGGATAGGACTTCGGCGGCCGGCGTCATTCCGGCTGCTTCCTGGGGCTTGCGGCGTTCGATCGAAGGCATGTCAGTCCACTCCGAGAATGGCGGCGCTGGTCGGCAGACCGCTGCCCGCTGTTACCAGCATGTTGCGCACGCCGGGTACCTGGTTGACGGCGCTGCCGCGCAGCTGGCGCACCGCTTCCGCGACGCCGTTCATGCCGTGGATATAGGCTTCCCCGAGCTGACCGCCGTGCATGTTTATCGGCAACTTGCCCCCGATCTCGAGGTGGCCGTCCTTGACGAAGTCCTTGGCCTCGCCTTTCGCGCAGAAGCCGTAGGCTTCCAGGCCGGGGAACACCGTTGGCCCGAAATGGTCGTAGATGATGGCCGCGTCGAGATCGGCCGGCGAGAGGCCGGACTGGGCATAGAGCTGGCGGCCGGCCGCCGCGCATTCGTCGAACGGCCAGACGTTGTCCTTGTAGAAGCCGCCCAGGCTGACCGTGCCCTTGGGCGAGCCCTGCGCGGCGGCGCGGATGTAGACCGGCTTCTGGCGAAGGTCCCGCGCTCGCTCGGCGCTGACGATCACCAGCGCGACGCCGCCGTCGCTCTCCTGGCAGCAATCGAGCAGCCGCAGCGGATCGGCGACCATGCGCGAGGTCTGGTGGTCTTCGACCGTGATCGGCTTGCCGTAGTAGAAGGCGTTCGGATTGGTCGAGGCGTACTTGCGCGCCAGGACCGCGTAGTTGGCGAAGTCGAGGCTGGTCGCGCCGGTCTCGTGCATGTAGCGGCGCATCATCAGGCCGAGCATCGCCGCCGGCGTCATCAGCCCCGCGAAGCCGTGGTAGGCGAAGATGACGTTGTCGCTCGTCGGCGGCAGGGAATGCATCGGCTGTCCGAAGCGGTATTCCGAGCGCTCGTTCATCGCCCGGTAGACGACGACGACATTGGCGATCCCGGTAATGATCGCCATCGCCGCCTGCTGCACCGGTCCCAGGGTGCCGCCTCCGCCCTGGGGAATGCGGGTGAAGAACTTGAGGTCCTTGCCGCCGATCGCGCGGAAGATCTCCTGCTCGCTGTTGTTGTCCATGGTGAAGCTCGACATGCCGTCGACCTCCGACGGGTCGATCCCGGCGTCGGCTAGCGCGCCGAGCGTGGCTTCGACGGCAAGGCGCAATTCGCTGCGCCCGCTGTTCTTCGAGAATTCGGTCGCGCCGTAGCCGGCGATCGCTGTCTTGTTCGAGATGGTTGTCATGGTGGGTTCCAGGTCGGCGCGTCAGAGATTGCGGAAGCGGAAGGCGGCAACGTTTTCGCGCCGGACGAACTCGACCCTCACGCGCCGACCGATCGCCACGTCCGCCGGATCGGTGCCGTCCATGGCCCCGAGCAGGCGCACGCCTTCGTCCATCGTGACGAGGGCCATCGGGTGGGGCGCGGCAAAGCCCGGCAGCGGCGGATGATAATGGGTGACGTAGCTGTAGACCTCACCCTCGCCGGCCAGCGGCAGGGGCTCCCAGTCGAGCGAACCACAGCTCTCGCAGCCCGGCGAGGGCAGGCTGCGGAGCTGGTTGCAGCGCGCGCACCGCTGGACAAGCAACCGCTCGTCCTCGAGCCCTCGGTAGAAGAAGTCGAAGTCGCGGTTGGAACAGGGCGCATTGTGCCCCCTGGCGCTGGCATCGGTCATGGTCGGTTCCTATGTGAATTGTCGGGATGGATTTCAGCCAGTCGGGCGGCAGACGCGGTAGACATAGTCGTTCCACTGCACTTCCTGGGTTTCGCCCCAGCAGCTCTCTCCGGTCTGCGTGCAGGTCCAGCGGGTGAGGCCGGTGTGGCACAGCGCATTCTGCCAGCAGTGCCAGGGCACGCTGCCCACGACTTCACCGACGAACTGCAGCTCGCGTCCGTTCTCCAGCGTGCAATCGATGACGTGGCGCACCGGGCGCAGGCCGCATTCGGCGGCGCGCTCGGTGATCTTGGAATAGCGCGACAGCCGCAGTTGCCGGCCATGATCGTAGACCCAGGCATCGCTCATGATCTTGTCGGCGGGGATATCGTAGAGGCCGGCCCAGTCCGGGTTGCGGGCAGGATCGTCCAGCCCGGAGATGCAGAAGGCGAAATCCTTCGAGAAGGCGCCGTTCATCCAGGTATAGGGCGGCATCTTGTGGCCGACTTCCGGCCGGCGCTCGCCCCAGCTTCGGTCGCGGATGGTGAGGTTGTCGAACAGGTAGTCGCGGCCCTCGAACACGACCTTGCCGACCGAGCGCATGGTCTGCTCGAAATGCGCGTTGTTCGATCGCATGATCGCCGGCTGGACCGCTTCCTGCGTCATGTCGAGTGCGAAGTCGCGGTCGGGGTTGGCATAGCGGATGCGCATCCGCTCCATCGGCTTCTCGAACTCGACCGTCAGCCCGTTGGCCAGGCTTATGTTGCCCGCCGCGTCGAAGATGGTGTCGGGCGCGAAGTTGCGGAAGTCGAACACCTCGCAGGCGAGCTGCTCGCGCTTGTTGCCGATGTGGACGAACAGTCCCGCCGTGCAGAGATTGAGATTGGGGTGGGTCCAGATATGGATGAACCCGTGCATGCCCGAGACCGGCTCGATCAGCGACCAGTACCATGTCTCGGTCATCTCGTGGTGCTTTTCGGGCAGGGACCGGCCGTGGTAGAAATCGTCGTTCGGCCCCGGCGTACCGAAGCCCGCCGCGCTCTTCGTCCATTCGATCACTTCACTCATCGCTGCTCTCCGCATTGGCGATCGCGTCAAAGATGGCGATTTCGTATTTGGGAATATAGATCGTGCCTGCCACCGTCAGCGGCACCTCGAAGACCCCGGGAAGCAGGAGCGAGTTCAGCGAGCCGAGGCAGGCGACCATGTTGCGGGTTTCCTGCCAGACTGTGAAATAGGCCTCGGCGCGCCGGTCGACGGTGAAGCCGCCCGCGGCCTGGTACGTCGCGTAGAATTCGTCCCAGCTGTCGATCTGGTCCATGAACGGCTTGATGCTGGCGAGGTCCTCGACAGGGTCGCCGATACGGCTGAATTCCCAGTCGAGTAGTGCGGCGATGCGGCCGTCGTCCATGAGCATGTTGTGGTAGCCGACGTCCCCGTGGATGCGGCAGGCGGGCCGCCCGGCGAGCCGGTCGATATTGCGGCGCAGCCAGCGCAGCCCGACCAGCAGCCCGGGATGCGGGGCGCGCTCGCGCTCGAGCATGCGGGCCTCGAGCGCGTCGATTTCGGCGGCGACCGGCTCGCGCACGTCGGCGCCGGGCAGCGCCGTCCGCGCGTGCAGCCGGCCGAGCACTTCCGCCGTGCTGCGCGCCCACTGCCGGCGGACGTCGAGGTCGGACGGCACGATCTGGTTGGCGGGCGTGCCGTCGGCGAAGCTGACGCCCATGAATGCGCCGCTGCACAGCGCGGCGTCGGGCTCGATCCACAGCGGCGCAGGCACGGGCACGCCGATGCCGACCATTTCCTGCAGGACCGGGAACTCCGAAGTCACGCTCGACCCGGTCGGCAAGCCGGGGCTGTCCTTGCGGATGACGAACCTGGCCTCTTTGCCGCCGTCGAGGACGGTGGCGATATAGGTCGCCTTGGAATAGCCCCCCATCAGGCGCTTGAGGCCGGTGACCGTGGCTTCCGGTCCGGCGTGGCCGCGGCTGCGCAGCCAGTCCTGGAGCAGAGGCACGGACAGCTCGGCCGGAGCGGGCTCGTCCTGCGTGGCCCGCGCGTCGCCCCGGCCGCCGGCATATGTCGCGCGCGTTCCGGCGTCGATGACCGGGTCCATCGGCGAATGATAGTCGACCAGCATTTCGCGAATGCGCCGCAGTGACGCGGGATCTTCGCCGATCGCGCCGGCTTCGATCGCGGCGCACAGGCCGGCGCCGGGCATTGTCTCCCAACCGCGTGCCGCAGCGCGCGGCCTGGCCGGAGGCAGCGCGGCCGACCCGGCCAGTGCCGCCTCGGCGGCCGAAGCGCGCGCGAGCGCATCGGCAGGATAGTCCATGCGCGCGATCTGGTAGCCGAGCGCGGTCGTAGCCATGAAAACCTCCGTCAATTGTTCGGAGGTCAGGTTTTCCGCGCGTGTCAGCCGATCGAGAGCGCCGTGGATCGTGTGTAGTACTTTTCTGCTGATCTCATCCATTTCCCGCATCCACCCGTCCGTCGCCTGCGACTGCACAACTTTTGCCGGGCACGGCCCTGCCATCATGGGCAACCCCGCGTGCCACGGCAAGGCGACCAATCCGGCCGATGAAACCTGTGCTGCAATAGGTCCTGCCTCTCGTTGCTGCGAGCGGTCCGGCGGGTGCGCGGGAAGGCGGGGCCGGCACGGGCCGTGACGCGCGCCCGCCGGCCGCGTCTTGCCTCCTGTTCGCCGCGGTTTTGCCTCGATCGCCAGATGGGCTGTGCCGAGCGAACGGGTGGTGTTAGCGGCAGGCGGTGGCTGGAGTAGCCAGCAGGAGGAATAGGCCTTTGGTTGAGCAATCGGACTTTTCGATCGACCTTGCCGGCATCGAGCGCTGGCTGGTGGGACAAGGCGTCCTTGCCGCCGGCGGGCTGGGCTCGATCCGGCAGCTTGCCGGCGGTACGCAGAACATCGTGCTGCGCTTCAGCAACGGCGGCCGCGACTATGTCCTGCGCCATCCGCCGGCCAAGCCGCGTCCCAACAGCAACAAGCTGCTCGAGCGCGAGATTCGCCTGCTCGGCGCGCTGGCGGGAAGCGCGGTGCCGCATCCCGCCGTCGTCGCCGCGTGCACCGACACTTCAATCGTCGGTGCGGTGTTCTATGTCATGGAAGCGGTGGACGGCTTCAACCCGACCGTCGCGATGCCCGAAGGCGCGGCCGGCTCGCCGGCGATCCGCCACCGTATGGGGCTAGAGATGATCGACGGTCTCGCCGCGCTGGCCGACGTCGATCCGATCGCACAGGGACTGGCCGACTTCGGCAATCTCGACGGCTTTCTCGAAAGGCAAGTCAGTCGCTGGGCCTCCGAACTCGATAGCTACGGTCGCTTCGCCGGTTGGCAGGGGCCGGCAGCGCTCGGCGACGTCGCCGCCGTCGGCCAGTGGCTGACCGATAACCTTCCACAGGGCATGCAGCCAGGGATCATCCACGGCGACTACCACATCGGGAATTGCATCTTCGGCGAGGACGGCCGGCTCAACGCCATCGTCGACTGGGAGATGGCGACCCTTGGCGACCCGCTCGTCGATCTTGGCCGCCTGCTCGTCAGCTGGCCGGGCAAGGGGCCGGCAAAGCCGCAGACCATGCGTGTCGCCCCGCTCGACGGATTTCCGAGCCACGGCGAGATGATCGCGCGCTATGCCGAACGGTCCGGCCGGTCGCTCGACCACTTGCCGTGGTTCGAAGTGCTCGCTTGCTACAAGCTCGGCCTGATCCTTGAAGGGACACATGCGCGCGCGCAGGCCGGGCTAGCCGACATGGCGACCGGCGAGCGGCTGCACCGTTCGGCGGTCGCGCTTCTCGAAGAAGCCCGCGCCATTATCGCGCAGGCCTGACCACTCGAAGACAGGAGTTTGAACACGTGGATTTCGACCTTTCACCCCGCCAGTCCGAATGGCTCGGCCGGGTTCGCGAATTCATGGCGGCGCACGTCTATCCGGCCGTGCCGACCTATTATGCCGAGCTGGACAAGTGCCGCTGGCAGCAGCCCGAAGTGCTCCAGGACCTCAAGGCGAAGGCGAAGGCCGCCGGGCTCTGGAACCTGTTCATGTGCCCTTCGGAACACGACGAGGACGATTTCCGGGGCGCAGGTCTCACCAACCTCGAATACGCCCCGCTCGCGGAGGAAATGGGCCGGATCACCTGGGCTTCCGAAGTCTTTAACTGCAGCGCGCCCGACACCGGCAACATGGACCTGCTCCATATGTACGGCTCGCGCGAGCAGAAGGAGCGCTGGCTAAGGTCGCTGATGGCGGGCGAGATCCGCTCGGCCTATGCGATGACCGAGCCCGACGTCGCGTCGTCGGACGCCACCAACATGCAGACCAGCATTACCCGCGACGGTGAGGACTATGTCATCGCCGGCCGCAAGTGGTGGATCTCGGGGGTGCTCGACCCGCGCTGCAAGTTCCTCATCGTCATGGGGCGCAGCAATCCCGATGCTCCGCGCCATCAGCAGGCCTCGCAGGTCATCGTGCCGATCGACGCGCCGGGCCTGCGGATCGGCCGCAATATGACCAACTTCGGCTACGACGACGCCCCGCACGGTCACTGCGAGGTGACGCTGGACAACGTCCGGGTTCCCGCGGCCAACATGATCCTCGGCGAGGGGCGCGGCTTCGAGATTTCGCAAGGCCGCCTCGGTCCGGGGCGCATCCATCACTGCATGCGCATCATCGGCATGGCCGAGGTGGCGCTCGAGAAGATGGTCCGTCGCCTGATGAGCCGCAGTGCGTTCGGCAAGCGGCTGATCGATCACTCGCTCTGGGAACAGCGCATCGCCGATGCACGGATCGATATCGAGACTTCGCGCCTGCTGACGCTGAAGGCGGCCGACATGATGGACAAGGTCGGCAACAAGGTGGCGCGGCTGGAGATCTCGATGATCAAGGTGATGGCACCCCGCACGGCACTCGGGATCATCGACAATGCGATCCAGGCGTTCGGCGCCGCCGGCCTCGACAGCGATGCCGGCACCGCAGCCCTGTTCGCGCGGGTGCGGGCGCTGCGCCTCGCGGACGGCCCCGACGAGGTGCACGCCCGCACGATCGCCCGCCTGGAGATGAAGCGCTATCCGTCGGACGCGTGACGAGCGGCCCGGCCGGCCGTGTCAGCCTTTCGGCTTGGCAAGGTTGGTCGGGTCCATCAGCATCCCGTGTACCAGCAGATTGTGGGCATGGGTCAGTTGGTGGTGGCCGAATGCGGATTGCAGCACGGTGCCGCGGCCTGCCGCATCCTGCGCGGCGTTGACCGCCTCCTTCGCCAGCTTCAGCGCGAACAGCGGCTTGCGTGCGATCTCCTGCGCGATCGACAGCGTGAACGCTTCGAGTTCGTCGCCTTCGACGACATGGTTGATCATGCCCGCAGCGTGCGCCGCCTCGGCCGTGAGCACGTTCGAGCGGAACAGGAACTCCTTCGCCTTGCGGATGCCCAGTTCGTAGGGATGGTTGAAGAATTCGACCCCGCAGACGCCGAGGTCGACCGCGGTGTCCTGAAAGGTCGCGTCCCTCGACGCGATGATGAGGTCGCAGGGCCAGACCAGCATGAGACCGCCGGTGATGACCTTGCCGTGCACCTGGGCAATGGTGGGCTTGGGAATGTTGCGCCAGCGCTCCGAAAGGCCGAGGTAGGCTTCCTTCTCGTAGGCCATCTGTGCTTCCGCCCCTGCGCATCCGAAACCGCACCAGGTTCCGACGGTTCTTTCCGCCTGGATGTTTTCATGCGCCGCGCCCGCAGCGATCTCGTCGAGATCGTGCCCCGACGAGAAATGGGGGCCGTTGGCCGCGAGAATGATCACATGGACATCGTTGTCCTGGGCGGCCCGATCGAAAGCTGCGTTCAGTTCGTAGAGCAGGCGGGTGCTCTGCGCATTCCGCCGTTCGGGTCGGTTCAGTCGGATCCTTGCGACCCTGGGGGCGGCCATCTCGTAGACGATTTGCTCTGGCGCGGCGCTCAACGTCTGATCCTTTCGCAATTTGCCGGGGGGCGGTCCGCATAGGGCAGGGCCAGTTGCAGGAATGCAACAGGTGCGCAAAATCGCAACTGCAGTCAAATTGTCCTGCAGTGCCGTAGCCAATCGATTGGTCTATGACTCCAAGCAGAGGTTGAGGGTCGTCGTAGCACGGTGCCCATCGATCGGTCTTGCTGGGAGGCAACAATGCAGAAAGTTTCACGATACCTGATCGCGTGTGCCGGTGCGGCCTTGATTTTGCCCGCGCTCTCGGATGCCGCTCTTGCCCAGGCGATGGATCCGGGCGCAGACGGGATGGCGGAGAGCGGCGAGATCATCGTCACTGCGCGGTGACGGGCCGAGGACATCTCGCGCGTTCCCACGACCGTGTCGGCGCTCGGCGCGGAAGCGCTGGCCGAACGCTCGATCTCGACGCAGTCCGATCTGCAGGCGGCGGTTCCGGGCCTGATGGTGCGTGAAACCCAGTCCAACAACCAGCTGAACTACTCGATCCGCGGCCAGACGGTCGACGCCTTCTCGGGATCGTCGACGGCGGTCGTGCCCTATGTCAACGAAGTGCCGTTCACGGCGGGCGGCATCGCCTCGTTCTTCGATCTCCAGTCCATCCAGGTGCTCAAGGGGCCGCAGGGAACCCTTTTCGGGCGCAATGCGACCGGCGGCGCGGTGCTTTCGATGACTGCCCAGCCGACCAACGAGTACGGCGGCAGCCTCAAGCTCGGCTACGGCAACTATGACGCCATCAATGTCGAAGGCGTGGCCAACGTGCCCCTGGTTGCGGACACGGTGCTGTTCCGCGCAGCCTTCAAGATCGCCCGGCGGGACGGCTACATAGACAACGTCTACCGCGGCCCCGTCTTCAAGGGGAACGACAACAGCGAGCTCGGCAAGCAGGACAGCACAGCCGTTCGCGGGTCGCTGCTCATCCGGCCCAGCGACACGTTCCAGAACCTGACCATGGTCCAGTACGAGCGGACCAAAGGCAACAACTCCGGCACGCGGATCTACTCCTACAACACCTGCGGCTCGAAGGGAGCCGACGGAACGCCGCTCGCCTGCGGCGCGCACCTGTTGTTCGGTCCGCAGCTGGATGCCAATATCGGCTTCCCCGGTGCCTGGGCCGCCGTGCTTGCCGGCAATCCGGGATACGATCCCACCGGCATCCAGGGCGTCCTTGCGCGTCAGAACAACCAGCTGGGCTTCTGGCAGGTCAACGACGCGATGCCGTCCTTCCACAGCGGCGAGGACTGGGCGATCACCAATACGACGACGATCGACCTGTCGGACAATCTCAAGCTGAAGAACATCCTCGGGTTTTCCCATTCGCGCGCGATCGATTCGACGGGCCAGACAGGAACCCCCTATCTCCTGATCTCGAATTTCGACGTCAATCGCCCGGGCAACGGCGCGCTTCGGAATTTCGCGAACGAGGTCGTCAATCGCTCGTTCTCGGACGAGCTCCAGCTCCAGGGCAGCGCTCTGGGTGACGGGCTGGAATACATCGTCGGGGGCTACTTCCAGAAGCTCCGCAACCACACGATTTTCCCGCAGAGCTATTTCGGTCTCTCGCCGGTCATCCCGCCCGCCTCGACCACTTCGAACTTCAAGTCGAACGACCGTGCCGTGGCCGTGTTCGCCCACGGCACCTTCGATCTGGGGACGCTCGCAGGCCTGACCGGCCTGAAGCTGAGCCTGGGCGGCCGCTATGCCTGGGAGAAGATCTCGCTCGATCACTTGCCGGGCGGCACGTTCTTCGGGCTTACCACCCCCTCGACCAAGTTCGATCGCGCCAGCTGGAACATCGGGCTCGAGTACCAGGCCACGTCCGAACTGATGCTATATGCCGTCGCCCGCGAAAGCTGGCGCGCCGGGGGCATCAACGGCGTTGCCCCTCCGGCCTTGAGCGCGACGCTGACCAATACCGACAAGTTCAAGCCCGAAGTGGCCCAGGACTTCGAGGCCGGGCTCAAGTACAATGGCGACCTCGGCGGGATGCGCGCCCACGCCTACCTTTCGGCCTACACGATGAAGGTCAAGAACGTGCAGCGCGCGCTTTTCCCGACCAATCCGGTCAATCCGGCGCTTGGATCGATCGCCATTACGGTCAATGTCCCGGAAGCGCGGATCAAGGGTCTCGAGGCGGACCTCGGGATCAATCTCTCCAGCTGGCTCGAACTCGGCGTCAATGCTGCGCATACCAGAGCGAAGTTCACCAAGAACATCGCCCGGCCCTTCGGCGTCCCGACGACTTTCGGACCGGTCGCCGACGTGCCCCGCTGGTCGGGCTCGGCCTATGCCGTGGCGACGGTGCCCCTGACCGGCGACGCGACGCTCAAGCTGCGCGGCGACGTGTACAGCCAGTCGAGCTTCTACTTCTCGAACACGGCAATTTCGCTCACTCCGGGGACCAAGCTGCCCGGCTACACCACGGCAAACTTCCGCATCGACGTGGATGACCTCGTCGCCCCCGGACTTGGCCTCGGTCTCTGGGTTCGCAACGCGTTCAAGGAGAAGTACTACGTCGGCGGGCTTCCGCTCGGCGGGTCGCTCGGCGTCAATTCGGCGAACGTGGGCCGTCCGCGGATGTACGGCGCCGAGCTGCGCGCGAAGTTCTGAAATCAGATCGGTCGGAGCAGGCGGCGCGTTGCCGCTCCGACCGTGACCGTTCCAACGGGCCGGATTCCGCAAGTCGTTGCGGAGCCGGCCCAGGAGCGAGGCCGCACTGGGCCGCACTGGGCTGCAACTCGGTCGCAATTGAGCTGGGCCGGGCCGATGAACTGTGCCGGTTCGAACGCCGATAACCGCAACTTGAGACTAGAAAACTTGCGCCAGGGGAAAATGCCCGGACGAAGCACGGGTGTATAGGTCTCGCATGCATACGCAAATTTATGCGTAGTGGGAGGAAAACCATGAGAAAGTCGTTTGGAGCGGTCTTGCTGGCAGGGGCATCCTTGTTGGTCATGCCGGGTGTCGTCTATGCGCAGTCCGAAGACAATGCTGCGGTAGTAGACGATTCAGAAATCATCGTGACGGCGCGTAAGCGCGACGAAAGGCTGATCGAGGTTCCCGTGGCGATCACGGCGGTGACCTCGACCGAGCTGTCGCGCAGCGCCATCAACGGCGTCGACGCGCTCGCCCGGAAGATCCCCGGCCTGGTGGTCGGCGAAGGCGGCGGTACGGTGCAGGGCGGATCGATTGCGCTGCGCGGCATATCCGCAGCCGACGCAAACCCGCTGGGCGACCAGGCCGTGTCGTTCAACATCGACGGCGTCCAGGTGGCGCGTTCCTCGATCCGCCGCATGGGTGACTTCGACGTCGCCGGCGTCGAGGTGCTGAAAGGTCCGCAGGCGCTGTTCTACGGCAAGAACAGCCCGGGCGGCATCATCTCCACGCGCACGGCCGATCCGACCGATCGGTTCGAGGCCGGCGGCAAGCTCGGCTACGAGTTCAACGCCGAGGAAATTCGCGGCGAGGGCTACATTTCGGGCCCGCTGACGGATTCGTTGGGCGCCCGCCTTGCGTTCTACGGCTCGTCGATGAAGGGCTGGGTCAAGAACCTCGTGCCGCAGTCGGACCCGTTTGCGCCCAACAGCAAGACTTCGCCCAACAAGGACGAGATCGCCGTCCGTGGAACGCTCAAGTTCGATGATGGCGGGCCGTTCCGGGCGCGTTTCAAGCTTTCCTTCAACGACGTGAAGGACAACAGCAGCACCGCCAACGTCCAGATGGTCGATTGCCCGACCGGCACGCCGTTTGCCGGCGGCACGGTGGCCGATGACTGCAAGGCGGACGATCGCATCGTTCTCGGCTCGCTCGGGCCGGCCTTCGGCGCGATCACCGCGATCGCAGGCCCTCTCGGCTCTGCCGCGAACCCGTCGGGCAACCCTGCGCTGCCCTACTCTGCCTTCGGTGACGGATCGCTCCGTTCGCATTCGAAGCAGTGGCTGTCGGGCCTCGAGCTCAACTTCGATGTCACCGAGGACCTGACGCTGACCTCGGTGACCGGCTTCTACAAGCTCGACTACTTCAACGTGGCGAACTTCACGTCGACGAGCCGGCCCGACGCCATTCTCGGCTCGGCGAATCTCCTCGATATCCGCGAGGTCAGCGAGGAAATCCGGCTTGCCAGCAGCTTTGCCGGTCCGATCAACTTCCTCATCGGTGGGCAGTACCAGGACACCAAGGTGATCAGCGCCTCGCTCGCCGCGTTCGGCGCTGTCGCCGGCGCGCCGTCCGTGCTCGGCCCGACGCGTCCCAGCCCGTTCGTTGCGTCGAACTACTACCTCAACCAGAACGGCAAGGCCTATTCCGTCTTCGGGCAGCTGCAGTTCAAGCCGATACCCGAGATCGAACTGGCGGCTGGTGGTCGCTACTCGCACGAAGAGAAGGAACTGGTCTCGGTGGTGAACCGTGCGGCCGAGCTGGTCAATGTCCAGCCGTTCCTGTCGAACGGCGGAAACAGGAAGAAGTTCAACAACTTCTCGCCTGAGATCTCGGTCAGCTATCGCCCGACCGGCGATTTGAACATCTACGCCAACTACAAGCGCGGCTTCCTGTCGGGCGGGTTCAACGGCGGCTCGTTCAACGCGGCCGGCGACTTCAGCTATCGTCCCCAGAAGGTCAAGGGCTTCGAGGCCGGCGTGAAGAGCCGGCTGTTCGACGGCAAGGTCACGGCGGAACTGGCGCTGTACTCGTACAAGATCGACGACCTCCAGGTGCAGGTGACGACCCAGGGCACGATCCAGGAGCTGAAGAACGCGGGCAAGGTCTCCTCGAAGGGAGCCGAGTTCAGCCTGAGCGTGCGTCCGAGCCAGGGCCTCTCGCTCTACGCCAACCTGGCCTATGCGGACGGCACCTACGACGTGTACTATGCGTCCTGCTACACCGGCCAGGCCACGCTGTCCCCTGGCACCGGCATCGGGCAATGCGCCAGCCAGCCGAACCCGACGAACAACAACATCGTCGGCGTGCTCCAGAACCTGAGCGGGACGCAACTGATCCGTTCGCCCGAATGGACCGGGAATGCCGGCTTCGTCTACGAAACCCCGCTGACGAGCTCGACCAAGATCGAGTTCGCGGGCGGCATCACCTACAGCGACAGCTACATCACCAACGCGGCTTCGCAGCCTCGCTCACGCTCGCCCAGCTACACCCTGCTCGACGCCTCGGTGCGGGTCGCCGAGGTCGACGACAGGTGGGAAGTGGCACTGATCGGGCGCAACCTGACCGACAAGTATTACTGGGTCCGCACATCGGACAACCCGGCAAACTCGGTGCGGCCGACGCAGCTCGCCGATTCGACTGCCTCGGTAAGCCGCGGGCGCGAAATCATGCTGCGGGTCGGATTCAAGTACTGATCCCTGCCCGCAATCGACCTTCCCAAGCGGCCGCCTGCAAATGGCGGCCGCTTTTTTGGTGCTTGGTCAGTGGGAGTTCAATCCCGCAGGAGTGGTCAGCGCCGCGCGCCCTGACCGTAGAATGCCGGCGCGACGATCTTTGCTTCTTCGATGTTCTGCCAGGCCAGGTAGCCGCGGATCGCTTCGCGCAAGGGGGTATAGCCGGAACTGCCCGACCATTCCGCGCCTCCCTCGATAAGCGCGCGCAGCGCCGCATGCAGGCCTTCGCGCAAGTGCCCGATGCGCGCTGCGATCCCTTCGTGACCCACCGTGGTCTCGCGTTCGGCGGCTGCCAGCGCGGCATCGAGCGCCTGGAGCGCCGGTCGGGCGTCCACCCCTTCGAAGAAGGTTCTCGCCTGCGCCAGCAGGTCGTGCAACTTCGGCAATTCTGCCGCGAAGCTCGCGGGCTCGTGCCGGAGCTGGTTCAGCACGAAGCGGATCATGTGCCGGGTGGTGGTGGCGGCACTCAGGACATCGGCTTCCTTGAGGCGCGGCAATACGCTTTCGTCGAGCGTGGCGATCAGGTTTTCGAGCACATCGGCAGGGCGGGGATGGATCATTGCACCTGGCTTTCGACGGAGAGATGAAAGTCGGCCAGCATGCTCGCGGTGGGGGCCTCTCGCAGGCCCATCGCCGCGAGCATGCCCTGGCGGGAGACATGGCCGACCTCGGTGGCGGTCCAGGCCATCCGGACATCGGCGCCGGCCGGATTGTGGCGCAGCGCGCTGGCGCACTTCTCGGCCATGATGATCAGGCGCAGTGCGCGGATCGTCCCGTAGAACTGCACTCGTTCGATGGTGATCGGGATGCCGCTGACGCTGGTGTAATAGGCGAGTGCCTTTTCCAGTCCCCAGACGTTCTCCCCGTCGCGCTCGATCTCCGGGGCGAAATACTGCATGAAGGCGAAATCGGCCGCCGGGTCGCCGATCGACGCTTCCTCCCAGTCGGAAAGGGCGACGATCCTGCCGTCGCGGAAGATTTCCTCGCCGTAGCCGTTAGTGCCCTTGCACAGGCAAATGCGTGGTGCCGGCGGAGCGTTCCGGCATAGCCAGTCATATGCCTCGAGCACGACCGGCACCGCCTGCCCGCGCACTGCCTCGTACTGCGCAAGCGCAGTCCTGGCATAGTTGATGCCGCAGTCTTCGGCCCGGGCAGGCGCGGGCAGGTAGCGATCGAAGCCGAGGCCCTGCCAGTCGACATTGTGGACCTTGGCCAGCGCGCGCATGTGCTCCTTGGAAATCGAGATCCGCCAATCGTCGAAGCGGGGATCGTCGGTGAGAAAGTCGGGCACGTTCCAGCTGCCCTCGACGGCGCGGCGGACATAGAAGGGGCGCTCTGTCCATCGCCCGGCGTCCTCCCACCACAGCGCTTCGGCAACCGGAACCTCGGTCTGGCCGAGCCGCTCGTACAGGAAGAATTCCTGGTCGAGCGGCGTGGGCTCGACGCTGCCGGCCGGCGGGTCGAGCCGGAACACGAGCCGCTCCTCCTCGCCGCCGGCGCGACGGCAGGTCACGAACCACGTCATCCGCGAGACGCCCCGGCCGAAGCGTTCGACATCAAGGACTTCGACGGGGGTACCAAGGCGCTCCCCCAGGTATTCTCGCAAGTGGCCGACGCTGAAGTCCATGGACGCTCTCCCTGGTGGCTGACCCTTTTTCGCCGACAATCCGCTTGCGGCTATTCGAAGCCGTAGGGTGCATAGGGCCCCTGGATGAAGAGCTCGAGCTGGCCGCCGCCTTCGTAGACTGTACCGTCGGGCGCGGTCGTGCTGATGCGCAGGACATATTCGACGCCGTGAATCTTGTCCTTGTACGACAAGCCGGTGTGCATCGTGTCGGGCTCGTCCCTGCCAGCGGCGCTGTAGGGGGTATAGTCGAACGGCTGCTGCGAGAAGTCGAATTCGTCCCACTCGGTCGCCAGCGTCTCGTTGCCGTGGTAGCTGTGGAAGCTGCCCCCGTCTTTCCAGCTGCCGGGAGTATAGCCCATCGTCTGGATCACCCATGGGGGACAGGCGGACTCGATGTCCTGCCGCCAGGCGCGCCCTTGCGCGTCGGTGAGGTGTACGGTCGCGCGTCGCAGCATGCGGGTGCCGGGAACGAATTCGATTTCGTGGCGCGCCGCCTTCAGCGCGATCGCCTCCTCGTTCCAGCCAAGGAAGAATGCCCCCCCGAACGGCGTGCCGAACACGTCGTCGAGCTTGCGCTGCACGCCGTGGCGGTCCTCGTGCATGTGATAGAACCCCGACAGCTCGCCGCAGCGGAACGTCACCCAGAAGCGCAAGGCGCGGGCATCGTCGTTGGTCGGCACCGGCGGCAGCCACTTGGAGTCGGCGGCGAAGGGCGGGCGCTCGACATAGAGCCCCCAGCTGTGGTCGCGCACCGCCACCCATCCGCTATCGGCCAGATCGTAGGTTCGGCCCCGGGCGGTCAGCGTTCCCGTGGCGACGCCGGGCTGGGAATAGCGGCTCTGGTCGGTCGTGCGACGGCCGCGGCGATGAGCGATGTGGTGTTCCTCGAGGTGCGCTGGCGATGTACCGATCCACAGGAAATCATGCGAGATGCCGCTCTCGTTTTCGGCCAGGCTCAAGCGGATCTTGCGCAGCGGCTCGACGAATTCCACCTTGAAAGGGCCGACTTCGAGATTGAAGTTCTGCCGCCAGGTGCGGCTGAACCGGAACGTGCGTTGCATGCCGTTGTCGTTGAACAACGCATAGCCGCCGATCATGTCGGTGGCCGGGTTGATGCGAAAGCCGCAGCAATACATGATGCCCAGGTCGGCATTCATCACCGCGAAGTAGTATCCTTCGTCCCAGTTGTAGTCGGTCGAGGGGATGTAGCTGACCGGGTAGGGCGTGGCGTGGACGGGAAACTCGTCGTAGGGCGTCAGGGCATAGGGCGAGTCCGACATTAGGGTTCTCCAGGCGCGGATGCGGTTCGGCGCAGGCCGACCATTCCCAACTGGATAGCTTCGGCGTCTCCCAGGTGAACGCGGGTTGCGGAATAGTACAAGCCCAGGGCTGATCGGGTTGCATCAAGAGGCAAGCCCGCTTCGAATCGGGGCCTGGAGGTCAGGCGGCGCGCGCCTTCACCCGCCGCCCGCTGACGACGAAGGCGCCGGTCGATACCAGGTAGCCGGCTGCCGACACGACGATGAGCGATATCCGCAACGAAGCCGGCGAGCCGATCGCATCCGATACCAGGCCCACCACAAAGGGGCCGAACCCGAACCCGATCAGCATGTTTCCGACCGAAATACAGGCGATGACCGTGCCTCTCATGCCGAGGGGCGTCATGGTTATGAGCGCGGCCATGCCGGGGGTCGTCAGCCCCATGTTGAAGAACTGCCAGGCCAGGAGGCCGAAGACGACCAGCCAGGCGGCATGCTGGGTCAGCATGATCAACGCGGCCAGCGCAGCAAGGCCGTTGATGGCGGCCAGGAGATAGACGAGCTGCCGGGTTCCCGATCGGGTGATCCTGTCGGCAAAGAGACCGACCACGACGGGGCTGATAGCGGATATCGCAGATCCAAGGCCGACATATATCCCCACTTCGTCGAGCCTCATGCCGTGGTGGCGCTGCAGGAACGAAGCAGCGAACCCGTATACCGAGGCACCCGCGAAAACGGAGACGAACAGGCCCAAGGTCAGCGGCATGACGCTGCGATCGCGCAGGACGAAGCGAAGCGCGGCGAGATAGGCAGACGCCTCGTAGCCCTTGTCGTCAAGGCGATCGAATGTGCCGCGGCGCGGTTCCTCGATCGCGAACCACATGACGATCGCGACGACGAAGCCGGGCAGGCCGGCGACGAGGAAGACAGTCCTCCAGCCGTAGTCGGTGGCCAGGAAGCCGACCAGCACGCTGGCCAGGAAAATGCCCAGCGGAACGCCGACCTTGTACAGGCCGATGGCGCTGGACCGCCGTTCCGGGGGATAGAGGTCTCCGATGATCGAAAGTGCCGCCGGATTGCCCCCGGCCTCCGCGGCGCCGAGCCCGGCCCTGGTCAGCAGCAGCGCCAGGTAGGAGCCGGCCATGCCCGTCAGAAAGGTCATGCCGCTCCAGATCGCGAGGATTGCGGCCAGCAGACGCTTCCGATCGTAGCGGTCGACCAGGGGACCGATCAGCATGCCCGCGGCACCATAGCTCAGGCCGAAGGCCACGCCGATGAAGATACCCAGCTGCGCGTCCGACAGGCCGAACTCGAGCTTGACGGGCTCGGCCACCAGTTGCGGGATCGTGCGGTCCAGCGACATCAGCAGATTGGTCGCCGTCAGCAGAGCCAGGACCTTCCAGGGGCTCATATCGCGCCGCTCTGCCCGCGGGATCGGGGGAGGGGCGTTCAACTCTCCGCTGCCGCCGAAGGGGGGGCGGGAGGCACCGTTCGGCGCAGCTCGGCGATGATCTCGTCGGTATGTTCGCCCAGTTCCGGTGCCGGCCGCCGGATATCGCATTTCACCCCGGATATCGCGATCGGCTGTGCCAGCAGCTCGAGGCTGCCGCAGGCCGGCGAATCGACCTGCCGCGTGGTCTGGAGATGCTGGACCTGCGGATCGGCGAACATCCGGTCGATCGTGTAGATCGGGCCACTCGGCACGCCTGCCGCATTGAGCGCGGTGATCCAGCTTGCGCTCGGGCGGGTGGCGATGATTGCGGCCACCTCCTCGCGCAGCGCATCGCGGTTTTCGAACCTTGCCTCGTTGGTGTTGTAGCGCGGATCGTGCAGCCAATCCTCCTTGCCCGCGACCTGGCAGAACTTCGCGAACATTGTATTTCCCGCCGCCGCGACGTTGATCCGGCCGTCCTGGGTTTCGAACGTTCCCATGGGCACGCCGGTGGGATGATGATTGCCCTCCTGCTGCGGCACTTTCCCATCGACGAGCCAGCGGGCAGCCTGGAAATCGAGCAGGGCGATGCAGGACTGGAGCAGTGATGTCTGGACCCAGCGCCCCTTTCCAGTCGCCTCGCGTTCGATGAGCGCCGTCATCACTCCCAGGGCGGCGAACAGCCCCGCGCTTATGTCGGTGATCGCGACACCGGTCCGCACCGGACCCTGGCCGGGGATCCCGGTGATCGACATCAGGCCGCCGTAGCCCTGCACGATCTGATCGACACCGGGCCGCAGCGCATTGGGTCCGTCCTCGCCGAAGCCCGATATGCTGCCGTAGACCAGCCTTGGATTGATGGCGCTCAGGGTGTCGTAGTCGATCTTGAGGCGATGCTTCACGTCGGGCCGGAAATTCTCCAGCAGCACGTCGGCGCTGCGCACCAGTTCGATGAAGACGGCCCGGTCGGCTTCGTCCTTCAGGTTGAGCGATATGCTTCGCTTGTTGCGGTGGAGGTTCTGAAAGTCCGAACCGTGCCGGTTGCCGGTCAGATCGTTCTCGACGTGCGGCGATTCGACCATGATCACGTCAGCACCCCAATCGGCGAACTGGCGGGAGGCGGTGGGGCCTGCGCGAGCCCGCGTCAGGTCGATGACGCGGAGATGGGCGAAGGGCAATGTCGGCTCTTGCATGTCATTCGCTCGCAGGGAATGAGGGGACAGGTGGAGCGTTCATCGCCCGGTGAACCTGCTTGGGCGCTTTTCCATGAAGGAGCGCGTGGCTTCGCCATAGTCCTCGCTTTCGAGGCAGGCCGCCTCGGCGGCAGTGCAGCGCGCCATGTCGCGGTCTGCGGGATCCATGTTCGCCATCTCGACCATGATCTTCGATGCCTGGATCGAAAGCGGGGCATTGCCTGCGATGGTCGTGGCGACGTCCCGGACGAACGGCTCGATATCCTTGTCGGGGACGGCCTTGTTGACCAGCCCCATCGCCTGGGCTTCACGTCCGTCGATCCGGCGAGCGGTGTACAGGATGTCCTTCGCATTGGCCGGGCCGACCAGGTCGACGAGCTGCTTCACGCCGCTGAAGTCGTAGGCCAGGCCCCGCTTGGCCGCGGGAATGCCCAGCATTGCGGTTTCGGACGCGAAGCGGAGGTCGCATTGCAGGGCAAGGCCCATCCCGCCGCCGAGGCAATAGCCCTCGATCAGCGCTATGGTCGGCTTGGACACCTCGCGCAGGGCCTTCATCGAAGCCGCCCCGGCAAAATCGTAGGAGCCCTTGCTGTCGGCGTCCGACCGGAGGCTGTCGAATTCGCTGATATCCCCGCCCGCACAAAAGGCGCGGCCGCCATGGCCCGCCAGGATGATCACCCTGACATCGCTATCGGCCCCGAGTTCCTCGACGCCCGCCAGAAGCTCTCCCCACATCGAGAACGACATGGCGTTGAGCCGCTTGGGATTATCGATCCGCAGCCAGCCGAGGTGCCCGTCCCTGGTGACGAGGATCCGCCTTGTTTCGCCTTCCTGGGCTGCTGTGTCGGCCATGTCGATCTCCACCAGGTTACGCCGTCGTCGCGACAATTCGCGCTGCCAGGCCACGGCGTGGTCGGCCTGCGATCAATCCTACCCGATCGGGGTCAGGTTCACCGGCACGGCCGACATGTGCGGCATGGAGTTCACCGGCTCGTGATGCCGTTCGGTGTCGATCAGCCGGTTCACCGCCGTTCCCGCTTCTTCGACGGAGGCGTTGCTGCCCGGTGGATCGCCCCAGCCGTGAGCCAGCGAGATCACGCCGGGGCGCAGCGCCTCGTCGGCCTCGGCAATCGCGACGACGCGCCCGTGCGCCGACTCGATTTCAACCTTGTCGCCCGGACGGATGCGCAGCTCGGCGAATTCCGAGGGGTGGAGAAAGGCCGGGTTGAACGGCGTGCGTTCGCGAACGGAATCGACGAACCTGCCGTTCGAATTGAACAGGTCGCGCATGCGCCGCGTCGCCAGGAGATGCGTGAAGTGCCGGCCGTCGCGCTGCCATCGGCCCGGTGTGCTTCCGTCGGCGAGGAACATCCGCAGTTCGTCGGCGACGTCGGCGGGCATCGGCTCGAACTTGCCGTCGGCATCGGGGTCGGCGGGAAGCACGGCCGCTTGTGCGATCGGCGCATGGCAGCCGTGGGGGTTGGCCTTGAGCTCGGCGAGCGTATGGGGCGCGCCGTGAAGGACCAGGTCCAGCAGCTCGTCGGTTGTCGGCCGGTTCTCCATGTCGAGCGGGCGCACGCCGTGGTAGGGGATGGTGCGGCCCAGCCGCTTCGCGATCGCCCAGAACACGTACCAGTCCTCGACGAGGTCGGAACCCGGCGGCGGTGGGATGATCGGCGGCGTGTACTGCGCCCATGCCCCGGGCCAGTTGGCGAAACCCGGCAGGTACATCGGCAGGTCGGCGCGCTCGTACTGCATCAGCGGCGGCAGGATGTAATGGGCGGACGCCGTCGTCGGGACCGGCCAGGGATCGATGCAGACCAGCAGATCGAGCGCCGCCAGAGCCTTCGCGGTCTTCTGCTGGTCGGGCCAAGAGGTGAGCGGATCGCCACCGTCGACCAGTAGCGCGCGCACCTGTCCCTCGCCGGGGGTGAGGATTTCGTCGGCGAGCGTCGCCGTGCAGCGCTCCTGGAACAGCCGGCGCGTGCCGCGGATCCGGCTCGGACCGCTCTGTTCCCAGAACCGCGACGGCGCATAGACCTGGGCCTTCAGCGGTCCGGTGGGGCCCATGCCGTTGACCTGGTGGACGCGCTGCCCTTCGCGCAAGTAGCGCCCGCAGATCACGTTGAGCGTCTCGATGAGATGGAAGGCAAGGTTCGAATATGGCGCCATCGAGGTACCGGTGGCAGCGGCGACCGCGCCGGTCCGCGAATCGCGCGCGAACAGCTCGGCGACCGCGCGCAGTGAACCCGGCTCCAGTCCGGCGCGCTGCTCGACGAAGTCCTCGGCCAGGGGCTCGACCGCCTGGCGCAGCGCGGCCATGTTTGCCTCGCCCACCCAGCGCGCGCAGAAATCCTTGTCTTCCCAGCCTTCGGCAAGGATCAGCCGGATCAGCCCACCGGCGATCGCGGCGTCCTGTCCGGGGTAGGGCTGGAGCGCGATATCGGCGAACTGGCCGGTCTCCGACTTGCGCGGATCGATCGTGATCAGCTTGAGGCCGCGCTGGCGCTCGCGCTTGAGCTTGCGCACGGGATCTTCCTGCAGGAGGCCGAGCGAGCCGTGGCTGAGAAGCGGGTTGGCGCCGAAGAACATGACCACGTCCATGTCGTCGAGCGCCGGATAGCCGCCGGCCCAGGCGCCGAGCCGGCCCATCGTCACCATCTTGCCCGACTGGTCGATGGTGAGCGTCGAGAAATACTGGTCCGAATCGAAAGCGGCGAGGAAGCTCGGCAGCATGTAGAAGCCGGCGATGTTGAACATGCCGCCGTTGCCGAGAAAGATCGCCATCGCATCCTTGCCGTGGCGGTCGAGGATCGGGCCGAGCTTCGCCGCGATCTCGTCGAGCGCCTGCTCGGACGGAATTTCCGTATAGGAACCGTCGGGCATGCGCTTGAGCGGGCGCAGCAGCCGCTCGCGGCCGTGGTGCGATGCTTCGGGTTGAAGGCCCTTGAAGCAGGCATAGCCGCGCGTCAGCGGATTGTCCTTGTCGCCGCGCACGCCGACGATGCGGTCCTCGCCGTCGATCGAGAGCACCACGCCGCATCCGCCCGAGCAGATGCGGCAGAAGGAGACCGCTTCCCTGACCGCGGTTTCGCCTGCGGCGGTCATGTCCGGTGCCGTTGCCATGTCGATCGCTCTCCTCTGACTGCCGCCTCTTCCGCCGAAACGCCGTTGTCGCCCATGTGGCCGGGCCGCAAAACGCTGTCGCGCCGATGTGCATCCCGGGACATGGCTTCAGCCGGTGTCAGGCAAGGCCGATGGCCGCGGCGCCCGGCGTCACAAGTGCATGCCGCCGCTGGCCTGCAGGACCTGCCCGGTGATCCAGCCGCTGTCCGCCGAGGCGAGGAAGGCGACCACGCCGGCGATGTCCGCCGGTTGCCCGATCCGCCCGAGCGCCGCGGCGGCGGCGTAGAAGCTCGCGCTTTTCGGATCGGCCAGGTATTCGGCGATGAAGTCGGTCTCGGTAGCGCCGGGTGCGACCGCGTTCACGGTGATGCCCCGCGGGGCAAGTTCGACGGCCAGCGAGACCGTGAACGAATTCAGCGCCGCCTTGGTCATCGCATAGGCGATCGACCCCGGATAGGCGGCGAGCGCGACCATCGAGCTGATGTTGACGACCCGGCCCCCGTCGCGAAGCCGCGGCAGCGCGCGCTGGGTCAGGAAGAACGTACCCTTGACGTTGGTGGCGAAGAGGCGGTCGAAATTGGCCTCCTTCATCTTGGCGATACCGCCGCCGCCGCCGATCCCGGCATTGTTGATAAGGAGGTCGATCGCATCATGGCCACGGCCGGCGAACTCGGTGTCGAGCTCTGCAAGGAGAGCGTCGATCGCCTCGGGACTGGCGATGTCGGCGCCGACGGCGAAGGCCTTGCCGCCACCCTGCTCGATCATCCGCACGGTCTCCTTGGCGCCGTCGCGGCCCTGGCCGTAATGGACGGCGACAAGCGCGCCGCGCGATGCCAGCTCGGTGGCGATTGCCCGGCCGATCCCGCGCGATGCGCCGGTCACCAGTGCGGCCTTTCCCTGAAGCGACGTCATTTCCTGATCTCCCTGTGATTGTCCGATTGTCGTTGCCCGTTCCGGTTCAGGCAAACAGGCCGGTGAAGCCGCCGGTCACGCCGGGAACCGTGGCCGCGAGCTTGTCCCCGTCGTAGCTGATGGGCTTGCCGGGCGTGAACTCGAGGACGACGCGCTCGGGGATATCGAGGTCGGCCGCGATCTGGCTGATGCGCTCGGCATTGTCGCCGCGGTGCAGGCGCCTGGCCATCGCCTCGAAGAACCAGCCTGCGACCTCGGGCGCGTCGTGGGCGTAGACGCGCGTGGTGCCCTTGTAGGTGATCGCCTTGCCGGTCTTCATGTCGGTGCCGGCGCTGGAGATGCAGATCGCCGAACGCGGGTCGCGCCGGACCGCGGCGACGCGCGCGCGATCCTCGGTGAGGCAGAGCCAGAAGCGGCCCTTGGCAACCATGTAGCACATGACGACGCCGACCGGCTCGCCGGCTTTCGTCGTCCACATGAAGACGCACTCGTTCTGCTTCTCGAACAGCTCGGCTTCGCGCTCAGGGTCGAGCGCGAAGCCGGTGATATCGACCGAGAATTTTTCCGTCATGTCGTGGCATCCCTGCTTGCAAGGTGATCATGGCCGGGCAGCAGGCCCCTGTCCGCAGCGGCCTGCCAGAACGCGGCCGGCACCGCTTCGCCGAGCGCGGCCGCGTTCTGCTGCAGTTCGGCGAGTGAACGGGCGCCCGGTATCACGCTGGCGACCGCCCGGTGGCGCAGCGGATAATGCAGCGCGGCGGCGCGCAGCGAGATGCCGAATTCCCGGCAAAGCCCTTCCAGCGCGCGGACTCGCTCCAGAATGTCCGGGGGTGCGGGGGCATAGTCGAACATGGCCCCGTCGACCGCGCCGCTGGCGAGGATGCCGGAACTGTACGGCCCGCCGATGATGACGCTGATGCCTTTCTCGGCGCACAGCGGCAGCAGCACTTCGCCGGCGTCGGCGCGCAGCAGGGTGTAGCGGCCGGCGCAGAGGAAGTAGTCGAAATCGCCCTCCCGCGCGAAGTCGACCAGCATCTGCCACTGGTTCATGCCGACGCCCACGGCGCCGATCACCTTCTGGCTGCGCAGGTCGTCGAGCGCGCGATAGGCGCCCGCCATGGCTTCCGCGAACAGCGAGGCGCCATAGGGATCGGCAGCCGGGTCGGCACCGGCGGTCTGGTCGGGATCGTGGATGGCGACCATGTCCAGGCGATCGATCCGCAGCCGGGCCAGGCTGCCTTCGATCGAGCGCATCGCGGCATCGTAGCTGAAATCGAAGCGGGTAATCAGCCTGGGCGAGTCCACGAACAGCGATTCGCCGATGTCCTCGCCCGCCGGCGGCTCCACGAGATCGTAGCCGACCTTGGTGGACAGCACGAAGCTGTCGCGCGGCAAGCCGGGCAGGACCATGCCGAGGCGCTGCTCGCTGCGGCCGACGCCGTAGCACGGCGCAGTGTCGAAGAAATCGACGCCGAGCGACCGGGCGCCGCGGACCAGTTCCTCGGCTTCGTCGTCGGCGACGGCAGCGTAGAGATTGGCCAGCCCGGTCCCGCCGAGGCCGAGGGTGGGCACCCGGATGCCGGTCTTGCCGATCGCGCGCCGTTCGAGCGGTGTAGCCATGTCCTAGAGCCCCAGCACGCCGAAGGAATCGTGGTCGAGCACGGCGGCGGCGGCGCGGGCCGCGTTGGCGGTATTGGTCGCCTCGGGTTGCCAGCTGCTCGAATTGTTCAGCCAGATCATCAGCGGGCAGATCGCCGCGGCGCGATAGGCCAGCCACGCTTCCTCGAACGATGGGGCATCCGCGCCGAAGCCGCGCAGGTCGGCGAGGTAGCCGGCAATCAGCGCCTTTTCCCAGGCGCGGCGGTCGAGCGTGTCGAGCGTCGGGATCAGGAAACGGACCAGGCCGAGCGGCCACGGCTCGCCCCGGGCCAGGAAGTCGTAGAAGATCGGCGTGCCGTCGGGCTCGAGCGCAAGGTTTCCGAGGTGCTCGTCGCCGTGGACGATGACCATGCCGTGGCCCGAGAGCATCTCGACAAGACGGAACCAGCCCCGCTCCATGCGCTCGGCATCGCGCAGCAGGCGCGGCATCGCCGCGCCGCGCGGGCTCTCGACCGACGTCGGCCAGTGTTCGGAGCGCGGCAGGATGTCGAAATAGAGCGAACGGATCAGGCGCGCGTTCTCGCCGGCACCGGTGCCGGGACCCCAGCGCCCGCCTGCCGCGAAGTGGGGACTGTTCCAGGTCGAGGCCTGGAACCGCGCCATCGCCTTGAGGATCCGCGCCGCCTGGCCGTAGTCGAGCGTGGCGAAGCCGTTGGGAAAGTATGTCGGGCGTCGCGTCGCCATGTCCTCGAACAGCAGGACGACGCTTTCGGACGGCTGCGCTTCCCAGTTCTGGTAGATCAGCCTGGGGGCGTTGATGTCGAGATGGGGGACGATGTCGCGGTAGGAAACCAGTTCCGCCATGTTCGAGAAGTCGATGATCTCCCCGCGCGACGTGGTCCCGTTGAACGTGCCTTTCACCACCAGCGTCGGCGGCAGGCCCGCCGCTTCGCCGGCCGCATTGTAGGTCAGGTGGACGCGGGCCTTGTTGGGTTTGTGCCCCATGTGCGGGTCGACCCGCGCAGATGTCACCTCGACTCCGGGATGGAGGCCCGAGAGCACCGCCGTCAGCCATTGCGCGGTGACTTCCGCGAAGGAGCGCGGCACCCGAAGCGCTCTATCCTGACTATCCATTCGCCTCTCCATCAATCTTGCAGACTACACCTGCAGCCGCCGCCTTGCGCGCTCCGGGACCTCGCTGCACGACCGGCCCTGGCGCTCCTTGCCCCGACATCACCCCACGGGCCGCACCAGCACCTTGCAGTCGGCACCGGGTTCGCGCAGCGCTTCCAGCGTCTGCGGCAGACGATCGAGCGAGATGCTTCGCGTCACCATCGCCCTGGGCTCGACATGGCCGGCCTCGAGCGCGGCGACGCAATCGCGGAAATCCTGGGCGAGATAGCCCATGCTGAATTGCAGCCGCACCTGCTTCATCACCGCGAAGCCCGGCACGAAGCTGTCATGCTCGAAACACATGCCGCTGGAGACGACGGTTCCCCGGTTGCCGACGCAGCCGAGGGCCGTGGCGATCGCTCCCGGCTTGCCGGCCCCTTCGAAGACGACGTCGGGCGCCTGGCCGCCGAAAGCATCGGCAAGGGCCTGCAGAAACGCGTCGTCCATGGGGATGAAGGCGCTCGCGCCCATCGTCCCTGCGAGTTCGGACCGGCGCGGCGACGGGGCCGCGGCGACGATCTGCCGGCAACCGGCGCGTGCGGCCCACCAGATCGCGGCGAGCCCTATCGGTCCGAGTCCCATCACCAGCACGCGCGAAGCCGGGCCCACCGCGCCCAGGCGCACTGCTTGCGCACCGCAGGCGAGCGGCTCGACCAGGGCCGCGTCGTCCAGCGACACGCCTGCCGGCAGGGGGGCGCACAGGTCGGCTGCGGCGATCGCGAACTCGCCGAAACCGCCCATCAGGTAGGCGCAGGCCGAACAGCCGTAGGGGTCGCCGGCACGGCAGGCCTCGCAGGTGCCGCAGCCGGCGACGGGGAAGGCGCTGACGGCATCGCCGATGCGCAGGCTGGTTACGCCCTGGCCCAGCGCGACGACCTTTCCGGAATATTCGTGGCCCGGCACGCATCCGGGCGCGAAGGTCGCCGGGCTGCCGCTTGCGGTCATGGCAAGGTCGGATCCGCAGATGCCGCAGCTGTGGACGGCGACCAGCACCTGCCCGGGCCCGGGCTCGGGAACGGGGCGGTCCTCGATCGCCAGCGCTTCGCCCGCGCTCCTGAAGACGGCTGCCTTCATCACAGGCTGCGCCCGCCGTCGACGACCAGCGTCTGCCCGGTGATATAGCCTGCCAGCGGCGAGACCAGGAACAGCGCAGTCGTGGCGACATCCTCCGGAAGGCCGAGCCGGCCGAGCGAGATCGTATCGAGCGCAGCCTGGAGGCGTTCGGGGTGCTCGGTCGTCACGGCGGTCATCTTGGTAGCGATCATGCCCGGGGCGATGCCGTTCACCCTGACGCCTTCGCGCGCCCAGGCATCGCCGAGCGTGCGCGTCAGGCCGACGACGCCGGCTTTGGAAGCAGCATAGGCGGGATTGCCGATCACCGACTTGTAGGCGCCGATCGAGCTGATGACGATGATCGAGCCCTTGCGCTCGCGGATCGCGGGGTAGAACCGCGTGCAGCAATGCATGACGCTGGTGAGATTGACGTCGACGACGCGCCGGAAGGTCTCGATCTCGAACTCCTTGCGCCGGTAGACGACCGCGCCCTGCGCGAGGACGAGGATGTCCAGCCCGTCGGGGAAAGAGCCGGCGCCGTCGATCGCGGCCGGGTCGGAGACGTCGACCCGCTCGTATTCCAGGCCGGTCAGGTCCGATCCCTTCTCGCCCGCGTAGTCCGCTGCCGAGGCGCGCGTGCCCCACACCCGCACCGCCGCGCCCTGGCTGCGGAACAGCTGCGCGATGCCGTTGCCGATCCCGCTGGAGCCGCCGACGACCAGTGCGCGCTTGCCGGCGAGCGAGAGCACGTCCGAACCTATGGTCATGCCTGTCTTCCCCTGCGCCCGGTCATGCGGCGTTCGTCGGATCGGGACCGACCATGTCGGGCCGCTCGTCGAGAGTGGGCATGCGCATGAGGTGATTGCCCCCGCTGATGTGCAAGTTGACCCCGTTCACGAAGGACGGACCCGCCAGCCACAGGGCGGCATCGGCATAGTCTTCGGGCTCGCCGATCCTGCGCAGGGGAATTTCGCGGGCATAGGCTTCCTCCATGCCGGAGACCGCCCATAGGCCCGATGCCATGTCGCTGCGGATCGGGCCCGGCATGATCGAATTGACCTTGATGCCTTTGGGGCCGTACTCGATCGCCGCATAGCGGACTAGGCAATCGGTCGCCGCCTTGGCGCAGCCGTAGGCATAGACGAATTCCATCGGCTGGGCGGCGGCGAGAGACGAAAAGAGCACGATGGAACCGCCGTTCTTCATGGCGGCGGCGCTGTGGCGGATGAAATGGACGCAGCCGAAGTAATTGACTTCCATCGCCGCCCGGGCGTCCTCGATCGGGGCATTGGCGATGGTCCCGCCCATCGGCAGCCCGGCAGCGTTCACGGCGACGTCGAGTCCTCCGAAGGCATCGCTGGCGCGTGCGACCAGCGCTTGCACCTCGTCTTCCTTGGCGACGTCGCAGGCCTGGGCGATGCCGCCGGTCAGTCGCGCCAGCTCCTGCAGAGGTCCCTCGCTGCGCGCGCCGACCACGAGCTTCGCGCCTTCCTCGGCGAAGCGGCGGGCGATCGCCCAGCCGCTGCCCCCCGGCGCCGAGGCGCCGAGGACGATGGCCACTTTCCCTTCGAGGATGCCCATGTCGGCCCTTCCTAGATCGAAGCGCCGGCGAGGTGTCCCTCGCGGATGGCGACGGGGAGGAACCGCGGTGAATTCGCGTCGCCGACGACGCGCACGTCGGTGTTGCGATCGTTCAGCGCCGTGAAGATTTCGCGGTTCGGCTGGTTCGCCGAAACGAATACCACGGTGTCGGCAGGGATGCGCCTGACGTCGGCATCGTCGGTGAAGTGAGTCGGGCTGACCAGAACGGCGTCGTCGGTGAACTCGACCGCGCGGTGGCGGATCAGGTAGTCGAACGGCTTGCCGCGCATGCGGATGAGAAACGGCTCGACCATCAGCGGCGCCTGGGCCAGCTGCGCGAACATGCGCAGCCGGGTGACATAGGTAACCGAAAGCCCGGCGGCGATCAGGTGCTCGGTCGCGGCGAGCCCCTCGTAGTGGCCGACGTCGTCGATGACCACGGCCGTCTTCCCGAGGTCGGCGGGCGGCTGCATGAACAGGTCGAACGCCGAGATGACGTTGCGGCGGTCGAAATTGCGGATCGGCTGCCCGGGGTGCGAGTGCTGGAGCCCGTCCATGCGCGGCAGCGAGCCGGTCGCCACGATCACGGCCTCGGCGCCGCTGGCGGTGACGTCGTCGGCATCCATGTAGGTGGAAAGCTGGACGTCGACGCCGAGCCGGAACACTTCGGCCTCGAGCCAGGTGGCGATGTCGATCATGCCGTGGCGCGTAGGCGCCTTGGCCGCCGCGCGCAGCGCGCCGCCGAGCACCGGGCTGGCTTCGGCGAGCGTGACCTTGTGGCCCCGCAGCGCGGCGACGCGGGCCGCTTCGAGCCCGGCCGGACCGCCGCCCACGACCAGCACCTTCTTCGGTTCGGCGGCGGGCTCCAGCATGGTGTCGCCGCGGTAGAGCTCGTGGCCGTTGCCGGGGTTGACCGTGCATTCGAGGTGGCCGTGCTCGGTCGAGACCTGCGCCACGCAGGCCTGGTTGCAGCCGATGCAGGGGCGCACTTCCTCGACCTTGCCGGCAAGGCTCTTGTTGACGAGATCGGGGTCGGCGATCATCGCCCGCACCAGGCCGACCATGTCGGCGTCGCCGGCGCGGATGACCTGGTCGCACTCCTCGAGCGTGCGGAAGCGGCCGACCACCATCGTCGGCAGCTTGACGTTGCGGGTGATCGGCACGCTGGTCGGCATCTCGTAGCCGACCGGCTCGTGCATGCCGCCGACCATCTTGGTGTAGCTGTTGTAGTTGCCGACCGACACGTTGATGTAGTCGGTCAGGTCGCGCTCCTCCAGCATGTGGGCGACGGCGAGATTCTGCTCCTCGTCGACGCCGCCCACGGTCAGGTCGGGGGCGAGGCGCACGCCGACGACGAAATCGCGCGAGACCGCGCTGCGCACTGCCTCCATCAGCTCGATCACGAAGCGGGCGCGCTCGGCGATGGTCTCGCCGCCGTATTCGTCGGTGCGCAGGTTGGTGTTGGCCGACAGGAACTGGCCGGGCAGATAGCCGTGGGCGCAGTGGACGTCGACGCCGTCGATCCCCCAGGCCTCCATGCGGCGGGCTGCGGTGGCATAGGCTTCGATGACCTCGGCGATCATCGACTTGGTCATCTCGATCGGCACGACCCCCACCTCGACGCTGGGCGTGGCGCTGACGCCCCAGGGCGGTCCGCCGTCGCGCGGGGCGCTATGGTGCCCGGCGTGCCAGAGCTGCTGGAAGATCTTCATGTCGTACTTGCGGCCCATGTCGCCGAGCTTGCGGTAGCCGGGCTCGAGGTCGGCCCTCCACAGGTCGATCGCGAGCGGGCTGGTCGGGTGGACCGATCCCACTTCGATGATCGAGAGGCCGGCGCCGCCCCGCGCCCGCGCCTCGTGATAGGCGATCAGCGCATCGCTCATCATCCCCTTGCCGAGGATCGTCGCATGCGCCGGACGAAAGATGCGGTTCTTGATGGTCGTCCGGCCGATCTTCAGCGGTGTGTGGACATGGGTATAGTTCATTGTCGTACCTCTCCGGTTTCCTGACTTGACCGTAGCCTGGCCGCCCTCGGGCAGCAGGACGGTCGGCACCCTATTTTGCGCGCAGCTTCTCGATCGTGGCCGGCAGGTCGGGGCTGGCCATCGCTTCCATCTCGTACTCGAGCCCGGCGCCCAGCGCCTGCGCGGCGATCATGGCGGTGATGCGCGAGAAGGCCCGCTTGGTCCCGGTGATCCCGCCCGGCGCCATCGCGGCGATCTTTGCGGCCAGTTCGCGAGCGCGGGGCGCGGCTTCCTCGGGGCTGTCGACCAGCTCGGTGACGAGGCCCCACTGGTACGCCTGCTCGCCGGTGATGATGTCGCCGGTCAGCAGATAGCGCTTGGCGCGGTTCACGCCGATCGACTGCGACCAACTGATGATGCCGCCGTCGCCGGCGGCCAGCCCGACGTTGACGTGGGTGTCGGCGATCTTCGCGCCTTTCCAGGCGACGACGATGTCGGAAAGCGTGGCGATCGTCGCGCCGAGGCCGATGGCGGCACCCTGGATCGCCGAGACGACCGGGATGCGCAGTTCGACCACGCCGTTGAACACGGCCTTGGCATATTTCACCATGTCGGCGCGGACGGCGCGGCTGGCATGTGCTTCCAGCATCTCGTCGAAATCGCCGCCGGCCGAAAAGGCGCGGCCCTCGGCCGAAAGCACCAGCACGCGGATCTCGGGAACGCGATTCGCCACTTCCTCCAGCGCGCCGGCGAATTCGATGTGCGCCGGCATGTCGAAGCGGTTGAGAAGGTCTGGACGGGTAAATCGGATTTCGGCGATGCCGTCGGCAAAAGTCAGCGCCAGGGTTTGATAGGCCATCGATGCTTCCAGTGGTTGGATCGGGGGCATGATAGCTGCGCTGGTCGGGCGAAGACAGCAGCGGCCTTGCCTCGGGATGCATTGTTCCATGCGCGGGATTGATTCCGGCCAACTTCGCCGCGACAGCTTCGCTCCGAAATCATTTCCTTGCGGTTCAATCGGGAGTGAACGTTGCAATGGCTAGACTAGCAGGGAAAGTTGCCCTGGTGACCGGCGGGGCGAAAGGCATCGGCTTCGCCATCGCCGAACTGTTCGCCAGCGAAGGGGCGTCGGTGGCGCTGGCGGCACGTACCATCGAACAGGCGAGCGCGGCCGCGGCCCGCATCGGCGGCGACGTCCTGCCGGTCGCGCTCGACACCACCGTCGATGCGCAGTGGCACGAAGCAATCGCCGCGGTCGACCGGCACTGGGGCCGGCTCAACGTGCTGGTGAACTGCGCCGGCGTCACTGTCGGCGCCAGCCTTGCGGAGACCGACGACGCCAACTGGAACCATCACATGGACGTCAACCTGCGCGGTCCGTTCATGGGCTGCCGGGCTGCGCTGGGGCTGATGAAGCGAGACGGAGCGGCGGGCAGCATCGTCAACATCTCCTCGGCGTTCGGCGTGCGCGTCACTCCCGGCTTCGCGGCCTACAGCATCAGCAAGGCGGGACTGAACGCGCTCACCCGCGTCCTCGCGCTCGAATGCGCGGCGCAGCAGCTGCCGATCCGCGTCAATGCCGTGATTCCGGGCGGCATCGAGACCGAGATGTTCGAGGAGGAACTGCGCCGCACCGGGATGGAACGCGACAAGGCCTACGCGCTCTACGCGCGCATCCACCCGATGGGCCGCATCGGCAAGCCCGCGGAAGTGGCCGAGGCGGCGCTGTGGCTGGCTTCGGACGCTTCGTCGTTCACGACCGGCGTCGAGCTTGCCGTCGACGGCGGCAGCACGATCAGGGCCTGAGGAGCAGCAGCATGACCAAGTCCGCCATCGTGTTCGGAGGATCGGGAGGCCTAGGCGCCGGCTGCGCGCGCGCGCTGGCGCGGGATTGGCCGGCCGTCGCCATCACCTACCACAAGGGGGTGGAGCGCGCCGAAGCCGTCGCTGCGAGCCTGCCCGAATCGTCCCGCGGCTATCCGGTGCAGTGCGACGTGTCCGACGTGGCCTCGGTCCGCGCGGCGATCGCAGCGGTCGCGCGCGATTGCGGGCCCATCGGCTGTGCGGTGTTCTCGGCCGGATGCGCCATCGAGCAGCCGTACATCAGCCAGATCGGCGAAGAGCAGTGGCGCGAGGTGTTCGAGACCGAGACGATGGGCTTCATTCGCGTCATCTCGGTGTTGCTGCCGCTGTTCCGCGAGCAGGGCGGCGGCAGCATCGTCGCCGTCACTTCGATGGCCAACACGCGGGTGGTGGTCGGCGATACCATCTCGGCGGCGCCCAAGGCCGCGATCGAGTCGCTGTGCCGCGGCATCGCCAAGGAAGAAGGCCGCTTCGGCATCCGGGCGAACACGGTCGCGCCGGGGGCGATGAACTCGGGCCTTGGCGAGCAGTACATCGCCGAGCGGATGACTCCCGAATTCTGGGAAGGCTTCCGCAAGTCGATCCCGCTGCGCCGCTTCGGCCTGGCCGAGGACATCGGCGAGGCCGCGGCCTTCTTCGCCTCGGATCGCGCCGGCTACCTCACCGGGCAGACCCTGATCGTCGACGGCGGCTATACGCTTTAGACCTTGGCCCAGTTCCTCCCAGAACCTCCCCGTTCCGGGGTGGTTCTGGGTGCGGCTACAAGATCCTCCCCTGGAAGGGGAGGTGGCATTCGCGTAGCGAATGACGGAGGGGTGTCAGCGTCTGATCGGAGGGGGACACCCCTCCACCACCGGCTGCGCCGGCGGTCCCCCTCCCCCATGGGGGAGGATCTTTACGCTGGACACACTTCAACCCCCGCTGGCGAATGCGGGCTAACGCCGGGGAAGGAAACACACGCACGGGACGGCCGGCGCTT
>CAUJJI010000074.1 GCA_963205265.1 Pseudomonadota bacterium
CGGAGACGACGATGTGGCCGGCGTCATTGGCGAAGGACATGCCGCCGGTCAGCGAGACCAGCTGGCGCGGCGCGTCGCCTTCGTCGGAGACGGTGGTCTGGGCGCGCAGGCGCAGGCCGGTGAACTTGTCGTCCAGGACGAAGTTGACCACGCCGGCGATGGCTTCCGAACCATAGACCGCCGAGGCGCCGCCGGTGATGATGTCGATCTGCTTGATCAGGTCGGTCGGGATGGTGTTGAGGTCGACAGTCGATTCGCCCGGCAGGCCCGGCACGAAGCGGCGGCCGTTGACCAGCACCAGCGTGCGGACTTCGTCGAGGTTGCGCAGGTTGACCGTGGCGACGCCGTTGCCCGTGGTCGAGAAGTTGGACGAGCTGCGGCTGATGTTCTGGCCGACCGAGGGCAGGTCCGCGAGCACGTCCTGGATGTTGGCGGCGCCGCTCTGGACGATGCGCTCCTGCGAGACCACCGCGACGGGAACCGAGGCGGTGAGGTCGGGCCGGGCGATGCGCGAGCCGGTGACGATGATGATGTCGCTGCTGTCTTCGCTATCTGCCGCGTCCTGCGCGGTGGCGGTGGAAATGCTCGCAATGGCGAGCGCGGCAGAACAGACGGATTTGGCAAGCAGCTTAAGGGTATCCTGGTTTTTCATTTTATCGCGTTCCTCTGCATAAGATCGCCGCGAAATTGCGGCTTGCTTACCCACAGGCGCCCTCTCCCTAACCCCGGAGGAACGCGCAAATGGGAAGGAAGCTGCCGGGTTCCAACTGCCCGCAAGGGCAAATGAAAAGAATGTCGTTCGGCTGTAACAAAGCTGCCACATCCGTATTTCCGCCTGTTCGCAATCCGATTGACCGAGCGCATGGCGGCGTTTAACCGACTGATTAAATCGACAGCGCAGCATGGCCGGAAGCGAATTCCGGAGAGCGCGCGGAACAAGGGGAACTGCAATGATTCTGGACAGCAGCGTAGCAGCCGTGGTCACCGGCGCGGCTTCGGGCCTCGGCGAGGCGACTGCCCGCGCCCTGGCGGCCAAGGGCGTCAAGGTGGCGATCTTCGACCTGCAGGAGGAAAAGGGCCAGGCCGTCGCCAAGGACATCGGCGGCATCTTCTGCGAAGCCAACGTCACTTCGGACGAAAGCATCGATGCCGCCTTTGCCAAGGCTCGCGCCGCCCACGGGCAGGAACGCATCCTGGTCAACTGCGCCGGCACCGCCAATGCCATCAAGACGGTCAGCCGCGACAGGGAGACCGGGGCGATCAAGCATTTCCCGCTCGATGCCTTCAACTTCATCATCCAGATCAACCTGGTCGGAACCTTCCGCTGCCTGGCCAAGTCGGCGGCGGGGATGCTGACGCTCGACCCCGTCACCGAAGACGGCGAGCGCGGGGTGATCATCAACACCGCTTCTGCCGCGGCCGAGGATGGGCAGATCGGCCAGGCCGCCTATGCGACGTCGAAGGCCGGCGTGGTCGGCATGACTCTGCCGGTGGCGCGCGACCTGATGAACGAGGGCATCCGCGTCAACACCATCCTGCCCGGCATCTTCAAGACGCCGCTGATGATGGCGCTGCCCGAGAAAGCCCGCGAGGTGCTCGACGCATCGGTGCCGTTCCCCAAGCGCATGGGCAAGCCGAACGAATATGCCCAGCTGGCCCTGGCGATGATCGAGAACCCCTATTTCAACGGCGAGGACGTGCGGCTCGACGGGGCTATCCGCATGCCGCCGCGCTGAGCTGACGGCGATGTGCGGGAGCGGGATCGGGAAAGGCACGCGGAGTCGCGGAGACGCGGAGGATCCTGTTCGCGCAGAGAGCGCCGAGAGCGCTGAGATCTTGCGTGGACGGCGAAGCCGTCTGTCCCGGGATCGCAGGTGCTTTGCCGGATTGCCTGCGGCGCGGACGACCTCTCTGCGCCCTCTGCGTTCTCTGCGCGAACCGCTGCCAATTGTCCTCCGCGCTTCCGCGTCTCCGCGTGACACCCGATCGCCCCATGGCTGAAGCGGACATCACCGCCCCCGCAGGCGCCCGTGCGCAGCTGCTCGAGACGGCAAGCGCGATCATGCGCGAAGGCGACGTGATCGACATCTCGCTGTCCGAGCTCAGCCTGCGCTCCGGGCTCAACTCGGCGCTGGTGAAGTATTACTTCGGCAACAAGGCCGGCCTGCTCAAGGCGCTGCTCGACCGCGACTGGCAGGCGATCGTCACCAGCGTCGCCGCATTGGTCCAGAAGGACGACTGGGGCCCGGAAGCGAAGCTGCGGCGGCATATCAGCAAGGTCGTCGATACCTTCTACCAGGTGCCCTACCTCAACCGGCTGACGATGCGGCTGGTGCGCGAAAGCGACGATGCCGAGGCGCGGCGCATCGCCAACTGCTATCTCTCGCCGATGTACCGCGCCTACGAGGCGCTGATCGCGGAAGGGGTGGAGGCGGGCGTCTTCCGGCCGATCGATCCGCAGCTGTTCTACTTCACCGTGACCGGGGCGGTGGATCGCTTCTTCTCGGCACGGCTGGTGCTCAAGCACTGCTTCGACCAGGACACGTTGACCGAGGAACTGCGCGACCGCTATCGCCAGCACACCATCGACATCATCATGGCGGGCATCCTTGCACACTGAAAAACCTGACCAGTGGCACATCGGCGTGATCGGCGGATCGGGCCTGGCCGACGGCATCGACCTGGAAGACGCGCAGGAGATCGAGGTCTCCAGCCCGTTCGGCGAACCGAGCGGACCGGTGACGGTCGGCACGCTGGGCGGCGTGCGCTTCACTTTCCTCGCCCGCCACGGCCGCGGCCACCGGCTGTCGCCGGGGGCGGTGAACTTCCGCGCCAACATCGACGTGCTCAAGCGCTGCGGGGTGACCGACGTGCTGGCGATCTCGGCAGTCGGCTCGCTCCGCGAAGAGATGAAGCCGGGTGATTTCGTCGCCGTCGACACGTTCATCGACCGCACCACGCGGCGGGAGCGGAGCTTCTTCGGTCCCGGCCTGGTCGCCCATGTCAGCATGGCGGACCCGGTGTGCGGCCGTCTCGCGGGCTACGCGGCGACCGCGGCGACCGCGGCGGCGGCACGCGTCCACGACAGCGGCTGCTATGTCGCGATCGAGGGGCCGCAATTCTCCACCCGGGCGGAAAGCCGGCTCTACCGCCAGTGGGGCGCCGACGTCATCGGCATGACCGCGCTGCCCGAAGCCTACCTCGCCCGCGAGGCCGAGCTGCCCTATGCGCTGCTGGCCATGGTCACCGACTACGACGCCTGGCGCGAGGAAGCGGCCGGGGTCGAGGCGGCGGAAGTCTTCGCGGTGATGAAGGCCAATGCGGTCCTCGCCGTGCAGGCCCTGCGCGCGCTGGCGCAGCTGCTGCCCGAAAAGCGCGAGCCGAGCCCGATCGACCGGGCGCTCGAGTTCGCCCTGGCGACGGCGCCCGAGGCCAGGGACAAGCGCCTGGCGGCGATGCTCGACGCGGTGGCGGGCAGGGTGCTGGGGAACTGATCGTCGTCCCGGCGAACGCCGGGACCGCCGGCCTCGTCGATGGAACGGTCTGCCCGGGGGAGAGCGGTCCCGGGTCGAGCCCGGGACGACGAGTCAGGTCAGGCCCGCGACGGTCGGCCCCTTACTTTTTGGCCGGACCGCCGTCGGAGAAGGCGTCGGAGATCGAGCAGGCGGCCGGGCCGAGGATGACGACGAACAGCACCGGCAGGATGAACAGGATCAGCGGCACGGTCATGATCGCGGGCAGGCGCGCGGCCTTTTCCTCGGCGCGCATCATGCGCTCGTTGCGGAATTCGGCCGAGAGCACGCGCAGCGCCGAGGCCAGCGGGGTGCCGTAGCGCTCGGTCTGGATCATGGTGGTGACGACGCCGCGCACCGAATCGAGATCGACACGGTAGGCGAGGTTCTCGAAGGCCTGCTTGCGTTCGGTGAGGAACGACAGCTCGATCGAGGTGAGGGTGAATTCGTCGCCCAGCTCGGGATAGGCGCGGCCCAGCTCGCGGGCGACGCGGCCGAAGGAGGCGTCGACGGTAAGCCCCGCCTCGGCGCAGATGACCAGCAGGTCGAGCGCATCGGGCAGGCCCTTGCGGATCGCGTCGGTGCGCTTCGAGATCATGTTCTGGATGAAGATCTCGGGGCCCTTGTAGCCGATGCCGACGGCCGTGGCGAAAGCGCCGAACTTCTTCATGCTGCCCCAGTCGGGCCAGTAGTCGATGCCGTAGATCAGCACGCCGGCGAAGATGCCGAGCACGACCGGCAGCACCATGCGCGCGAAGATGACGACGACCGCATATTCCTTCTTGCGGATGCCGGCCTGGGCCAGCTTCTGCTGGATCGTCGCGACCTGGCTTTCCTGCAGGACCTTGAGCTTGGACAGCGTATTGCGCACCCGGTCCGCCGCTTCGTTGCGGCGGATGAGGCTGGCGCGCTTGCGCGTCGTGGTGACGATGCCGGCCTTGAGCTGTTCGCGCCGCTCGTTGAGCGACTTGACGCGCTTGGCCATGGGATCGCGCACGGTGACGGCCGTGTAGATCGCGAAGATCATGGCGGCGGCGGCGATCGCGGCCAGCATGGTGCCGACCCAGAGGACGTCGAAGCCGAGGAGCGTGGGTCCGGGCGGTGTGGTGATCATGGTCTTTTCCGCTTTCCCCGCTCAGATTTCGAAGCTGACCATCTTGGCCATGATGAAGGCGCCGATGCCCATCCAGGTCAGGCCGCCCAGGCCCGTCACGATCAGGCGGTCGTCGGTGAAGAATCCCCCGAGGTAGCTGGGGTTGATCCACCAGATCATGGTGAACACGATGAAGGGCAGCGCGCCCACGATGTAGGCCGAGGCCTTCGATTCGGAGCTCATCGCCTTGATCTTGAGCTTCATCTGCGAGCGCTTGCGTAGCACATCTGCAAGGTTGGACAGCGTTTCCGCAAGGTTGCCGCCGGTTTCCCGCTGGATGGCCAGCGTGATGCAGAAGAAGCTGAATTCAGGAGTGTTGAGGCGGTCCGCCGTCTCCTGCAGCGCATCTTCCATCGTGCGGCCGACCTTGATGCGATCGACCACCGCGCGGAATTCCTCGCCCACCGGGCCGGGAACTTCCTGCGCGACGACGGATAAGGTCTCGGTGACCGGCAGGCCCGAGCGCAAGCCGCGCACCAGCAGTTCGATCGCATCGGGAAACCTGACCGTGAAATCGTTGACCCGCTTCTTCACGAAGAAGTTGACGACCATGTGCGGGATACCCGCGCCGAGCACCACCCCCACGCCCAGCGCCAGCAGCGGAGCGCCCGTGCGCAGATAGATCAGGACAGTGAATCCCAGGATCAGGCCGAGCGTGGCGTAGAAATATTGCGCAAGGGTCCATTTCTTGCCGGTGCGATGAAGACGCAGCGCCAGCGCTTCCATCCGGGACGAGGAGCCTGCGATCTTGTGCATCTTCGGCTTGCGGGCGGCGACCGCCTTGCGTAGCTGCGCTTCCACCTTGTCCTTGGTGTTTTCGGAATGGCGATCGCGCAGGGTCTGCAGGCGTCGCGCGCCTTCACGGGCCAGGGATGGACCGGCAAAGGCGAGATAGCCGAGAACCATCATGGAAATCAGCCCGAACAGGACAATCAGGG
>CAUJJI010000075.1 GCA_963205265.1 Pseudomonadota bacterium
CGGGTCGGGTTGCTCCCATGCCCTGCCTTACGTTGGGTAATTCCCCGCATCCGGATAAGTGGTCGCCCTGACAGGCGCCGGCCCTTGGGGTAGCGGCGAGCGAACCGGTTCCGCTCCCTCGCACCCGTGAGGTATGGGGCATATAACCAATTTGGTTCGTGTTGTCAAGCGAAATCGCACCGCGTCGTCCCGGGCTTGACCCGGGACCGCTGGCCTCATCGACGGAACGTCCGGCCCAGATCACAGCGGTCCCGGGTCGAGCCCGGGAGGACGACTTCCCGGCGAAGGCCGGGGATCAGTGGTGGCCAACCCTCAATCCGCCAGGGCCCCTTCGCTCGCGGCCGCGCGCGCGCCGCGCTGGAAGAGGCGTTGCTTGCAGACCTGGTAGCTCGGGTCCTGGTCGCCGAGGCCCATCAGTCCGCCACCGGTGAACGGGCGCCGGAGCTGCATGTCGTAGGTGACGACGCGCTTGGAGAAGCGCCACTTGCCGTCGGCGCAGCGGCGGTAATTGTCGATGTAGCGCACCGCCATGAAGTCTTCCTCGCGGTTGCCGCTGCCGTCCTGGCTGGGGATGACGTGGAAGGCGAGGGCATAGACTTCGCCGCTGCCGACGTCGCCGTCGACGGCGATCATGTGGTTGCAGACGTGGTGCCCGCTGTAGGGCATGTAGGGCAGCGCGGCCTCGATGAACTTGCAGTAGTCCTCTGCCGAACCGTCGAAGCTGTCGCCGTGGCTGTCGGTCGCGTCCTCGGTGTAGAGGTCCTTGAGCAGCTCGACGTCCTTGCGGTCGATGGCGCGCGAGTAGCACAGCACGAGGTCGCGGATGGCGTCCTTGTCGATCAGCGTCTGCAGCGCCCTGGCGGTATCCTGGCTCATCTTCGTCTCTCCACTTGCGGTCCGGTTGCCGTTCTACATCAGCGAGCCGCCGTCGACCGGCCAGACCTGGCCGGTGACGAAGCTCGCGCGGTCGGACGCCAGCAGCGCAACGACGGCCGACAGCTCCTCGGGCGTGGCGAAGGGGCGGCCGACGAATGTCCGGCGCTGGCGGAGCGCGCGGTCTTCCTCGCTGACGGAGTCCAGTCCCTTCGCGAACAAGCCGCTTGCCGGATGGAAGCGGCTGCCCTTGCTGAACGCCTCGGGCGAGGTCGCGAAAGTGGCATAGGGTGCGATGGCGTTGACCCTGATGTTGTGCTGGCCGACTTCCTTGGCGAGCACCACGGTGAAGCTGTGCACCGCGCCTTTCATCGCCGAATAGACCGGCAGCATGTAGTCGCCGACCAGCCCCGCGGTCGAGCCGACGTTGACGATGGCGCCGCGCCGGCGCGCGACCATGCCCTTGAGGACGGGGTGGGTCATCCGCAGCAGGGTGCCGAAGTTGAGGTCGATATCGCCGGCCCACTTGTCCGGGTCCGAATCGACGAACAGACCCTGATCGACATTGCCGCCGAGGTTGTTGACCAGCACGTCGACCGGGCCGAGCCTTTCCGCTTCGGCGAGGATGCGCGCCGGCGCGGCCGGATCGAGCAGGTCGGCGGCGACGAAGACCGCGTCCTGCGCACCGCGCGCCCTGGCCGCTTCGACCACGCGTGCCCCGGCCTCGGCATCGCGGCCGACGACGACGACTTTCGCTCGCTCGGCGGCGAATTCGAGTGCTATGCCGCGGCCGATATTGGCGGTGGCGGCAGTGACGATGACGACCTTGCCCGCAAGTCCGAGATCCAACGGCTCTCTCCCGTTTGTCCGCTGCTAGGCCTAGCAGTTCCGCGGGCCGCTTCGCAGGTCGGAGAGCATCGCCGCAGCGGTTTCGTCGGCCGGCGCGGCGGGGCAGGGGCTCGGCGTGTCGCTCAGCCTGCGGCCGAGCACGCAGCGCAGCGGGCCGTCCTTGCCGTCCGCCGTCAGTTCGCGCAGGAAGCCGCGCGACAGGCGATGGAACTGCCGGCCCTTGAAGGCGCCGTTGGTCATCACCACCCTGTCGTCGGTCAAGAGGTAGCTGCCCTGCCGGCCGTGGGCCCGGTAGTTCGACGCGGTCATCACGGTGAAATCGGCATCGGGAACGTGCCGCCCGGCCGGGCCGGTGGCGTCGCCGGGCAGCTCGCAGGTGTAGCGCCCCTGCTCGAGCGTGCCGATGTCCCCGCCGGGGACAGGCGGCGGCAGCGGCGCTGCGGCCCCGATCAGGGCGGGCGCGGCGAGCAGGCAGGCGAGGCGTTTCATCGGGTCCCGGGCTAGCATCGAAGGCTCGCGATTGCCAGAGCGGGCAGCGCACGCTAAGGGCCCGCCTTTCCCGAATTCACGCTCTTTCCCAGCAGAGGCACACCCATGAAGATCAGCGGCGTGGACATCCGTCCCGGCAACATCCTGGAATATGAAGGCGGCATCTGGAAAGTCGCCAAGACCCAGCACACCCAACCGGGCAAGGGCGGCGCCTTCATGCAGGTCGAGATGAAGAACCTGATCGACGGCCGCAAGACCAACGTCCGCTTCCGCAGCGCCGACACGGTCGAGAAGGTCCGCCTCGACACCAAGGACTTCCAGTACCTCTACGCCGACGGCGACAACCTGGTGTTCATGGACAAGGACACCTACGACCAGATCAACCTGCCCTCCGACCTGCTGGGCGATGCCGCGGCCTTCCTCCAGGACGGCATGGAAGTGATGCTGGAACTGTGGGAAGAGCGCCCGATCTCGGTGCAGCTGCCCGAGCAGGTCGAGGCGACGATCGTCGAGGCCGACGCCGTGGTGAAGGGGCAGACCGCTTCGTCCAGCTACAAGCCGGCGGTGCTCGACAACGGCGTGCGCGTGATGGTGCCGCCGCATATCGAGAGCGGGACGCGGATCGTCGTCGACGTCTACGAGCGCAGCTACGTCCGCAAGGCGGATTGATCCGCGATGGCGATTTCCGGCCTTATCCGCATCATGGAAAAGGCGGCCCGCAAGGCCGGCCAGCGCCTGCGCCGCGACTTCGGCGAGGTCGAACACCTGCAGGTCTCGCGCAAGGGGCCGGCCGACTTCGTGTCCAAGGCCGACCAGGCGGCGGAGCGGACGATCTATGACGAACTGCGCGCGGCGCGGCCCGACTGGGGCTTCCTGCTGGAAGAAGCCGGCGAGATCCCCGGCGATCCCGGCAAGCCGCGCTGGGTGATCGATCCGCTCGACGGCACGTCGAACTTCCTCCACGGCATCCCGCACTTCGCCGTGTCGATCGCCGCGCAGGAGCCGCGGCTCGACGGCAAGGGCTGGGGCGACGTCATCGCCGGCCTGGTCTACCAGCCGATCACCGACGAAAGCTTCTGGGCGGAAAAGAGCCGCGGCGCCTGGCTGCAGGACGCGCGGCTCCGGGTCTCGGCGCGCCGCTATCTCGACGAGAGCCTGATCGCCACCGGCATTCCCTTCGCCGGCGCCGGCAATCCGGCCGAATGGGTGGCGATCTATACCGCGATGGCTCCGCAGGTCGCGGGCATCCGCCGCTTCGGCGCAGCCTCGCTCGATCTCGCCTGGCTGGCGGCCGGGCGCTACGAGGGCTTCTGGGAAAGCGGCCTCAAGCCTTGGGACACGGCTGCCGGCTGCCTGCTGGTGCGCGAGGCCGGCGGCTTCGTCACCGACTGGCGCGGCCAGTCGCAGCCGATCTGCGACGCGCAGGTCCTGGCCGGCAACGACGCGCTGCACTCGCGGCTGCACAAGCTGCTGGTGGGAGCGCTGAACCCGCGGTGAGGTGGTGCGGTCCCGGGTCGAGCCCGGGGCGGCGGGTATGTCCCTCAATCCTCGCCGAAGCGGTCCACCAGGCTCGACGACACCCCATCGGGATGGAGCCGCCGCGCGACGAGGTAGCCCGCGCCCATCCACCCGCGCCGCGTCCATTGCCCGAACGACAGGCGCGTGCCGGGCGCGCCCGATGCGGCCGGGATCATCTTCACCCGCTCCAGCGCTTCCTTGACTCCGCGCGGGCTCAGCGGATGGGCATCGGCGAAAGCGTGGAGCAGGACCGTCGCGAGGTCGCGGTTGACCACCGGCACGCAGTATTGCGGACGCCGCCCGAACGCCTGCTGGAATTCGTCGAGGAAGCGCTGGCCGACCTTGTTGCCCTCGTCGTACTGGTCGAGGCCGATCCAGCCTTTGATCGCGCGCCACATCACCGGGTTGATCCAGGCGTTCTGGAAAGCGGTGCCCATGAACCGCGGCGGGTCCCAGCCGAGCGCGGCGAGCGCGGGGTTCACGTGGACGATGCCGAAGCCGAAGCCGCAATGGACCAGCGCGTCGGGCCCGGCGGCGTGGAGACGCCCGACCGCCTCGCCGACGTCCTGGGCGGTCTGTGCCACCATCTGCTCGGCGACGATGTCCAGCCCCTCGCGGCGGCAGGCGGTGCGGAAGTGGCGCAGGTAGCTTTCGCCGATCAGCGACTGTTCGACGATGACGCCGACTGTCCGGTGTCCCAGCTTGGCGATCAGGTGCGCCCAGTAGATCGGCTCGTCGGTCATCGAGCCCTGGGGCAGTGCGAAGGTCCACTCGCCAAGCCAGGCGTCGGCCCCCGAGACGCTGATCGCCGGGACGTGGAACCGGCTTTCGATCGCCTCGCGTACCGGCACCGCGTTGTCGGTGATCGCCGGCCCGAACACCGCCAGGCAGCCTTCGTCGACCAGCTCGCCGTAGGCGTCGACGACCGCCTTCACCGTGCCCTTGGGCAGGCCTTCGACCTCGCGGAAGACGATCTCCACCGGCCGATCGATCAGCCCGCGCTCGAGGCCCTGGCGGAAGACAAGTTCGAAGCTATCGGTCAGGTCTGCCCGCTGTTCCTTGGGGAAGCTGTCGGGCAGCTTGAAATCGAACAGATAGCCCAGCCGGATCGGCTCGGCCTTGCTTTCATAGGACATCGCGCTTTCTCCCCACGTGCCGCAGGTATGCATCAGCCGTGGAATTGGGCAAGGTACGATTGACATGAGCCACAGTGTATCGCATCGCCGCGTCGAGCAACGACGGGGGAGGGACGGGTGCGAACCGGCTATCTGCGCAAATCCATGGTGCTGGCGCTGGCTGCGCTGCTGCTGCACGGCTGCAACCGCAGCGCGCAGCCGATCGAGGACGCGCTCGTCGCCGACGGCGACGAATGGCCGAGCTGGGGGCGCACCGGGCATGAGGCGCACTTCTCCCCGCTGGACGAGATCGACACTGGCAACGTCGGCGGGCTGAAGCTCGCCTGGCACTTCGACCTCGAACCCGGATATACGCCGACGACCCCGCTGATGGCCGAAGGCAAGGTGTTCCTGACCACCGGCCATTCGCACATCCGCGCGCTCGACGCGGCAAGCGGCAAGCAGCTCTGGGAATACGACGGCGGCACCCGCGCCCGCGCGACCTCGCCGATGGACCTGAGCTGGGGCAGCAAGGGCATCGCCTATGACGAGGGCCGGGTGTTCCTGGCGACCAGCGACGGCTACGTCGTCGCGCTCGACGCGGCGACCGGCAAGGAAGCGTGGAAAGCGCAGGACTTCGGCCCCGACGAGCCGCGGACGATGAACGGCGCGCCCCGCGTCTTCGCCGGCAAGGTCATCATCGGCCACGGCGGCGCCGACGTCAGCCCGCTGCGCGGCTACGTTTCCGCCTACGACGCGAAGACCGGCAAGCTCGCCTGGCGCTTCTACACCGTGCCCGACGATCCGTCGAAGCCGGCCACGACCAAGGCCGAGCAGGTGATGCGGCCGACCTGGAAAGGCGAATGGTTCGGCGCCGACGGCCAGCGCAAGGGCGGCGGCGGCACGGCCTGGAACGCCTTCAGCTACGATCCCGAGACCAACCTGATCTACCTCGGCGTCGGCAACGGCTATCCCTACAACCAGAAGCTGCGCAGTCCCGGCGGCGGCGACAATCTGTTCCTCGCCTCGGTGGTGGCGGTGCATGCCGATACCGGCGAATATGCCTGGCACTACCAGGTCTGCCCGGCCGAGCAGTGGGACTGCACCGCCACCGCCGACATGACTCTGGCCGAGCTGGAAATCGACGGCGCCCGGCGCAAGGTGCTGATGCAGGCGCCGAAGAACGGCTTCTTCTACGTCATCGACCGCAAGACCGGCGCATTCATTTCAGCGGAGAAGATCGCCAAGGTCACCTGGGCCGACAGGATCGACGCCAAGACCGGGCGCCCGGTCGAAAATCCGGGCATCCGCTACCAGGGCAAGCCCGGCCTGTTCGAGCTGTGGCCAGGACCGACCGGCGCCCATTCGTGGCCGTCGCAGGCCTACAGCCCGCAGACCGGCCTGGTCTATGTCCCGGTGATCGAGCAGGGCGCGGTGATCGGCGACGTCGCACCGGGCGCCACCGGGATGATCGCCAGGATGGGCGTCACCCTGATACCCGAGGCCGAGCTCAAGGACGGCCGCCATGCCTTCCTGCGCGCCTGGAACCCGGTGACGCAGAAGCTTGCCTGGCAGAAGGAACTGCCGGGCTCCTGGCCGGCGGGCGTCATGGCCAGCGCCGGCGGCCTCGTCTTCCAGGGGCGGATGGACGGCAAGTTCGTCGCCTATGACGCCGCCACCGGTGCCGAGCTGTGGTCGTTCGACGCGCAGGCGCCGATCGTCGGTGCGCCGATCACCTACCGGATCAACGGACGGCAGTACGTCTCGGTCATCACCGGCGCCGGCGGGCAGGGGGCGGGCATGCAGAGCCTGGGCAACCAGGGCTTCGACACCGACTACTTCCTGCCGCGCCGGGTGCTGACGTTCGCGCTCGACGGCAAGGACAGCCTGCCCAGGCTCGACCGAAAGCCGCCGGTGCCGCCCGCCGATCCCGGCTTCAAGCCCGACCTCGCCCGCGCGCAGCAGGGCGCCATGCTGTTCGGCACGCGCTCGTGCATGGTCTGCCACGGCTGGAATGCCGCGGCGGCGGGCGCCGCCCCGGACCTGCGCCTGTCACCGTCGATCGTCGATGCCGCGGCATTCCGCCAGATCGTCAAGGACGGCGCGCTGAAGATGAACGGCATGCCGCAGTTCGGCGACTTCACCGAAGCCGAGCTCGAGACGCTGCGCTTCTACCTCCGCGCCCGAGCCCAGGCCTTTCCGGCCGAGCGCGCGGCGCTGCTGGCGCGCAAGCAGGCCTCGGCCGGCAGCAATGCGCGAGCGGCGGACTTTGCCGGCAAGTGGAACGTCACCATCCAGTCGCCGGTCGGCGCCACCAGGGCGGTGATGGAACTGACGGCCGACGGCGACAGGCTGAAAGGCAAGGTCAGCGCCGACCAAGGCGTCGTCGAGGTGGCGGGCAAGGTCGAGAACGGCCGCGCGAAGTTCTCCGGCAAGGCCTCCATGCCGATGCCGATCACAATCAGCTACGACCTTGCGCTGCAGGACGGCAAGCTGGCGGGCGACAATGCCAACGGACCGTTCGGGACTTTCCCGATCACCGGCGAACGGGCACGGTAGCGGACCGGCCGGGGCATCGCCTTCGGCGAAAAGATGGCGGAGCGGTTGAAGCCGGGCGTCCGCTCGGCTAAGCGGCAGCTCACGCGCGTGCCCCTGTGGCGGAATGGTAGACGCGATCGACTCAAAATTGGGTTCTACCTAAGAAATCAAGGCAAAAACCCAGCAAAACCAACAGTTTAAGTAAGGCCGAGACTCCTGAAAAGACTTACACAAGTCTTACACAATTTGGAGTTTCGACAATGCCTCTCGAAAGCTACTCTTTGATGGATGGTGTGCTGCACGTTTATCGGCGTGAAGGCAGCCGCTTCTGGCAGTGCGCGACCTATCTCGGCAGCCGCAATCACCGGCAGACGACCAAGGAAACCAGCCTTGCCGCGGCGAAGGATTTCGCGCGCGAATGGTATATGGAGCGCTGCGTCGAGGATCGTCAGCGCCGACGTGGCGGCGTGCCTTTGGCGAACGGCCTCGTTCAGTCGCAGATCGACGCGCCCGAACCGGTGGACCAAAGATCAGCGAGGACAGGCCGCCCCCGATCGCCATCCGGACCGACCTTTGAAGAAGCCGC
>CAUJJI010000076.1 GCA_963205265.1 Pseudomonadota bacterium
TCAAGCGCACAATGAATATTCTCACCGTAGCGGCATGAAAGTTGCCGCTACCATGCCCAGCGACATGGCCGGCCCGAGAACAATCACAGAATAGGCCAAAATTCACCGCTTTTCAGCGCCGCCCACCCGCGCACAGGTCTCCTTAGAGCACTTTCCGACCATTCCGGGTCACCAGGACGGAGCCTATTTTGGCCCATCACGAGGAGTGAGGAGGGAGCCATGCCGTTGCATAGTGACCGACGAGGGACGCTGTGATGGGCCAAAATAGGCCCGCCCCGCAGGGGTTGCGCTGGGAAGCCCGCTGGACAGCGTTGCGTCGTTTGCAGGGGCAACCAGCCCCTGATGCACGCCGCGCCTTAACAGCGGGCTTCCCACCGCACTCATGGTGATCCGGAATGGTCGGAAAGTGCTCTAGCCGCCTTGCCCAGGTAGGTCAGCGCATTGATCGCATGCAACCGGATCTGCCAAGGCTGCGTCTCGCCGCAAAGTTCGGCCAGCGCCGGAACGGCAACCTGCGTCTCGCCCAGTTTCGCCAGTGCCGCCCGCAGCGCGGGCAGGCTCCCGGCCCGGCCCAGCGCGGCCGTGCGCGCAAGGATCATCACCTGCTCGAGCGGATACAGCGCGCAATCGCGGCTGGCATCCCAGCCTTCTCCCGCCACGCCTTCCGGCAGGAAGCCGTTGTCGTGGATCGAGATCATGTGCGCATCGAGCGCCTTGCTGAGCCGTTCGCGCAGCGCGCGATGGGCCGGATCGGCCGCGAAGGTTGCGCAGGCTGTCGGGATCAGCTGCGAGATCATAGAGCTCCTCGAACGGCTTCGCCCCGAAGAAACGCGCCTGGTCTTCGTTCAACCGGCCGTCGAACATGGCTTGCTGCCACTCCTGGTAGCCCTTCGCCAGCCACTGGAAGGCCTGATGCTGGCCCCAGGGGCGATGCGGCATGTAGTTGCGCGTGTACCGCCAGCGCCCGTCCGTGACTGTCCGCTGGAAGTCGATCCGCTCGTCCATGCGATTGCGCATGCCGAAGGCGTAGCGATGCGGCGCGGCCCTCCGGCCAAGAAACGGCTTGCCGGCCATCTGCCCGGGTTGCCGCGCGCCCGCGAGCGCCAGCACGGTCGGGGCAAGGTCGATGAAGCTGACCGGGGAATCGATCCGGCTGCCGGGACGCCCGGCAAGAGGTGCTGCCACCTGGGCGGCGCATGGACCACCATGGCGCAACGCAGGTCCTCGTCGAAGCAGTACCGCTTCGAGCGGGGAAGCACCCCGCGGTTGTCCGAATAGTAGAAAACGATCGTGTCTTCGCTGAGCCCGTCTGCTTCCAGTTCCGCGAGGCGTGCGCCGAGCTCGCCGTCCATTTTCTCCATCAGGTTGTAATAGCTGGCGAAATCCTGGCGGATGCCCGGCGTGTCGGGCAGGAACGCGGGCAGTTTCACCATCGTCGGCGTGACGCGCCCCGGGGTGACCTGGAACAGCCGCGATTCGTGCGTGGTCTCGTAATTGAAGACCGCCATGAACGGTTGCGACTTGTCCTCGCGCGACCGCCAGTGCGCGGCCTTGCCCTGCCCATCCCAGATGGCATTTGGATCGACGTCGCAATTGTAATCGGTCTTGGCGTTGTTGGTGCAGTAATAGCCGGCCGCGCGCATCAGTTCGGGATAGGTCGGGAAAGACGAAGGCAGGTGGCCGACCGCCCGCATCTGGTTGGCGGGCGCGCAGCTTTCGGGATTGACCCCGGTCAGAATGCCGAAGCGCGACGGCGCGCAAACCGGAGCGTTTGAATAGACGTTGCGGAAAAGCAGGCCCTTTCGGGCCAGGCCGTCGATCGTCGGGGTGTGCGTCAGGGGATCGGGTCCTTCGACCATCGCATGATCGCCGGTGCGCGGCGCAATCGGATATTTGTCAGCCCGGGTCGGCGTCGTCACCATTCCCGGGGTCGCCGGATCGACGTAGCTCGTTTCCCCCGCGACAAAGCCGAAGAATTCGTCAAACCCTCGGTTCGTCGGATAGAATTGCCGCTCCGCGCCCTGATGCCATTTGCCGTTCGCCGCGCTGCGATAGCCCAGCGGACGAAGACGCTCGGCAAGGGTCTTCTGATCGACCGGGAGGCCCGCACCCACATCCGATTCGTCGCTGATGTTATAGGTAAATCCGAACCGCTGCGGCATCCTCGCGGTTAGCAGGCCCGCGCGGCTGACGGCACAGACCGAAGCGACAACATAGCCGCTCGAGAACGCGACGCCGCTTCTTGCGATCCTGTCGATATTGGGCGTGGGAGCGTCGGCCCGGCCATAGGTCGACACATCCGCCCAGTCGAGATCGTCAGCCAGGATCACGATCACGTTGGGACGGTCCGAAGCGACCCTGCGCGTTGCCTGGCCGAAACAGCCGCACCCGGCCGGGTCTCCACACACCCCGGGAGACTTGTGGCGCAAACTGCTGTGAGCAATGAGGCAGCAAGAAAACGGCGCATTGATCAATGTCCTTGTTGCGAATGGCCAGCGTAAGTCCAGGTGCTTGCGAGCGGCAAGCAATCATCGGATGGTTTCAGCGCAATCGTCCGGCGCAACCGACACGGACCTCGCGTCGCGGTGCCCGGTTGCAGTATCGCCGAAAGGGATCAGAAGTATCGGGCAGGCGCTTCTTATCTTGGCTGACCGAGGTTTCACGCTCGCCCTCGCGGGGCCCACCGGCGGCAACCCGTGGATCCCTGTCCGCATGGCTCCACCCAGCTGTCGCGCGCCGATGCGGCCTCGGACTAGTACTTCAACTCGATTGCGTAGCGGTAGCGATCCGGATGATACCGAACGTTCGCCAGTTCGATCGGCCGCTCCTTGGCGTAATAGATGCGTTCGACATGAAGGATAGGCGCGTCAGGATCGATGTGCAGGTGTCTCGCTGCGTCGTCCCCCGCCCGACCGGGGCCGATCGTTTGCTCCGCGCGGGTGACCCGGACCTTGCCCAGCCGTTCGACAGCGCGGATCACTGGCAGGTTGTTGTCGATTTCCTTCACATTCAGCGTGTCGCCGATATCGGAAGGCACCCAGATCTCGTAATAGGCGATCGGCAGCCCGTCGAGGAAGCCGATCGTGCGCAGAAGGGTGGCGGGATCCGACGCATCGAGCTTGAGCTTTTGCCGTACGGCGGCAGGCGGCTTGGCCTTTTTAAGGCTGAGGTGGGAAGTCCGCAAGGAGCCGGCCGTGGCCATGAACTCGGTCAACGAGCCGGTCAGCTGGCTGTTGATGCCTATGCGCTTTTCGCAGACGAACGAGCCCAGGCCTCGCCGCCGTTCGATCAGGCCCTCGCGCTGCAGTCCGTCCAGCGCTCGCCGGACCGTGATCCGGCTGACCTTGTATTCCCTGCAAATCTGATCTTCGGTGGGCAGCGTCCCGCCGTGCGGAAACTCCCCGGCCGAGATGCGCGAACGCAGTTGCTGTTCGAGCTGATAGTAGAGCGGTAACGGCCCCTGTTCGAGCGATTCGGCGGAAGACGTCATTTCGAGCATCAAACCCTGCAAAAGCGAATTACCGGAGGAAAGGCGAACGCCGGTTCAAGCCCGTGTTGCCCGGCCCCCAGCGGTTCGAACAGCCGCTGCTGCAAACGCGAACCGCCAAGGCCGGCACTCTTCCATGAAACAATGCGGCAAACAAGCTGCATGGCAAACTTTCCGTTGGGAGGGCACGTCCGGTCGTCCAGACAGTGCCCTCGCTTTGCGTGCGCGCGCTCCGCCGGTTCCTGATCAGGCTGTCGGCGTGCCGTCCCAGCCTTGTCCCTGGGCGACAAGCCGTTCCAGCAGCGGGGCCGGCTTCCACCTGTCACCATACGCGGCATGGTTGGCGAGGATGATCTCCAGCACCTTGTCGAGGCCGCGCTGCTGCGCCCAGAACATCGGTCCGCCGCGATACTTCGGGAAGCCGTAGCCGAAAACGTACGTCACATCGATGTCGCTGGCCCGCTGCGCGATGCCTTCCTCCAGGATCTTCGCGCCTTCGTTGACCATCGCTGCAAGGATGCGGTCGACGATCTGATCTTCGGTGAAGGACTGGCGGACGATGCCCTTTTCCTCGGCGATCTCGGTCAGCATCGCCTCGATCTGCGGGTCAGCGGATGCATTGCGACCTTCGTACTTGTAGTAGCCCGCGCCAGACTTCTGCCCGAGCCGTCCGGCTTCGACGATCCGGTCCCACAGGCGGTGCAGGTAGTTGGGCGAATTCGGATCCTCGGTGCCGGCGGCGATCCGCGCCTTCCGCATGCGATAGCCGACATCCAGGCCGGACATGTCGCGCATCAGGTACAAACCCATCGGGAAACCGAAATTCTTCAGGGCACCGTCGACCTGCGAAGGTGTCGCCCCGGCTTCGAGCAGGATGTCCGCCTCGGTCCCGTAGATGCGCAGGATGCGGTTGCCGATGAAGCCTTCGCAGTTGCCCGCAAGAACGGGGACCTTGGCGATCTGCTTGGCAAAGGCCATGGCGGTCGCGATGGTCATATCCGAGGCAAGGTCGCCGCGCACCACCTCGCACAGCTTCATCACATTTGCCGGCGAGAAGAAGTGGGTGCCGATAACGTCGCCCGGCCGCGTGGTCGCCCGCGCGATCTCGTCGATGCTCAACGCCGAGGTGTTCGAAGCGAGGATCGCGCCGGGCTTGGCAACCTTGTCGAGCTTGCCGAAGATTTCCCGCTTGATTCCCATGTCCTCGAACACGGCTTCGATCACGATGTCGCAGTCAGCGAGGTCCGCGTAATCCAGGGTCGGGGTGATCAGGCCGACCGCCTTGTCGACCTGGGCTTGGGTGCGCGATCCCCGCTGAACGGAAATGTCGTAGTTCGTCCGCACCTTGGCCAGGCCGCCGTCCAGCGCTTCCTGGCTCGCTTCAAGCAGGACCACGGGCAGGCCGACGTTGACACAGCTCATGGCGATCCCGCCGCCCATTGTGCCCGCGCCGATGACGCCGACCTTTGCGATGACCTTGGGCTTCGCGTCGGGCGCGAGACCATCGACCTTCGCCGCGCCCCGTTCCGCGAAGAACAGGTGCACCTGCGCCGCACGGCTCGGCGCCTCGAGGCAGACCTGGAACGCCTCCCTCTCGAACTGCAGACCCTCGCGCGGGCCCATCGTGCAGGCCGCCTCGATGCACTCGACGATCTTGGTAGGCGCCACCGTGTTGGCCCAGGCCATGGCGTTCTTCTGGCGCACCGTCTCGAAAAATGCGGGATCGATGTTCCGGGTCTTGTCGGTGCGTTCGATCAGCTTGGGGAAGGCCCCGCCCTCGGCAGCCTTGCCCCGCGCAAAGGCGATCGCCGCATCGGTCACCGGGCCGGCGGTCACTTCATCGACCAGGCCCAATTCCAGAGCCTTCGCGGCGGAGACATGCCGGCCCGACAGGATCAGGTCCAGGGCAACTTCCGGTCCGGCCAGACGCGTGAGGCGCTGGGTTCCGCCCGCGCCCGGCAGAAGGCCGAGATGGACCTCCGGAAGACCCAGCTTGGCACGGCTCGCTGCGACCCGGAACGGCGTGGCCAGGGCAAGCTCCAGGCCACCGCCCAGCGCATGGCCGTCGATCGCGCACACCACCGGCTTGGGGCTGTCCTCGAGCATCTGCTGGATCTGCTGAAGTTCCGGACCGACCTTCGGCTTGCCGAATTCCCGGATGTCCGCCCCGGCCACGAAGCGGTCGTTGGCACCGACGACGACGATGGCCTTCACCGCAGGATCGTCCTGCGCCTGCGTCAGCCGCAGGGCCATCCCCTCGCGCATGGGCGCGCCGAGTGCGTTGACCGGCGGGAAGTCGATCGTGAGCAGGGCGACGCCGTCGCGGGTTTCGTAGCGGACGGCATCTTCGGGAGACATGGACATGATTGCTTCTTCCATTCGACCAATGACTGATGGGGCGGCTCTGGCAAAAACGTTCGGGGATGTCATCCTTGCCCCGGCCCGGCCGCCGCGAACACCGCAAGCGATCGCAACGCCGATGCAAACGGGCGGGGTGGAAGGACCGTGCGAGACCTCAGGGCGCCGTCGGGCAGCGCAGCATCTCGGCGCGATCGCCTTCGCGAACGACCAGCAGGCGCATGCCGGGGAGGGTGTATTCGACGAAGCGCGAGAAGTCCTCGCGGATGCCGGGGTTGCGAACCCGGATGAAGGTCTGCTCATCGACCTTCAGGGTCACTGTGCCGACGTTCGCAGTGTCGGCCTCCACGGTCAGCGAATTCGGCGTGACCGACACGACCCGGGCGGCGAACGCCTTTGGCGCCCGCGCCGACTGGACCCGCGTGTCGAGGCTGACCCGCAACCGGTCCGATGTGTTGGGCGTGCCGGCATGCGGCGAATAAGGATGCACCACCAGAACGTCGCCCGCCCGGTAGTCGGTTGTGGCCCAGCTGTCAGGGTCGATCATCCCCTCCGGGATGAAGAACGGGGTCGGCTTGCCGAGGTTGTGGTAGAAACCGCGCTTGTGCTGGCGCACCGCCACCATCAGCCCGCCCACTTCCCGCGGGCAATCCACCAGCGCCGTCCAGACCGGGCGATAGCCCTCGATCCCGGGGCTGTAGAAACCGTCCTGATGCACCGGGGTGACCGGGCCGTTCGGCGGATAAAGCCGGTACTGCACCAGCGGCACCATCGCCGCGGGCTCGCCCAGCACCTTGGCAAGGAAGTCCTGGTTGCTCGGATCCTCGATCAGGCGACGGGAGATACCGGAGAATTCCTCTCCGTCCTCGCAGAAATCCTTGAGCGGGTTGCCGTTCCACCGCCCCAGGGTGTCGCCCTTCTCGGTGATGCCGTAATGGTCCGCGGCGATGGCCAGCATCTCGTCCCGCGCCTGCACCACCGATCGAGGGCTCAGCGCATTGCGGAAGAAGAGGTACCCGTTCTCATCGTAGAACGCGTTGAGCGCATCATGATCGTCGAGGAGGGAGGTGCAATCCTCGAACTCCTTGGTCGGCGTGATGTCCCGGACATCGAGATCGCGCGCATCGGGAAGGTTGACCGGGGGAAACGACATCGCCTGCATCCTGTTGAAACGTCGGGCGGGCCCGGCCGGAGGAAGACCGGCCATCACCGCAAACCGAAACCACTTTTCAATCCCGCCCGTATCGGGCGGCAACCTTTCGACCGATCAATCCCACGCGGCAGGGAAAGACTGCACCACGAAGAAGTTGATCGCGTCGAGATGCGTTACCTTGCCCGCCAGCCGCAGCTTGGGCAGCCGTGCAATGATGATCTCGAGTGCAAGTTTTGCTTCCATGCGGGCGGTCCAGGCACCCGGGCAGAAATGGGCCCCGCCCCCGAACGAAAGGTGGATCGGCGTCTCCGACGGGCGCCGATCGAGCCTGAAGGTGTCGGGATCCTTGTAAACCGCCGGATCGCGGTTCGCGGTGAACGTCGAATAGAGCACGCGCGAGTGCGCCGGGATGACTTCCCCGCCGACGGAAAAGTCCTCGGTCGTTTCGCGAAACATGCCGATGGCGGGGGGATCGAACCGCAGCGATTCGTCGATCGCGGCATCCAGCAACGCCGGATTTTCCCGTACCTGCTCCATGCGTTCGGGCCGTTCGAGCAAGCGGTAAAGCAGGTTGAGAACCAGGGCGCCGGTCGTGTCGACCCCGCCGAGGAAGAACCCGCGGATCGTGCGATGGAGCATCGCGTCGGTCAGATACTGGCCGTTGTACTTGTGCGTCAGAAGCACCGAGGTGAGCGTATCGGGCAGGACCGTGCCGACATGTTCTGGCGCCGGTTCGGTGATGCCCGCGTCGCGCAGCATCTGCCGGACCCTCTCGATCTGTTCAGCGAAAAATGCGTACATCTCGTCGATGGTCCGCTGCTGCGCACCGGGATCCTCGATCATGGATATCAGGAACGTGTCGGTCCAGCGCCGGTAATCGTCGAACCGGTCTTCAGGGAAACCAAGCGCGACGGCCGCCACGCGCGCGGGCAGGGGCTTGCCGATCAGCTGCTGCAGATCGCCCGAGCCGAGGGGACGCATCTGGTCGACCAGATCATTGGCCACACGCTTGCAATCATCCGACCAGCGCCGGACGCCGCGGGGCGACATGTAGTTGGTATAGAGTTTCCGAAAGTCGTTGAACGCCGGCGGGTCCTGGTTGAGCGCGACGCCTTCTTCCAGGCGGACCATCTGGTTGCCCCAGTGCTTGGAAAAGCGCTCGTGATCATTGAGCATGGTCCGCACGTTGTCGTAGCCCATCAGCAGGAAGTGCTCCTGCTCCGCGGCTTCGATCTTGGCGACCGGGCATTCGTCACGCAACGCGTTGTAGAAGGGCGCCCGTTCCCCCAACGCCTCGGGCGCCTTCATATCGATGACCTTCACGCACCTTCTCCTGTTCTGTGGACCGCGCGCCTTCAATTCTTCGATTGAAGCGGACTCCCCCCGATCCTGTCGCGTATGGACGGTGCCTCGCGATAGGTTTTTGTGTCCGCCCACTGACGCCTGACGATCAGCTGCAATATTGGCGGGATCGTGGATTTCACGCCACTTGGGGCCTGCCCGATCCTCAGTCGGGATATTTCGTTGATTCACGGTCAAACTGCAATACCCGACCGGCGCTCACCGCATCGCGCATGCGATTACTGGCGGAGTTCGCATCATCGCCGGCGCCCCGCATTTGCCGACGCCGCAACCGCCACGCCGCCGGTCATCACAAATGCGATTACGCGAATTGACACGAGGTTGATCTTGCCACGATCGGCCGAAACGCGAATGTGCGAGTCAGCCCATGTTCGTATGAGTACGGAGTAGTTTGATGTCGGAGAACTTTCTGATCGACGACCCTGTCGAAGGGGTCCGTCGGATCACGATCAACCGGCCCGAATCGATGAATGCCTTCACTTTCCCGATGTACCGGGAGCTGCTGGATCTGCTGGAGGTCATCAAGTATGATCCGCGGGTCCGGGTGGTCATCCTGACGGCGACCGGGCGCGGCTTCTGCACCGGCCACGACCTTCGCGCCGGAGGCACCGCGGACTGGATCCCCGACTACGTCGGCAAGGCCTATGTCTCGCGCTATTCGATGAGCGTGATCAGCGCGATTCCCCTTGCCCTGCGCAACCTGCCCCAGCCGGTCATCTGCGGCGTCAATGGCACCGTGGCGGGCATGGCGCTGGCGTTCCCGCTCGCCTGCGACGTCACCATCGCCGGCAGTTCCGCGAAGTTCGTCAACGCCATTCACAACGCAGGCTCCGGCGCGGAACTGGGCCTCAGCTACCTGCTGCCCCGCGCCGTGGGCACGCAGCGTGCGGCCGAGCTGCTGCTCACGGCCCGCCCGGTCCTGGCGGACGAGGCCGAACGCATCGGCCTGGTGCTCAAGACCGTCCCGGACGAGGAACTGCAGGACGCCTGCATCCAGCTGGCCCAGAGCATGGCGGTCAACGTCCCCATGGGGCAGTGGGTTACCAAGCAGTCCCTTTGGGCCAACCAGAACGCGGGAAGCCTCGAGCAGGCGATCGAATTCGAAAGCCGGGGCGTGTTCGTGTCGCAATCGATGGACGACAAGGTCGAGAAGCAGAAGGCCTTCTTCGAAAAGCGGCCGCCTCAGTTCACGTTCAAGTAGAGGATCGCCTGATGGGGTACGAGAATATCCGGTACGAGGTTGCCGACGGCATCGCCATGGTGACGCTGAACCGTCCCGACATCTTCAATGCGATGAGCATGGTGATGATGAACGAGATCATCGACGCGTTCGACCAGTCGGACAGCGACGATGCCGTGCGGGCCGTAATCATTACCGGAGAGGGCAAGGCATTTTGCGGCGGGGCCGACCTGTCAAAGGGCGCGGCGGTGTTCGACAAGGACAAGAAGGTCGAGGGCCGCGATTCGGGCAGCGCCCGTTTCGCGGACGGCTCGTTCGACTACAGCGCGGAATCGTCGCGTGACGGCGGGGGCAAGCTGGCCCTGCGCATCTTCGCAAGCCTCAAGCCCGTGATCGGCGCAATCAACGGGGCCGGCGTCGGCATCGGTGCTTCCATGCTGCTGCCGATGGACATCCGGATCGCCAGCGAAAAAGCCCGACTCGGTTTTGTCTATGCCCGCCGGGGGATCGTGTTCGAATGCTGTTCCAGCTGGTTCCTGCCGCGCATCGTCGGCATCGCCAAGGCGCTGGAGTTGAGCTTCAGCGGTCGCGTGCTGGGCGCTGCCGAGCTCAAGGAAGCCGGATTGGTCAGCCAGGTCGTCGCTCCTGACGATCTCCTGCCGACGGCCTACGCCATCGCGCGCGAGATCGCCGACAACACCGCACCCGTGTCGATCGCGCTGATGCGGCAGATGGCGTGGCGCTCGCTCGGGATGAGCCATCCGATGGAGGCCCATCGCATCGAGAGCCGCGGCATCTGTACGCGCGGTGTCTCGGCCGATTCGAAGGAAGGCGTGGCCTCGTTCCTGGAAAAGCGCCTGCCGGACTTTCCGGGCAAGGTTTCGAGCGACATGCCCGACTACTTCCCGTGGTGGGAAGAACCGCAATACTCCTGATCCTGGGGCCACACTATGCAGACTGCAGTCACCGAACTTTTCGGCATCGACTATCCGATCCTCAACGCCGGCATGGGCCGTGTCGCGCTTCCCGAGATGGTTGCCGCGGTCTGCAACGCTGGTGGACTTGGCGTGCTGGGCGCAGGCTCGTCGCCGCCTGAACAGACGCGTGAAATGATCCGGGAAATCCGTTCGCGCACCAACAAGCCGTTTGGCGCGAACTGCCCGCTCGCCCTGCCCAACGGCCTCGAAAACGCGAAAATCTGCCTCGAGGAAAAGATCCCGGTCATCAATTATTCGATGGGGAGGGGGGACTGGATCTGCCAGGCTGCCCATGCCTACGGCGGAAAGGTGATGGCCTCCGTCACCGACACCAAGCTCGCGCTCAAGGCACAGCAGCACGGGTGCGATGCGGTCATCGCCGCAGGGCACGAGGCTGCCGGGCACGCGGGAACGGTGACGACCTTCACGCTCATCCCGCGCCTCGCCGAATTGCTGGATATCCCGGTTATCGCCGCGGGCGGCATTGCCAACGGCTCGACCCTTATCGCCGCTCTGGCGCTAGGGGCCGGCGGTGTATCGATGGGAACGCGCTTCTGGACCACCAAGGAAGGCCCGATGCATCAGGGCTGGAAGGACAAGGCGCTTGAGCTGGATGTCGGCGATACGCTCTATTCGGCGAAGTTCGACGGCATTCCCTGCCGACAGATGGACGTCCCCGGCGCGCGCAAGATGATGGATGCGCGCGTTCTCAACGTCTGGAGCGTTTTCCAGCACTCCTTCCAGATCGCCAAGGAACTCGAGATCCCGTGGTTCCGCCTCGCGCTCGACACCTTCAAGAAGGGGCCCAAGGAGATCGAGGGCATGATGCGCATGTCCCAGATGCTCAAGTCCCACACCCACACCCTGAATAGCGGCGACACGACGAAGGGCTTTACCACGGTCGGCATGTCGGTCGGTGTCGTTCACGACATTCCCACCATCGCCGAGCTAATGGAACGCATTATGGCCGAGGCTCGCGACTGCCAAGCTCGCCTCGCCCGCAACACATTGGGCTAGAATACGCTGTCCCATGGCGTCAGGCTGACCGCCGGCCATCGGGACGTGCGAGCAGGCGGCCACCTTGCAGGCCCGCCGTGCCTTGCCTTGGCAATTCGAGCGCGCCGTTCAACTCGCTTCCAACTGACCGCTTTCCGAATTTCTGAATCCTTAGATGTTTGGTCCCACGAACATCTATCGCCCAAAGGAAACGGCCCAAACGCCAGGGGGGTCGGGCCGTTCGATAGCAGGCATGCAGCTTGGCCCGGGTCAGCCCCTCGCGCGCAGTTCCACCACGCTGTTGCCGAAGGGCTCGTCGCGGTTCTTGAGCGCGACCTTCATGCCATGCTCCTTCATGTCAGCCTTGAAACCCGAGCGCCGCGGACCGGTGCTGAGATGCGCGCGCGCATCCATCTCGATCGCCATGCGCTGGATGTTCATCATGCCCATCTGCTCTAGCGCCAGGTTCACGATCCGCTTGTGCGCGGCGTTGAGTTCCGGATCGACCAGCGCGACGCGCGAGGCGAGGTGCATCACATATTCGTCGAGCTCCTCGACCGGAACCGCTTCCATCACCAGGCCGATCTTGGCCGCGTCCTTGCCGAGGATGGTATCGCCGGTCATCAGCAGGCGCTTCGCCCACTGCGGGCCGACGTGATACGTCCACATGTGTGCGGGCGGCGAGCCATTGGCGCGGGTCGCCGGGAAGCCGATCTTGGCGTCGTCGGCGGCGACGATCATGTCGCAGCGGAAGGCGATGTCGGTACCGCCTGCCAGGCAGTTGCCTTGGACTTTGGCGATCACCGGTTTGTGCATGTCGTAGATCACGTTCGGCAGCATCTGGAAGCGCTCCATGTTCCAGCAGTCGTTGTCGAAGCTGCCGGCAGGGGCGCGATAGGGGATCGCCGGGTCGGGGCCCTGGCCGTCGTCGTCATAGCGTTCGTAAGACGTGATCAGGTCATAGCCGGCGCAAAAGTCCTTGCCTGCACCTTCGAGGACGACGGCGTGGATGTCGTCGCGCGCATCGGCCTCAAGCAGCGCATCGCGCATTTCCTCGACCAACCGGTTGGACAGCGCGTTGCGCTTCTTCGGCTGGTTCAGGGTGATCCGTGCGACCGCACCGACCACCTCGAACAGCACCTGTTCGGGGTTGCGCAGATATTTCCCTGCATATTCCTGCATGTCATTTTCTCCTAAGCTGTAATGGCGAGCCTGAAATTCCGACCGACGTCAACTCTTCCACTGCATCGCGCCGCTGGCCTTGCGGCGCGCCAGCGTCTGCCGTTCGATCTCTCCCGCTTCGCACAGGGTGGTCCGGAAACCCTCGTCGATGACGCCTTTCGCGAGCGCGACCAGTTGCGGATCATGGGCGCTCATCATCGCAGCAAGTTCGACCGCGCGGGGAACCAGTTGGTCGTCCTCCACCAGTTCGTTGACCAGCCCGATCCTGAGCGCAGTCGGCGCATCGACCGGCGCGCAGGTCAGCATCATTTGCCGCGCCCAACGCGCGCCGACGGTGCGGGGCAGCAGCGAGCCCATCCCGCTGCCAGAAAGCGCCCCGATCCGGGCATGGGTATCGGCAAAACGCGCCTTGGGCCCGGCGATCGCGAAATCGCAGGACAGCACCAGTTCGAGCCCGCCAGTCATCGCCGCGCCGCCCACTGCGGCGATCAACGGCTTGCCCAGCTGGGGCAGCGACAAGATCAGTTCGGTGACCTTGTGGCGCGGCGCATCTGGCGCTGAAAACGACTTGAGATCGAGCCCGGCGCAGAATGCCGGAGGCGCGCCGGTCAACACCGCCGCACGCCACCGCGCGTCTGTCTGGTACTCTTCCAGCGCCGCCGACAAGGCCTCGGTCAATTCAAGACTGATCGCGTTGCGCGCATCAGGTCGGTTCATGGTCAGCAGCAGCACCCCGTCACCGGCTTCGCTGCATAGAAGGACGTCGCTCATGCTCGCTCCGTTAAAAATGCGATAACGCCATTGGCGAAGAGTTCAGGAACCTCCGTCGCCGCATGAAGCCCGCAGGGCTGCATCACCAACCTGCGAGCGATATTGTTTTTCCGTTACGCCAGTCGGCGGCTCGGGATGGGATAACAATCGGCCAGGAAATGAGCGAACGCGATAGGGAAGTGCATCCGCTCGGGGCGCAATTCGTCGTGATCCATTTCGCCATATCCAAGACGGCGAGATCGCGCTGTCCGTGGCCCATTCCCAACTGCCCACCGCCGGTGAATGGCCGATGTGCGCTTCGGCAGGCCGCACAGCGATCCGATCAGGCAAAGCAATGGCGAACGGTCTGACAGCCATGGCACCTTTTAATCGTCGGCCGACCGGGAGATAGCCGCTTTGACGGCGGCATCCGCAACAATCATATAGGCGATCGCACGCCGATCCGCAGTCGGATTGCTACGTGCGCTCGTCTCAGCGGATGAACTTCTCGGTCACCATCTGGCGCAGTTCGAACTTCTGGACCTTGCCCAGCGGGGTCCTCGGCATGTCAACGAGGATGAACAGGTGGCGGGGAACCTTGTAGTTGGCCATTCGCTCGCGCGCCCATTCGGTCAGGTCGGACTGCGTCAGCGCCTCGCCAGGCTTGAGTACGACGCATGCGGCGGTGACTTCGCCCATCCGCTCGTCCGGCAAGCCGATCACCGCCACTTCGGCGATCGCGGGATGTTGGCCAAGCGTGATCTCGATCTCGACGGGGTAGGCATTGAACCCTCCGACAATGACAATGTCTTTGATCCGGTCAAGGATCCGCAAGCGACCTTCGGTATCCATCGCGGCAACGTCGCCGGTATGCAGCCAGCCTTCCCCGTCAATGGTCGCGGCAGTCTGCTCCGGGTCCTCGAAGTAGCCCTGCATCACGTTGGGACCGCGGACGAGCAATTCTCCGCTTTCTCCTTCGGCGACATCGCGGCCCTGCCCGTCAACGATTCGCCACTCTTCCTGCGGAATCGGCCGACCGACAGTGCCAACGATGGCTTCGATGGGATCGCCAATGCGGTTCGTGGCGATCATGGCCGTCGCCTCGGTCTGGCCGAAGCTGGTAAGAAATACCTCGAAACCCAGCTTGTCATAGCAGGCACGAATAATGTCGGGCGGTGTCTTCGCGCCCCCGGTGTGACCACTGCGCAGCGAGGAAACGTCGCGCTTTTCGAAATCCGGATGGTGCAGCAACGAGAAGAACACGGTCGGTGCGCCGGATAGCTGAGTGATCCGCTCACGCTCGATCATCGCCAGCATCTCCCCCGCATCGAAGGTGGCGACCGGATAGAGCGTCATGCCCGCAGTCAGCGCCGAAACCCAGCCTGACCGATAGCCAAAGGAATGGAAGAACGGATTGATGACGGCCGAGCGGTCGGCGTCGGTCAGGTCGTTCGCCTCGTTCCACAGGCCCGCCATCCACAGCCCCTGCGCATGGCTGTGCATCGCGCCCTTGGGTCTCCCGGTGGTCCCGCTGGTGAACAGAATATCGGCGGTGGTTTCGGGCGTAACCGCGGCTGCGGCCGCGTCGAACGCGGCGCGCGCCTGGTCCGAGAGCGGTCCTGCAGCGAAGCCCGGCTGGTCGATTTCGATGATTGCGCGCAAGTTCGGGAGGTTGGCGGCAAGGCGCCCGTCGCCCGGACCGCCCGCTGCCGCGACTATCATCGCCGGGTAATCCGTACCCAGGAAGGACTTCACGGTGCAGACCGCGCAGACGCGCGCCTTTTCCAGCACATGGAAGATTTCGGGACCCTTGAAGCGGGTATTTATCGGCACCATGATCGCACCGATGCACATCGTGGCAGTCGCGGCGATGATCCATGCTACACTGTTGGGCGCGAGCACGGCGATCCGGTCGCCCTTGCGGACGCCCATCTGCATCAATTCCCCGCCGAACGCCGCAACCCGGTCGGCAAAGTTCGCGAATGAAGTCTCGGCCCCGTCTTCGGCGATGCAGAAGGGCTTCTCGCCATAGCGTTCAGCCGAATGCCGCACGATCTCCGGAATCGTATGGTGCAGACTGATTTCTAGTCCTGAAAAAAAACGGGAACCATCATCAGTCACAGTCGTCACTCCCGAGTTATGGCAAGGCGGGTTTCCCAAAATCCGCAAGAAGGCTCGGTCTCCTATCGCATCGCAGATGACGGGTCATCCGCAGCGTGTCTCCGTGCGCGTCATCGGCGCAGCCATCACATATGCGAAACACCCTGAACAACTTGCCGGAGCAAGATGCCGCATGCAATGATGCTAGAGCAGCCGCGAAACCGCCGCCTGGATCTCGCCATCGATCAGCGGTTTTTGCGTGCACAGACAACATGAACAGGACAGTCGAAAGGTCCGGCCGATGACACAGGAAATGACCGAACAAGGACGTTTGATTTTCGGAGAACTGATGGGAGGAAATGCCGCCGAAAGCATGCGAATTACGCTTTCTGAACGCGGGTTTGGCGGTGATCTTGCGGAGCTCGCCTGCCAGTTCGCCTTTGCTTCCGTGTGGGGACGGGACGGCTTGACTCGCGAGCAGCGCAGTCTTGTGACCCTGGGCGCACTCATTGCGTTGCGCCAGACCGGCGAACTTAAGAATCATGTAAGGGCTGCGATCAACAACGGTCTAACCGTGAAGGAACTAGAAGAGGCCCTGATCCAGACAACTCCCTACGTCGGCTTCCCAGCGGTCGCCTCAGCCACGACAGCATTCGTCGAGGTGCTGCAGGAGCGCGGCATCGACGCCTCTGCGAAGTCCCCCGAAGAGCGCGGCCTGCTTTAGGGAGCGGAGCGGGGCCGGTCTGATTATCGCCAGCCTGATAAGCACCTTCGGGCTCTGGACAGGTGCGCCGGGCGCAGGCAGGCAGGTCACCTGTAAACTCTGGGATTGAACTGGAACATGACCGATCGGCCATCAGCGGGCGGCCCCGAACTGGCATTTCAAGAACACCTTGCCGAGGGGCGCTTCATGCTCCAGCGTGGGGTCCGGTCGGGGAACTGGGTCTACTATCCGCGAACCGTCGCGCCGGTGACGGGCGAGGATCTGGAATGGGCGGAGCCTTCGGGCCTAGGCACGGTCTATTCGACCACGACGATCCGCAAGCGCCCACCCGAGCCTTCACTCAACGTCGCTCTCGTCGATCTCGATGAAGGCCCCAGGATGATGAGCCGCGTTGAAGGCATCGACGCTGAACAGGTCAGGATCGGGATGCGGGTCAAGGCCCGCATCGTGGCCGCCGAAGGTGAAGACCCGTCGCACCTTGTGGTCTTCAACCCGGTCGAGGACAAGCAATGACCACTTTTCCACGAGCGCGGACCGCCATCGTCGGTGCAGCCACCTTCGGAGCGCCGCAGTGCCCTGGCCTGGAGCCCCTCGACATGGCGGCCATTGCCGCCCGCAGTGCATTGCGCGAAGCGGGGCTCAACTTCGCCGAAATCGACGGCGTATTCTACACCGGCTCCGACGACACGTTCGGCGGCGCGATGAACTTCGCCCAGTATTGCGGGATTGCCTCGCCCAAGGTGCTCGAGAACAGCCGCACCGGCGGCAACGTGTTCATTTCCTACGTCGAACGCGCGGCCTACCTGCTCGAGGCGGGCCTCATCGATTGCGCGCTGATCGCCTACGGATCGAACCAGGCCTCGGCCACCGGCAAGCTGTCGCGCACGAACAGGCCCTTCCCCTACGAGGCGTGGTACCAGCCGCTCAATCCGCTATCCGGATACGCCCTCGCTGCGGCGCGCCACATGCATGAATACGGCACGACCAAGGAGCAGCTGGGCGAAGTCGCGCTGGCGGCGCGCAAGTGGGCGCAGCTGAACCCCGAAGCCGCAGTGCGCGATCCCCTGACCATGGAAGACTATCTATCGGCGCGGATGATTTCGGACCCGCTGGGGAAGCTCGACTGCTGCCTGGTGACCGACGGCGCCGCGGCGATCGTGCTGACCCGGGCGGATCGGGCGCGCGACCTTGCCAAGCGGCCGGTCGATCTGTTGGGTGCAGCCAGCATGACCAGCCATTCCAACATCTCTGCAATGCCGGACCTCACCAGGACGGCACTGGCCGAATGCGGACCGCGCGCGCTTGCCGCAGCCGGCATGGCGCCGGCGGACATCGATGTCGTACAGC
>CAUJJI010000077.1 GCA_963205265.1 Pseudomonadota bacterium
ACATCGCGGCCGGAGACTTCGTCGCCGTCATGGGCCCCTCGGGATCGGGCAAGTCGACGACGATGAACATCCTCGGCTGCCTCGACGTGCCGACTTCGGGCAGCTTCCTGTTCAAGGGCCGCAACGTCGAGGCGCTCGACCGCGACCAGCGGGCGCTGCTGCGCCGCCGCTACTTCGGCTTCGTCTTCCAGGGCTTCAACCTGCTGGCGCGAACCTCGGCGCTGGAGAACGTCGAGCTGCCGCTGCTCTACCGCGGCGACGGCAAGGCCGAGCGGCGCGCCGCGGCGATGGAAGCGCTCGACCGCGTCGGCCTCGGCGAATGGTGGGACCATACGCCGGGCGAGCTGTCGGGCGGCCAGCAGCAGCGCGTCGCCATCGCCCGCGCCATCGTCACCCGTCCCGACGTGCTGCTCGCCGACGAGCCCACCGGCAATCTCGACAGCGAGCGCTCGGTTGAGATCATGGAATTCCTCGCGACCTTGAACCGGGATTCGGGGATCACTGTGCTGATGGTGACGCACGAGCCCGAGATGGCGGCATTCGCGCGCACGATCGTGCATTTCCGCGACGGGCTGGTCGACCGCATCGAGGCCAGGCAACCGGCCGGAGCGCCGGCCTGATGCTGGGAACCATCTTCCTCCTCGCCCTGCGATCGATCCGGCGGCACATGCTGCGCTCGTTCCTGACCATCCTCGGCATCGTCATCGGCGTCGGGGCGGTGGTGGCGATGACGACGCTCGGCAAGGCGACCACCGCCGCCGTGCAGCAGCAGATCGCCGCGCTTGGCACCAACATCCTCCAGGTCCGCCCGGGCCAGGGCTTCGGCCGCGGCGGCGGCGGGCCGCGGCCCCCGGATTTCGATCCGGACGACGTCACCGCGATCGAGCAGCAGATCGCCGGCGTCGTCGCCGTCGCGCCGCAGGCCCAGGCGACGGCCACGGCGATCTACGAAGGCGCCAACTGGTCGACGACGATCAACGGCACGACCGCCGCCTATTTCCGCGTGCAGCCCTGGCCGCTCACCGCCGGCCGCCTGTTCACGCCGGTGGAGGAAAGCGCCGGCAAGTCGGTCTGCATCGTCGGCGCCACCGTGCAGAACAACCTCTTCCGCGGCGGGCGGGCCGTGGGCCGGCGGATTCGCATCGGCAATGTCAGCTGCGACGTCATCGGCACGCTGTCGCGCCGCGGCCAGGGCGGCTTCGGCGGCGACCAGGACGACGTCGTGATCATGCCGATCAAGACCGTGCAGCGCCGCTTCACCGGCACGACCGACGTCCGCCTGGTGCTGGTTGCGGTCGACCAGGCCTATTCGACGGCGCAGGTGCAGAATTCGCTCACCGACCTGCTGCGCGAACGGCGGCACATCTCCGCGGGCGAGGAGGACAATTTCAACATCTTCGACACCAAGCAGATCTCGGACACCCTGACCGGCACGACGACGCTGCTCACCCGCATCGTCGCGGCAGTCGCGGCGATCAGCCTGGTGGTCGGCGGCATCGGCATCATGAACATCACGCTGGTCTCGGTGACCGAGCGCACGCGCGAGATCGGCATCCGCCTCGCCATCGGCGCCGTGGCCAGCGAAGTGCTGCTGCAGTTCCTCGTCGAAGCCGTGGTGCTGTCGTGCCTGGGCGGCATCATCGGAGTGCTGCTGGGCCAGCTGGTCATCGCCGTCGCCACGCCGCTGATGCAGGTGCCATGGACGTTCGACCTGCAGATCAATCTGCTCGCTTTCCTGATCTCGGGCGTGATCGGCGTGGTCTTCGGCTATTTCCCGGCCCGGCGCGCGGCATCGCTCAACCCGATCGACGCGCTGCGGCACGAGTGAGCGGGGCGAGGCCTGCGGATCGCGCAAGCCTTGCCAAAGCCGGTCAGGGGACCGAGAAGGTCACGTCGCGCACTTCGCCCGGGAAGGGAGCGTTGGCGGGATAGTTCTCGCCGACGATCGAGCCGTCGTCGCGCCCGACTTCGAACGTCTCGCCGGGGCCGCCGGGTATCTCGAAGCGGCCGGTGCGCGACAGCAGGGTCTCTCCGTCGGCGGAGATGACGACGCTGCGCTCGCCGCGGGGGTTTGCGGGATCGGCAGGGCCGACACGCAGCTCGATCCGGTGGGTTCCCGCCGGAAGCGCCCTGGCGGCGGCAAAGACCTGCGCCGTGCCGTTCATCGCCCGGACGACGAAGACCGGCCGCCCCTGGTCGAGGTAGAGCCCGCTCCCGCCCATCCTGCCGCCGTGGGCGAAGATCGGCCCGCTGGGCCCGTCACCCGCGAAGCCGACCTGCGCCCGCATCGTGAAGCTGCCGCGCGAGAGCGGCGGCACGTTCGGCGGGACGAGCCGCGCCACGGGTGCGGGATAGGTCCACTTGCCTTGCCGCCGGGCGAAGTCGGCGGCGAACTTCGGGCCGAGCTCGCGGTTCATCGCGGCCTGGTCGGCGATCGGGTAGACGTTGAACCTGCGCGCCTGCGCATCGAATTCGCGATCGAGTTCGGCCAGCTTGTCCGGCCTTGCCGCAGCAAGGTCGGTGCTTTCGCCGGGATCCTGCCCGAGGTCGTACAGTTCCCAGGGGCGGTCGGTCCGGCCCGGGCCGAACATGTTCCAGGTTTCGAGCTTGGAATAGGTCACGATCTTCCAGTCGCCGGCCAGCAGGCCCTTGTGACCGAACATCTCGAAATACTGCGCCCGCGGCGGCGCGGCGGCCGTGGTGGTGAAGCTGTAGCCGAAGTCGCGGCCTTCGAACGGCAGCTGCGGCGCGTCGTTGACGCTGGCCGCCGGCGCCACGCCCGCGGCGGCGAGCAGGGTCGGGGTGATGTCGCTGGCATGGACGAACTGCGAGCGCACCGCGCCCTTGGCGGCGATGCCCTTGGGCCAGGCGACGATCAGCGGCACGCGCGTACCGCCTTCGTATGTGGTCTGCTTGTAGTTCCGGTAAGGCGTGTTGCCGGCGACGGCCCAGCCCATGGCGTAATGCGGGTAGGTGCCGGGAAGGCCCCAGCGATCGAGGAACGCCATGTTCTCGGCCGCGCTCGGCAAGGCATCGCGCGCGAACAGCAATTCGTGGTAGCTGCCGGTGGGGCCGCCCTCGGCGCTGGCGCCGTTGTCCGAAACGATGACGACGATCGTGTTGTCGAGCTCGCCGCGCCGCTCGAGCGCATCGAGGATACGGCCAAACTGCGCATCGGCATAGGCGAGAGCCGCGGCGAAGACTTCCATCTGCCGGGCATAGAGCCGCTGCTCGGCGGGCTTCAGGCCGTCCCACGCCGGCAAGATCGCAGGACGCGGCGCCGGCTTCGCATGGCCCGGCTGCAGGCCCTGCGCCTTCTGGCTGGCGAGGATCCGGTCGCGGGCCTTGTCCCAGCCCATGTCGAACTTGCCGCGGAAGCGGGCGATCCAGTCGGCCGGCGCATGGTGCGGCGCATGGGCGGTGCCGGTCGCCCAGTAGAGGAAGAAGGGCTTTGCCGGGTCGACGGCATTTCGCCCATCGATCATCGCGATCGCCCGGTCGGCAAGGTCGGCGTTGAGGTGATAGTCCGCGCCGGCTGGGCGATCGGTCGGCGAACTGTCCTGCCAAAGCAGCGGGTCGAAATTGTCGGTCTCGGCGGCAAGGAAGCCGTAGAAGCGCTCGAAGCCCTGGCGCAGCGGCCAGTAGGTCATCGGACCGGCGGGAGTCGATTCGCCCGGCGGCACGTGGTCCCACTTGCCGAGCGCGAACGTGGCATAGCCGGCCTGGCGGAAATTCTCGGCCAGCGTCCCCGCGCCGGCGGGCACCCGGCCGTCGTAGCCGGGAAAGTCGCGCGCCACTGCGGCGTGACCGCCGAGGTGGACGCTGTGGCTGTTGCGGCCGGTAAGGATCGCTGCGCGCGAGGCCGAACAGATCGGCGGCGTATGGTAATTGGAATAGCGCAGCCCGCTGCGGGCGATGCGGTCGATGTTCGGCGTCGGCACCAGTCCGCCGAAGCACGACAGCTGGGCAAAGCCGACGTCGTCCAGCACCCAGATCAGCACGTTCGGACGGGGCGCCTGCCGAGGCACGGCGGTGCCGTCGGAAAGCGGAGGCGCCACGGCCTGCGCGATCGCCGCACCGGGCGCCAGACTTGCCGCGACAAGCGCGACGGCCGAAATCGAATGCTGCAAAAGCCCCACGGAATCCTCTCCCCTTCCGATCATCGCCAACCTGACACAGTTCGCGCCCCTGGGCGATGGACTTTGTGCCTGCCCTGCCATGAGCCCGTGCGGCCGGCCGACGACGGCGGCGATGCAGCCAGGCCCGGTATCCGGTTGCCCTTGACATCCGGCCGAGCAGATTGTCCACAAGGCGAGGCGCCGCGCCGGTCCGGCGACGATGCAGCCGGTGGTTCCGGCCGCCGGGGCAGACCTTCCGTGACAGTCCAGAGAACAGGCGGATTTACCCTTTGACGACGACCGATGAAGTGCCTTGGCTGAGCGTGATCATGCCCATCCACAACGGCGCTCATTTCCTCGAGGCCACCCTGGCGAGTGCGGCCGCCGAAGCCGATGCCGGCATGGAGTTCCTGTGCTTCGATTCAGGCGACGACAACGGTGCGTCTCGCGAAGTCGCCGAACGGTTCGCCGGGCGGATGGATATCCGATGGACGGCTACCCCGGACCTCAAGCCGTGGACGTCCAAGACCAACCTTGGCGTTCGCCAGGCACGGGCAGCCCACATCGTCATGCTGCACCAGGACGATCTGTGGCTCCCCGGCCATGGCAGGGAGCTTGCAAAGACCGTTCGCGACATGAGCGAGGGAAACTATCCGCTTTCGATCGGACCGTCGCGCCTGGTGGGTTCCAAGGGGCAGGATGCCGGAAGCTGGAACCTGCCGTTCAGGCCCGGGCGGATCGCGGGCAGGGAACTCGCTTCGACGCTGCTCGTACAGAACACGATCTCCGTTCCCAGCCCCGTCGTGGACCGCGCGGCGTTCCTCTCGGCGGGCGGAATGGACGACGACCTGTGGTACACGGCAGACTGGGACCTGTACCTCAAGCTGGCGCTGCTGGGCGACGTGCTGGTGCGGCCCGGGGCCACGACCGCCTTCCGCCTGCATGGCGGATCGCTGACCATGACCGGCAGCGGAAACATCGCCGAATTCCGTGCCCAGCAGGAAGCGGTCCTGGAGCGGTACCTTCCGCAGCTCATGCCGCTGCGCAGCGGGGTCCTTGCGCGGGCGCGGGCTTCGGTTGCCGTGAACTGCGCACTGGCTGCGGCATCACGGGGGCAGCTAGGCGCTCTCGCACCTGCTATGATGCGCGTTCTGCTGCTCGGGCCCTGGGGCTGGTATCGGTTTCTTCACGATACCCGCCTAGTAGACCGGGTCGGCGGAAGATTGCTGCTCAAGCTTGCGAGAAAGTTGTAGTCATGGGCGTTGGCGCAATCGTGCGCAGGGCATTCGGGCCACATGAGAGGCGCGTTTCCGAGCTTTGGCGCGCCATGTTCCTCGACCTTGCCGATTGGACTGCGACCGTCCGCAAGTGGCAGCCCCAGCCGCGTCGCCTGCTCGAACTGGGCTGCGGAGAAGGCTATTCGACCGAGTTGCTGGTGGCTGCCTTCCCCGATGCGACGATCGAGGCGATCGACATCGCCGACAATATCGGCCGCCTCTATGGCGGGCCGCCGGAGAGGGTTCGTTTTCGCCGGATTTCCGCGGAAGACCTGGCCGACGAGGCTCCGGCGAGCTTCGACCTCGTCATCCTGTCGGATGTCCTGCATCACGTGCCGGGCGAGGCGAGATCGTCGCTTCTCGGTGCGGTTCGCCGATTGCTGTCGGCTGGCGGGGTCCTGGCCTTCAAGGACTGGCATCGCAACTATTCCCCGATCTATTGGGCAGGTTGGGGATCGGACACGATCCTGACGGGCGACAAGGTGGCCTATCTGACCCGCACGGAGGCCCGCGAGCTGCTGATGCATGCCTTCGGGAAGAACAGCATTGCCGATGAAGCGACCATCGCCCCCTGGTCGAACAACTATGCCTTCAAGATCGTCCCTGAAGCCGGGACGGCGAGGTCCCTGTGATCCGCTGGCTCGAACGCTTCGAGCCGGCCCGCTATCTCGGGGTCGGCGTCACGGTCGCCGTGACGAACAACGTGATTCTCATCGTCGGCGACTGGGCGGGATTGGGCTATGGCGCCTTGATGACCGTGACCTGGATGGTCGGCGGTACGCTGGGATACTGGCTTCACAGCAGCTACACGTTCCGACGCGACCGGGGCTTTGCGGCCTATGCCCGGTTCATGGGGGGCGTGGCCCTGGGCGTTCCCTTGGCACTTGCGCTGCTGGCGGGCCTGAAGTCAGGTCTCGGCCTTCCGATGTGGATCGCCGCGCCGACGGCCACTGTCGCGATGCTGATCTACAACTACCTCTCCGCTCGGCTGGCGATCGTCTGGCGCCACTGGTTTTCTGCGACATGAGCATGTGCCATCTCGCGGTGCGATGGCGCCGCAAGGGTTGCTCGGCCGCCCCCGGCAAAGGTTGATGAAGTGGAGTTCAAGTCTTTTCCCATACCCGGCCCGTTCGAGATCGTTCCGCGTCGACATGGCGATGCCCGGGGCTATTTCGCCGAACTGTTCCGAGAGGACCTGTTCGCGGAGCGGGCAGGCAAGGTGCGCTTCGTCCAGGAGAACCAGTCGCTCTCCGGCCGGACCGGGACCATTCGCGGACTGCACTACCAGGAAGCGCCGTTTGCGCAGGGCAAGCTCGTGCGCTGCGCCGCCGGTGCGATCTACGACGTCGCGGTCGATATCCGCCCGGGATCGGACAGCTTCGGCCAATGGATCGCCGCGGAACTGACCGCGGAAGATTGCAACCAGCTGTGGATCCCGGCAGGATTCGCGCATGGCTTCTGCACGCTGCGGCCCGACACTGTGGTCACTTACAAGGTGACGGACTACTACAGCCCTGCGCACGACAAGGGGCTGGCATGGGACGATCCCGACATCGGCGTGGCCTGGCCCGGATCGGCTTGCCCCGACACCCTGTCGGCCAAGGATGCCGGGCAGCCGCGACTGGCCGAAGTGTTCGCTTCGGTCCCAGGCCTGAAGGGGAACTGACCCGATGCGGACCTTAGTGACCGGCGGAGCCGGGTTCATCGGATCGGCGCTGGTGCGGCACCTCGTCGGCGACCTGGGCGAAACGGTCCTGACGATCGATGCGCTGACCTATGCCGGCAACCTGGAATCGCTGAAGGCCGTTGCCGGCAACCCGCGCCACGAATTCCGCAAGGCCGACATCCGCGACTTCCAGGCCATGGCAGATGCCATTGCCGAATTCCGCCCCGATCGCATCCTTCACCTCGCTGCCGAGAGCCATGTCGACCGCTCGATCACCGGGGCCCACGCATTCGTATCGACGAACGTGACGGGGACCTTCACGCTGCTGGAGGCCGCGCGGGCATATTGGGAGGAACTGGAGGGCGACGCGCGCGACCGGTTCCGCTTCCTGCACGTCTCGACCGACGAGGTCTACGGATCGCTGGGACCGGAGGGGCTGTTCCGGGAGGATACGCCTTACGACCCGTCGTCGCCCTATTCGGCATCGAAGGCGGCAAGCGACCACCTGGCCAAGGCGTGGCACCGCACATACGGGCTGCCGGTGGTCGTTTCCAACTGCTCGAACAACTACGGGCCCTACCACTTTCCGGAAAAGCTGATCCCGCTGACGATCCTGAACGCCCTCGATGGCCGCGAGCTGCCGGTCTACGGCAAGGGCGAGAACGTGCGGGACTGGCTTTTCGTCGAGGACCATGTCCGGGCGCTCGACCTCATCGCCCGAACCGGACGCATCGGCGAAACCTACAACGTCGGAGGCGGGAACGAGCGGCGCAACATCGAAGTGGTGCGGCACATCTGCACGGTGCTCGACAAGCTGGTGCCGGCGCCGCGTCCGCGCGAAGAGCTGATCCGCTTCGTCGCCGACCGGCCGGGACACGACGCGCGCTACGCGATCGACGCGACGAAGCTGGAGCGCGAGCTCGGCTGGCGTGCCGCGGAATCGTTCGAGAGCGGCATCGAAAAGACCGTGCGCTGGTATCTGGACAACGAATGGTGGTGGCGTCCATTGCGCGCGCGCTATGCCGGCGATCGTCTGGGCCTGACCGTCGCGGCCAGCGGGCGCCAGGAGCCCGCGGGATGAGAATTGCCGTTACCGGGCAGCAGGGGCAGGTCGTACAGGCGATCCGGGCGCAGGCTGCGGACGATGCCGTCGTGGTCGCCCTGGGGCGGCCGGGCCTGGATCTCGCGCGTCCGGAAACGATCGCGGCTTCGCTGGCCGCGGCGCAACCCGATCTGATCGTCTCCGCCGCGGCCTATACCGCGGTCGACAAGGCGGAGAGCGAGCGCGACCTGGCCTTCGCCGTCAATGCGACCGGCGCTGCTGCAGTCGCCGCAGCGGCATTGCGGCTGAACGTTCCCGTGATCCATATTTCCACCGACTACGTCTTCGATGGCGCCAAGGGCGCGCCCTATACCGAAGCCGACGCGGTCGGGCCGCTGAACGTCTACGGCGCCTCAAAGCTGGCGGGCGAGCAGGCGGTCATGGCTGCCAACCCCGAGGCGGTGGTCCTGCGCGCATCGTGGATCTACAGCCCGTTCGGTCACAATTTCGTCCGCACCATGCTGCGCCTCGCCGCGGAGCGAGAGGAGGTCGGCGTCGTCGCCGATCAGTTCGGGTCGCCGACCAGCGCGCTCGACCTGGCCGACGGGATATGGGCCTTGGCAAGCCGGCTGCTCGGCGGCTCGGCAGCAAGCCCCCGGGGTGTGTTTCACATGGCCGGCAGCGGCAGCGCATCCTGGGCGGACCTGGCCGAGGCGACCTTTTCGGCCAGTGCCGCCCTGGGCGGGCCAAGCGCCAGGGTGCGGCGCATCGACGCCGCGCAGTTCCCGACCGCAGCGGTGCGTCCAACGGACTCGCGCCTCGACTGCGGACGGCTGGAGGCGGCCTTCGGCATCCGCCTGCCGGACTGGCGCGCCTCGATCGCTGCGGTCGTTCGTCGATTGATTGCGCCATGAAGGGCGCGGGAGACCTCGATATGAAAGGGATCATTCTCGCCGGGGGAAGCGGTACGCGGCTCTATCCGATGACGCTGGCTTTTTCGAAGCAGCTGATGCCGATCTACGACAAGCCGATGATCTATTACCCCTTGTCGACGCTGATGCTGGCGGGAATCCGTGAGATCCTGATCATCACCACTGTCGAGGACGCGCCTGCCTTCCGCCTGTTGCTGGGAGACGGGTCGCAATGGGGCCTTGCGATCAGCTATGCGGTGCAACCCGAGCCCAAGGGTCTCGCCCAGGCTTTCACGATCGGCGCGGAATTCGTCGCGGGCGGCCCTTCCTGCCTCGTCCTCGGCGACAATATCTTCTTCGGACATGGCCTGCCCGACATGATGCAGGCGACGCGGCAGCGCCTCGCCGGCGGAGCGACGGGAGCGACCGTGTTCGCCTATCATGTCAGCGATCCGGAGCGTTACGGCGTCGTCGAATTCGACAAAGCGCAGCAGGCGCTCAGCATCGAGGAAAAGCCCGCCGAACCGCGTTCCAACTGGGCCGTCACCGGGCTCTATTTCTACGACGCCCAGGTGGTCGATATCGCCGCCGGCATCAGGCCTTCGGCGCGCGGGGAACTCGAGATTACCGACGTGAACCGCGCCTATCTCGAGCGCGGCCAGCTCGAAGTGGCGCAGATGGGGCGCGGCTTTGCCTGGCTCGACACGGGCACGCCCGACAGCCTGCTCGAGGCGGCCGAATTCGTCGCCACGCTGGAAAGGCGGCAGGGCATGAAGATCGCCTGCCCGGAAGAAATCGCCTGGCGCCTGGGCTATATCGACGACCGCGAGCTCGAACGCGCGATCGCTCGCCTGGGGAAAGGCAGGTACGCGGTCTACCTTGCCGACCTGATGAAATAGGCCGGGGTACCGGGAAGTTCCGACGGCGATCCCCTGTCAGTAGGTGTTCAGGACCGACGAGAAGAAGGCAGCGTATTTTTCGGCGACCACCGACCAGCTGTAGCGCGAATGGGTCCAGGCGGCCGCGGCCTCGCCCGAGTGCGGCCTGCGCAGCGCTTCGGTGATGGCCGCGACCAGTGCCGGCTGCGAGGTCGAATCGACAAGGCTGGCATGGTCGCCCAGGATCCAGCGGGTGACTTCATCGTCGTGGACCACCATGGGGATGCCGCAGCTGAGCGCCTCGATATAGACGTTGCCGAAGGATTCCGCGATCTTGGTATGCAGGAACAGGTCGGCGCTGCGGTAGAGGTCGGGCATCTGGTCCTGCCGGAACGTGGCGCGCATGAAGCGGCCGGGCAGCTTTTCGGCGGCCAGGCGGTCGACTTCGTCACGCAGCGGCCCGTCGCCCGCCACCAGCATGAAGGCATCCGGCACTTCGGCCATGGCATGCATGGCCTCGATCACGCGCTTGCCGGTGTCGAGCGCGCTGACCATCAGCACCACGGGGCGATCGGCGGGCAGGCCGAAGGCGGCCTTGCACTGCGGCCCGGGATGGAAGCGGGACGGATCGACGCCGTTGGGTATCAGGGTCGCATTCCAGCGCTGGCGGTTGCGTTCGTAGTAGATCGGATTGGTGCAGATCAGCCCCTCGCAGCCGAACAGGCGCGGCTCGGGTGCCTTGCCGTTGACCGGCCAGTCGCCGTTCTGGGTGACGAAGACGTGCGCAGGCCGGCGCTTGCGCAAGCGCGGACGGCGCAGGGCCCAGCTCGTGTATGGGTAGCTGCAGGTCATTGTCAGGTCGGCCTTGCCGACGATCCCCGACGTGGCCAGGCCGGCGGCGAAGGTCAGCTCTTCGTACATGAATTCGTGGCGCAGAAACGGCACCTTCGGCCATGTCTCGAAACGCGCGCGCGAGATGGCGGGAACATGCAGGAAATCGTAGGCCTTGCCGGCCACGGGCCGACCCGAGCCGACCAGCGTGACCTTGTGTTCGCCGCGAAGGGCGATCTCCTGGGCGATCGATTCGAACACGACCTCGGCGCCGCGGCTGAACCGGTGCAGTCCGGGAAGAGCAAAGAGCAGGTGCATGTTCGGGGCCTTGTTCAAATCCAGCCGGATCGGATCCGGTCGGCGGCGGGCGATGCGGATGTCGATGCACCGACCGGTCGCCCCACTTCGCGGGCCGGAGCGGTGGCCGCATCATCCGCGATCGCGATGCCCGTGCGCTTCGCCGGATCGGTCATCTGGCCTCCTTGGCATTTCCGATGCAGCGGATGCGGAACGGCTTGCGGTCGGGTCATGAATGCGCGCTGCTTCTAGCGCTCATTCGGGCAAAAATGGTTAAACCACAAGATTGCGGCCCGCAACGGACCGGGCTCGCCCCGACGCCCGGCGCGCCTGCGCAAAGGCGGGGCAAGGCGGCGATGCGGAAATCGCGATCTCGCGCCTCTTAGGTGGCAGGCCCCGTCGAGGTGGGGGCCGGCGTTCGCCTGCACGCTGCGGGCGACGCGACTGACCGGAGACCGTGCATGAAATTCAGGTACCTGTTGTGCGCGGCTGCGCTGTGTTCGGCTGCGGCGCCGTCCCTCGCCGCGGCGAAGGCCCCGCAGTCCGCTCCGGCCGCGGGCGCCTCGCTCGATGCCCTCACCCGCCTGGTCTCGATCCCCTACGAAAGCTTCACCCTGCCCAACGGCCTGCGCGTGCTGGTCCATACCGACCGCAAGGCGCCGGTAGTGGCGGTGTCGGTGTGGTACGACGTCGGCTCGAAGCAGGAGCCGGCGGGCAAGACCGGCTTCGCGCACCTGTTCGAGCACCTGATGTTCAACGGCTCGGAGAATGCCGATATCGACTTCTTCAAGCCGATGCAGGAAGTCGGCGCCACCGCGATGAACGGCACGACCTGGTTCGACCGCACCAACTATTACGAGACGGTGCCCACCGGTGCGCTGGAGAAGACGCTGTGGTTGGAGAGCGACCGCATGGGCTATCTCCTCGGCGCGGTCAGCCAGGAGAAGCTCGATAACCAGCGCGGCGTCGTCCAGAACGAGAAGCGGCAGGGCGACAACAAGCCCTTCGGCCTGGTCTCCTACCGGCAGACCGCGGCGCTGTTCCCGGCAGACCATCCCTACGGCCACGACACGATCGGCTCGATGGCCGATCTCGACGCGGCGAGCCTCGAGGACGTGCGCGGCTGGTTCCGCCAGCATTACGGCCCGAACAATGCGATCCTGTCGCTGGCCGGCGACATCGATGTTGCCACTGCCAAGACGCTGGTCGCGAAGTATTTCGGCGACATCCCGAGCGGGCCCGCCGCGACGCCGGTGACGGCGCCCGTCCCGACGCTGCCGGCGCGCAAGGAAGAGACGATCACCGACCGCGTCGCGACCACGCGGCTCTACCGCACCTGGGTGGTGCCGGGGCTCAACGATCCTTCGAACGTGCCGCTGGCGATCGGCGCCTCGGTGCTGGGCGGGCTCGCCTCGTCGCGGCTCGACAATGCGCTGGTGCGGCGCGAGAAGCTGGCAGTACAGGTCAGCGCCAGCCTGCAGAGCTTCGCGCAGGTGAGCCAGTTCGAAGTCGTCGCCGACGTCAAGCCGGGGACCGATCCGGCCCTGGTCGCGCAGCGGCTCGACGCGATCATCGCCGAGCTCATCGCCAAGGGTCCGAGCGCGGCCGAACTGCGCCGCGCGGTGACGCAAAACGCGGCGGCCACGGTCAAGTCGCTGGAGCCGGTCGGCGGCAAGGCGGCAACGCTGGCCGAGGGGCTGCTCTACTCGGGCGATCCCGACAAGTACGCCAAGGACCTCGCCGCCTATGCCGCGGCGACGCCCGCTTCGGTACGCGCCGCCATGGCGAAATGGCTGACGCGCCCGGTCTATGCGCTCACCGTCAAGCCCGGCGCGCGCGAGGCCTATGTGGAGGCCAGGCCAGTGCCCAAGACAGCCCCGGCAACGGCGGCGGCGCCGGTCGCGGTGGTCAAGCGGATGGCTGCGCCGCCGGTCGCGGAAATCGCGGCATTGCGCTTTCCCCAAGTGACCCATGCCCAGCTGTCGAACGGGATCGAGGTGATCTACGCGCAGCGCAGCGCCGTCCCGGTAACCGCGGTCGCGCTCAGCTTCGATGCCGGCGTCGCGGCCGATCCGCTCGACCGCCAGGGCATGACGACGCTGATGACCTCGCTGCTCAAGGAAGGCACCGCCAGCCTTGATTCCATCGCCGTTGCCGAGCGGCAGGAGGAACTCGGCGCCGCGATCGGCGCCGGCGCCTCGCTCGATCGCACCGGGGTGTCGCTCTCCGCGCTCTCGGCCAATCTCGCGCCCTCGCTCGACCTGTTCGCCGAGGTCGCGCTGCATCCCGCATTCGCCGCGCCGGAAGTCGAACGCGTGCGCGCACAGCAGCTCGCGGCGATCGCGGCGGATGATACCAACCCGCAGGCGATGGCCAGCCGGGCGCTGATGCCGGCGCTCTACGGGCCGGACCATCCCTATGCACGGATCGGCAAGGGCACGGCGGACAGCGTCAAGGCCATCACCCGCGACGATCTCGCCGCTTTCCACCGCGCCTGGTTCCGGCCGGAGAAGGCCAAGATCTTCGTCGTCAGCGACCGCCCGCTGGGCGAGGTCCAGCCGCTGCTCGAAGCGCGCTTCGGCGCCTGGCGCGGCGCGGGTCCGGCCGGCAGCAAGACCATCGACGCCGCGATTCCCCCGGCCCGGCCGCGGATCATCCTGATCGACCGCAAGGACTCGCCGCAGTCGCAGATCCTTGCCGGGCAAGTGCTCGACCTGCGCGGCACCGACGATACGCTCGACCTCGACGCCGCGGCGCAGGTCGTCGGCGGCAGCTTCCTCTCGCGCATCAACATGGACATCCGCGAGACCAAGGGCTGGTCCTACGGCGTGCGCGCCGGGCTCGGCCAGGCGCAGGGGCGCATGAGCTACCGCATCAGCGCACCGGTGCAGGCGGACAAGACCGGCCCGGCCATCGCCGCGATGATCGAGGACTATCGCAGCTTCCTGACCGACAAGGGCGTCACGCCCGAGGAGCTCGAGCGGACCCGGAACGGCAATATCCGCGAACTGCCCGGCGCCTTCGAATCGGCAAGGGCAGTGCTCGGCGCGATGCAGGAGAACGACCAGTTCGGCCGGCCGGACGACTATTACGCCCGGCTCGCTGGCCGCGTCGAAGGGCAGACGGCGGCCGGGCTCGACGCGGCGGCGAGAAGGCACATCGATCCGGGCAAGCTGGTGTGGGTGGTGGTCGGCGACGCCGCCAAGGTCAGGTCGCAGCTCGACGCGCTGGGGCTGCCGGTGGAAACCGTCGCCACTGCGCAGTGAATGACGATCTCGCGGGCCTGCCTTGACCAAGGAGCGGCAACGACCCGCATGGCCCCCGGCCCGCTGCGCGCCGGTCTCTGCCACGGCGCCCTGGCGCTTGCCGCCGCCGCACCCGCGAAGACCGTGGCGCGGGCATTCGCTACCCCCTTCATGATCCGCGAACGGCGCCTGCCACAGCCCGAACGCCGGCTCGCAGCGCATCCCGAACGCTAGCCGCCGCGCAATGGCCGGGACGCCTGCGCCGCACGCAACCAGGCCGCCCCGAGCGTCGCTGCAGCTGGGCCGTTACGCCGGAGCATTCGGAACGCATCCAGGGACTGCCGCGACGGGGTCACCTGATGATCCTCGCAAACCCTCACGATCGCCGCCCGAGGCTCCACCAGACTGAGCTCTTCCGGGGTTTGTCCAGACGAAAGCGGACGTCTGCGGACAGGGAAATGGTGGGCGGTGACGGGCTCGAACCGCCGACCCTCTCGGTGTAAACGAGATGCTCTACCAACTGAGCTAACCGCCCACAGCAGGGGAGGCCCGCGATTTAGCGGGTTTCCGGCCGAGGTCAATGACCGGCGCGATGCCCGGCGGGCGATCGCCGGGGCGACATGCTTCTGATTAAGGCAAACAAATTCTCCGAAGAAACCGGCTGCCCGAATCCAAGCGATTCGATCCGAAACGGACTGATGCAGTTTATATCCCTCCTGAACTGGAATATTCCTAGGTAGGGTTACGGGCTTGAAGGGCACGGAAATTTCATGCGAGAGGAGAGATGTTGGCGCAACGGCTGGGATATCGTCCATGCAAGAACTAATCTCCGCCGTTCTCCGATGATTTGGATTTGAAGATATAGAAGAGTGCACTCCATTACTGGAAGCGATCATCCGGCTGTTCTTTCTACAGGACCCAGGCCACCCGGTCTCGAACCGGTCACGTCTATGACCGATCATCCTGAAAACACGGCCGCAACCGAAGACGGCATCGCCGCTGCCCTGGCGAGATTGCGGCAGGCGAGCCTCATCGACCCGAAGTCCTTGCGGCGGACGGCAACGGCACTGCTGGCGCTGGCCGATGCGATCGCGCCGGACCAGGATGCGGCTTCCGCTTCGCATATCCGCATGCCGGTGGGGCTGCGGGTGACGGAAGAGCGGCGGCTCGCGGAGCTGGCCCACAAGATCTACGCCATGCGCCGCCGCCGCAACCGCTGGGTTCACGCCGAGCTGCTGGGCGAGCCGGCGTGGGACATCATGCTGGACCTCTACAAGCACACGGTGGCGCGCCGCGTCATCACCGTGACCAGCGCCTGCGTCGCGGCGGCGGTTCCGCCGACGACTGCCCTGCGCTGGATATCGAGCCTCGTCGAAGAGGGGCTGGTCGAACGCATCCCGCTCGAGAGCGACCGGCGCACGGTCGAGCTGCGGCTTACCGCCAAGGGCTTCGCCGCGATGAAGGCCTGCCTGGTCGACATGGAAACGATCCTGGAGCTTTGACTTCGGGGCTCGGCGGAACGGTTCGCATCCGATCCGGATCGAATTGTCCAGGCGATCGTCGGGGTGGTTGGCGCAGGCAGCGGCATGCCGGCCCGTCGCGATCTGTGCGCACTCGACTGTGGATAGTTGCGGTTATCAGGCGCCGGCGGCGCCCCGGCCGCAGCCCCTGGGGCGGGACTTGGGCCCGCGAGGTTCGAGCATTTGCCGAGACGCCGCGTGCGCGCCCTCTGCCGAATGGCCCGGACGGCAATGGGCGCGCACGCGGAAAATCGGGGCCGATCAATGACTTCCGGCGGCATCCGGAAGCCGGCGAATCGGCACCCGAAAATTGACTCGGCTGCCTAGGCTGAAGCGTAGCCTAGTAGGCTCTTGATCTCCAGATATTCGTGGAAGCCGAATTCACCCCACTCGCGGCCGTTGCCGCTGCGCTTGTAGCCGCCGAACGGCGCATGGAAGTCGAAGCCGCCGTTGAGGCTGACCCAGCCGGTGCGCAGCCGCTTGCCGACGGCGCGGACCTGGTCGATGTCGAGGCCGTTGACGTAGCCGGCCAGCCCGAAAGTGCTGTCGTTGGCGATGGCGACGGCCTGGTCGATATCGTCGTAGCCGATGATCACCAGCACCGGTCCGAAGATCTCCTCGCGGGCGATGACCATGTCGTTGCTGCCGACGAAGACCGTCGGCTTCACGAACCAGCCCTTGTCTATGCCTTCGGGGCGGCCGAGACCGCCGGCGACCAGTTGCGCGCCTTCGTCGAGGCCCTTCTGGATGTACTCCTGGATGATGTTGAACTGGCTCTTCGAGACCACCGGGCCCATGGCGAAATTGCCCTGGGGGTCGCCGACGGTGACGCTGTCGCAGGCGGCCCTGGCCGAAGCGACGACTTCGTCCATCCGGGCGGCCGGGACGAGCAGGCGCGAGCCGGCGCTGCAGGTCTGGCCCGAGTTGCCCATCATGCCGACGGTGGCGGCGGCGACGTTGTCGGCCAGCGCCGCATCGTCGAGCACGATGAAGGCGCTCTTGCCGCCGAGTTCCAGCCCGACCCGCTTGACCGTTGGCGCGGCGTCCTTCTGGATCTGCACGCCGACCGGCTCCGAGCCGGTGAACGAGATCATGTCGACGTCTTCATGAGTCGACAGCGCCGTGCCGATCACGCTGCCGCTGCCCTGGATCATGTTGAACACGCCGGCCGGGACCCCGGCGGCGTCGAGGATCTCGGCAAGGATGTGGGCGGAGAAGGGCGCCAGCTGCGGCGGCTTGAGGATCATCGTGTTGCCGGTCGCCAGCGCCGGGAAGATCTTCACGCAGGTCTGGTTCATCGGCCAGTTCCACGGCGTGATCAGGCCGCAGACGCCGATCGGCTCCTGGCGGATCATCGTCGAGCCGCGCAGTTCCTCGAACTTGAATTCCCTGAGCACCTCGATCGCGGTCTGCAGGTGACCGGCGCCCAGTGCGACGTGGAACCCGCGCCCGAGCGAGACCGGCGCGCCCATCTCCTCGGTGATGGCATCGCCCAGCTCGTCCTGCCGCTTGGCATATTCCGACTGGATCGCCAGCAGCACGTCGAGGCGCTGCTCGCGGGTGGTTTCGGACCAGCCGGCGAAGGCGCGCCGGGCGGCGGCGACCGCCTTTTCGACGTCGGCTGCCGAACCCATCGAGATGCGGCCGGAGACCGCCTCGGTGGCGGGGTTGACGACCTCGGAGGTCTTCGGCTCGACCGGGTCGACCCATTTACCGTCGATGTAGAACTTCAGGTATTCACGCATTGCTCATCTCCCGGTTCCTCCCCGGTACGGGGAGGGGGATCGCCGCCGCAGGCGGTGGTGGAGGGGCACGGGCGGCATTGCGAGACGTCCGCGTGTCGGGCCAGTGCCTCTCCACCATCCTTTGCGAGGATGGTCCCCCTCCCCCAAGGGGGAGGAGCTAACTCACTGCGTACCTTCGGCGTACCAGGTGCGGAAGCGCTCGTACTTGGGCATTTCCTCCGAGTTCGCCTTGGGGTCGATCGGCACGTGGATCACCGCCGGGCCGCCGCGGGCAAAGGCGCGGGCGATGGCCGGGCCGATCTCCTCGGCCTTGGTGACATATTCGCCGTAAGCGCCGAAGCCCTCGGCGATCTTGTCGAAGCGGACCTTGTCGGACCAGTGCGTGCCGGTCTCGGACGTGCCGTGGCCGAAAGTGCGCTTGTAGACGCCGACCTCTAGGCCCCACTGGAAGTCGACGCCGACGACGCAGACCAGCGGCAGGTTCTTGCGCACCGCCACTTCGAGCTCGCCGATGTGGAACAGGAACGACGAGTCGCTGGTCAGCAGCATGCCGGGGCGGCTCTTGCCGGTCGCCGCCTGGTCGGCGAGCATGGCGCCCGTCGCATAGGGCAGGCCGGTGCCGATGTGGCCGTAGTTCTGGTTCCAGATCACGTCGTGCGGCTTGCACTGCGAATAGGTCCACTGGAAGATCACCGTGGCGCCGCCATCGCGGATCAGGATGCCGTCCTTGGGGAAGGCCTTGGTCGCTTCGGTGACGAACTGCGCAGTGTGCATCGGCGTGTTGCCACTGCCGTCGCCCTTGCTCGCGGCTTCCTCAGCCAGCTCGACCAGCTCGGCCGCGCCGTCCTTCATGAAGCGGTCGAGCCCAGGCGCCGGTGCCCGGCCCTCGCCGAGCGCGCGGGTGAGCTGCGGGACGACGGCACGCAGGTCGCCGACCAGCGGCACGTCGATCGGGCGGTTGACGCCGATCGCGGTGGGATCCTGCTGGACGTAGATCCACTTGCGCTCCGCTTCCTTGGCGTACCAGTGGCGCCAGCGGCCGTAGTGCAGCGGCTCGCCCAGTTCGGTGCCGAGCGCGACGACGACGTCGCATTCCTCGACCGCATCGATCGAGGCTTCGGAGAAGACGTACTGGAAGGTGCGGTCTTCGATGCCCTCGATGTAGGAAGTGCCGCCCGAAGTCTGGATCACCGGGCAGTTCATCTTGAGCGCAAGATCGCGCACCGCAGCGCCGCTGCCGCTGGTGTGGACCGCGTGGCCAACCAGCAGGATCGGGTTCTTCGCGCTCCTGATCAGCTCCGCTGCCTTCGCGATCATGTC
>CAUJJI010000078.1 GCA_963205265.1 Pseudomonadota bacterium
AACGCGCGACCTCGGGCGACCGGACGTTGAGGCCGCAGGGGTAGCTCACCTGGCGAGCCATCGCGACCCGGACGTCCCGGACCGACAGCCGGGCGCAGCGCCAGCACAAGCCGCGGTGCGCGGTGAGGTCGGGACGGGACCAGGCGAGGCGGGGCGGCACGATCGCACCGTACCGATCGCCGGCATGGGCGAGCAACCACTGCCGGCACGGGCGGCGCTGGCCGCAAGCCGCGATCGCGGTCCTCGGGGCCGGTTGGGTGGCGCCCTGGCCGGCTCGGCGTTCTCGCGGGCGGGGTCAGGCTCGGCTGCGCCCCAGCGGGTCGAAACGCCGCGCCCGCGGGCGCCGCGGCCCGCCAGCGCGCGCAGGGGACGTCGGACGACCCCGAGGTAGCCTCGCGGGTCACTGGCGCGCGCTGCGCCCCGCCTGCGCGGCCGCACGACGGCCCGGCGGTTGCGGAGGGCCCCCGCGATTCTCGTCGACGTCGAACGCTACTGCGGCCGGTGGCCGCCCGTCGGACCGTCTGCGCCTGGCGGCCCGGATGGCACCGTTCCTGCTCCTGCTCGCCCCGGGAGATGATCATGGTGATTCGCGCGAAGACGTTCTTCGGGAGCTACACGAGCGACGTGGGCGACGTGTTCGCCTATGAGGCGCGCATCGGACCCACGCCGGGAGGGTTCTCCTGGGCGGCTACCGTGTGGCGCAATGGCGCGCGTTGCGGCCAGCCGACCGGCACCGTGATCTGCCCGCGGAACGTTCCTGACGACGTGCTCGAGGCGATGACGGGTGAGGTGGTCGCGATTTCGATCCGGGATCGCGCCGGCGTCGAGTAGCCGATCGCTGCGGCGCCGCGCGCGGCGCAGGCACCGCCCCCTTCGCAGGCGCGAGCGCGGCGATGCTGCGCGCCGACGGCTTCGGCGCGTGCAGCGCAATCGCCTTGTCCGATAGGTCCCGAATCTCGTCGAGCCGCTCGCACGCCGCAATCGCCGCACGCATCGCCTGCCAGTTCGGCGCGACCGCCGCGAGCTGCCGGTGACTTGCGAGTGCTACTACACGAGGCCCAGCCGGTGCAGCACGATCGCGACCGGGTCGTACCATCGCCGCGGGCGGACCAGGGCGCCGCCGGGCACGATGCGCACGACCCGGAACCGATGTCCGCCGATGTTCACCAGGTCGCCGAGATGAACAGGATCGACCGTCAGGAGCACCTGGCAGCCGGGAGCGAGCGGGGCGTTTCCCGGGGCGTCGTGGGGTCGCACGTGCTATCGGATCCGCGTGCGTATCCGGGTTCCGGTGCGGACCCCCGCAACCAACAAAACAAGGGCTTGCCGATGGCAGGCCCTTCGTCTTTTCAGGCCTGTGCCATTTTTGTGCCGTCGCCTTCCGGCGCGACGACCCTAAGGGCACTGAGACGCTCCGCATAGGGCGCCAGGTGATCGGCGGCGAGATGCGCGTAGCGCCGCACCATCTCCGCACCCTCCCAGCCTTCTAGTTCCTGCAGCGCGAACAGCGGCGTGCCGTTCTGCACGTGCCAGCTGGCCCAGGTATGCCGAACGCGCCCATTGACCAACCGCGACTGAACGGCCGGTCTCTCGACATTGCAGCCATATTTGGCGTCCACGTGACCGGCAGCAGGTGTCGACTGCCGCCGTTCCAGGCATGGAAATGCACCGCATGGGGTCCATCTCCTGCCCGACTCGAGGACGGGCTCGAACCTCGAACCGGTGTGGCTCGAACGAGAAACGTCAGACGACTTCGGCGGCGTGTCGTTTGCCGATGCGTGGCCCTTTGGCCGACCGCTTCTGTTGGCCTCGACGCTCTGCAATCTGCTCTATGATCATTGGCGGACGATTGGGAAATGTGGCGACCAGGTCGAGCTTCCCACCCATCGCTTCGACATAGCGTTTGAGGGTTGAAAGCAGCATGTCGCTTCGCTGCTCCAGGCGAGAGATCGTGTCCTGTCCGACGCCGAGGGCAGTCGCAAGTTCCTCCTGCGTCTGCTCGACCGCATGACGCAGGTCTTTGAGCGTCGCGAGTTCCGCCGCCCGTTGTTGCACCTTCGCGCGGCGCTTGGCGGGCAGCTTGGCGAGCACTTGTTCAAGATGTCTTGGCATGTCGTTTTTCCTTTCGTGCGGCAACGGTTGCCAGCGAGGCCAAATGCATGTCGAAGCGGGCGTCGGCGAGACCGATGAGCCGTTTGTAGAACCGTTTCTGGTCGGCACCCCCCTTGTCCCCACCCACGAGAAGGATCGCTTGCCGATCCGGATCGAAGGCGAAGGCGACGCGCCATACCTCGCCCTGCCAGCCAAACCGCAGTTCCTTCATGTTGGCGTGCTTCGATCCCTTCAGCGTGTCCACCGTGGGGCGCCCGAGGCCTGGCCCAAACTGGCTCAGCAACAAGGCATGGGCGAGAAGCTCATCCTGCAAGCCCTTCGCGAGGGGCCGATACTCGCGGTCGAACTCGTCGTGGAAAAGTACTGTCCAGCTCACGGTAGGGACTATGGACTTAAAAACATATGGATGCAAGACCATATGCAGCCGACTTCATCGGCGCCATGCCAACCTCGCGCTGGCGGGAAAACGTCAGCTCGAAAAAAAGAGATTGTCGCCAACCCGGCTTGTGTCGGGCCGGGATTGGCTGTTCCGCAATTGTGCCTTGGCGAGACTGGAAAACGAGTTGGCAATCGTCGCAAGCGATGGATTTACAATGTACTTATGAAGGCCGGATCCGCCTCATCACCCGAAGGTCGAAGGTTCAGATCCTTCCCCCGCAACTCACACAGCAAGCGCCTGCCAATCGGCAGGCCCTTTCGCTTTCCGCTCTCCGCGCACCCCGCCGTCGGCGAGGCGCGCCATTCGCCTGACGGACCGGGCGCGGCGCCGCCGTCCGCACACCTGCCGGTGTCACGGGTGTCGTCGCGGACGCGCCGTTACATCGTGGACGCCTCCTCCTGCTGCTGCAGCGCGAAGATCGAGCTGTAGCCTTTCGACCAATCGGGCGGCAGCGGACAGGGGCGCGGGTCGAGGTGCGCCTGCGTCGCGCGCTTGCCGCGGACGATCGTCTCCGCGTGCTCGGGCTTGATCGGATTGACCGTGTAGGGCAGCGCGTCGGCCGAGGCGAGCGTGAACAGCAGCAGCGGCCTGCCGGTGTCCGACTCGTTGCGCGGCGACCCGTGCAGCGTCCGGCAGTTG
>CAUJJI010000079.1 GCA_963205265.1 Pseudomonadota bacterium
CGAGGATTTCGACTCCAAGATGGTCGAGTGGCTGGCTGACAAGTTCAAGGCCAAGGAGAACATGGACCTGCGCAGCGACAAGCTTGCGCTCCAGCGGCTCAAGGAAGCTGCCGAAAAGGCCAAGATCGAGCTGTCGTCGACTGCGACGACCGAGATCAACCTGCCCTTCATCACCGCCCGCATGGAAGGCGGCAGCACCACGCCGCTGCACCTGGTGGAAACGGTGACCCGGGCCGACCTCGAGAAGATGGTCGCCGACCTCATCCAGCGTACGCTGGAACCCTGCCGCAAGGCGCTGGCCGACGCCGGCATGAAGGCCTCGGACATCGACGACGTGGTCCTGGTCGGCGGCATGACCCGCATGCCCAAGGTCCGCGACGTGGTGAAGGAGTTCTTCGGCAAGGAACCGCACACCGGCGTCAACCCCGACGAAGTCGTCGCCATGGGCGCGGCGATCCAGGCGGGCGTGCTGCAGGGCGACGTCAAGGACGTGCTGCTGCTCGACGTCACCCCGCTGTCGCTGGGGATCGAGACACTGGGCGGAATCATGACCAAGATGATCGACCGCAACACGACGATCCCGACCAAGAAGAGCCAGGTCTACTCGACCGCCGAGGACAACCAGCAGGCAGTGACCATCCGCGTGTTCCAGGGCGAGCGCGAGATGGCGCAGGACAACAAGCTGCTCGGGCAGTTCGACCTTGTCGGCATCCCGCCGGCGCGGCGCGGGGTCCCGCAGATCGAGGTCACTTTCGACATCGACGCCAACGGCATCGTCAACGTCTCGGCCAAGGACAAGGGCACCGGCAAGGAACAGCAGATCCGCATCCAGGCCTCGGGCGGCCTGTCCGACGCCGACATCGACCAGATGGTCAAGGATGCCGAGCGCTTCGCCGATGAGGACAAGAAGCGGCGCGAGGCGGCGGAAGCCCGCAACAACGCCGACAGCCTGGTCCATGCCACCGAGCGCCAGCTCGAGGAGAACGGCGACAAGATAGAGGCCGGGCTCAAGGCCGAGGTCGAAGCCGCGATCGCCGCGGCCAAGACCGCGATCGAAAGCGGCGACGCGGCCGAAATGACTGCCAAGACCCAGGCCCTGACCGAAGTCGCCATGAAGATGGGCCAGTCCATCTACGAGAAGGAGCAGGCCGCGGCCTCGGCTCCGGGTGGCGCGGGCGGCGAAGGCGCCGGCTCTGCCGACGACGACGTGGTCGACGCCGAATTTTCGGAAGTGGACGAAAACAAGGGCTGATTGACGGACGAAACCAGGATCGTCATTCCCGCGCTCGCGGGAACCCATCTCGAAACGGTGCCGCCTGACGCGGCGGCAGGAGATGGGCCCCCGCCTGGCGGGATGACGAGCCGGTTGCTGGGGAACTTGCTGGATGGCTAGCGTCGAAGCCGATTACTACGAACTGCTCGAGGTGGACCGCACCGCGGACGATGCGACGATCAAATCGTCCTACCGCAAGCTCGCCATGCGCTATCACCCCGACAAGAATCCAGGCTGCAAGGATTCCGAAGCGCGGTTCAAGGCGATCAGCCAGGCCTATGACTGCCTGAAGGACCCCCAGAAGCGCGCCGCCTACGATCGCTACGGCCACGAAGCCTTCCAGAACGGCGGCGCCGGCAATGGCGGGGGCGCCGGCTTCAACGACTTCGGCGACATCTTCGAATCGATCTTCGGCAGCGCCTTCGGCGGCGGCGGGCGCCAGCAGGCCCGGCGCGGCGCCGACCTGCGCTTCGACATGGAGATCAGCCTGGAGGAAGCCTTCCACGGCAAGCAGGCCGAGATTTCGATCGAAGTCGCGCAGGGCTGCGAACCCTGCGGCGGCTCGGGTGCCGAGCCCGGCACCGGCACGCGGCGCTGCACCCTGTGCGGCGGCCACGGCAAGGTTCGCTCGCAGCAAGGCTTCTTCATGGTCGAGCGCACCTGCCCGACTTGCCACGGCCGCGGCGAAGTGATCGAGAAGCCCTGCCGCTCCTGCGGCGGCGAAGGCCGGGTGGACCGCGAGCAGAAGCTCGAGGTCAACGTGCCGCCGGGCGTCGATTCGGGCACCCGCATCCGCCTGTCGGGCAAGGGCGAGGCCGGCCCCTTCGGTTCGCCGCCGGGCGATCTCTACATCTTCATCCACGTCCGCCGCCACCCGGTATTCGAGCGCGACGGTACCATGCTGCTGACCCGCGTGCCGATCACCTTTACGACCGCAGCGCTGGGCGGCCACATCGAGATTCCCGGCCTCGACGGCAGCCGCCACGGCATCGACATTCCCGCCGGCATCCAGTCGGGCAAGCAGCTCAGGAAGCGCGGCGCCGGCATGCCGGTGCTGCAGGGCCGCGGGCAGGGCGACCTCGTCATCGAGATCATCGTCGAGACGCCGACCAAGCTCACTGCCCGGCAGAAGGAACTCCTCCGCGAGCTGCAGGCGACCGAGACGGGCGACGAGTGCCCGCAGTCGAAGGGGTTCTTCGAGCGGATCAAGGAAGCGTGGAGCGACTTGACGGAGTAGCGCCCTGTCGTCCCGGGCTCGACCCGGGACCGGGTTCCTTAGGGCGGAACTTCCATCGACGAGGCCGGCGGTCCCGGGTCAAGCCCGCGACGACGACAACTCCTCCCCATTCTGGGGAGGAACTCAGCCCCCCACGATTTCACTCCGAATCCCCGCCACCAGCCCGGGATCGGCCTGCAGCCGCTCTTCCTCCTCGTCCAGGATCGCCAGGAACGCCTCGCGCTTGAACTTCTGCAGCTCTTCGGCGGACAGGGTGGCATTGTCGGGCAAGGTCGAGGCCACCAGGTCGATCATCCGCTCGGCCCCGTGCAGGCGGCCCCAGAGGTAGTCGTTCTCGCGATAGGCACGGCTGAAGAATGCGCCGAAGTTATAGAACTCGACGCCGCGCAGCGTCGCCTGCGCACCACCCTTGCGGATCGAGCTGCAATCGTCGGGCGAGATCCGGTCGACTTTCACCGGGTCGAATTCGGTCAGCCCCTCGCCGCGCAGCAGGGGCAGCGTCACCGCGTCGTAGAACGGATAGCCCAGGTAGGTAAGCAGCATGCGGCGCCGAAGGGCGCCGGGCATATCCGCCATCGCATTGGCCAGGGTCGCGTCGACCAGCAGGTCGGTCTCGGGCAGCCGGCGCGCCGCGGCAATGGCGTCGAGCACGGCCTGCGGATCGTCGAAGGCGCGGGCGGCAAGGCCGGGGAATTCCGGTCCCAGGGCCTGCGAGGTCTCCCGGTCGAAATAGAGCGAGAGCGCGGCATAGACGGCATCGCGCGCCTGTTCGCGCGCCTGCTCGTTCACTTCGCCGGCACCGTCCCAGTCCTGGGTGAGCCGCCTCGCCAGCAGCCGCAGGCGGCGGATGCGGAAAGTCAGGTCGTGTGCACGGAAGAAGGCGATCGCTTCGGCCGAAGCGCCGCCCCGCAGCGCCGACATGCGATCGAGCCCCTGGGCGGCCAGATGCAGCGTCAGCCGCTGGGCGATCGGTTCCGCCGAAGCCAGGGCCAGGCCGGGTGCCGCGTCATGGATGACCGCCGCCAGCCGGTCGATCACTTCCGCGAACTTGACCTGCGCATAGGCGTGGTAGGCATAGCCGGCCTGCTCGGCCGCGGCCTGCTGCGCCTTGGCGCGCCAGTTGGAGAGCCGCTTCACAGTCGGCCGGTCGAGGAACAGCGTGCGTCCGAACAGCTTCTCGACCGTGGTCTCGACCTCGGGCCGCAGCGCGGTGACGATGCCGCGCATCCGTGCCATCTCTCCCGATTGCCGGGCAAGCTCGTCAAGGTTGTCGCGCACCGGCTGCTCGCGCGGGATCGACGACAGCGAACCGAAGATCACCGAGAAGAAGCCAGGAGCCTGCGGATTGCCGCGCCTTATCCCGCCGATGCGGTCGGGCCTGGGATCGATGTAGACGAAGCGGCGGTCGACCTCGCGCTGCGCCGGACGGTCGCGCAGAACGGCCATCGCTTCGGCGAAGGGCGCGTTGACCAGCACTGAACCGTCTATCAGCGCGACGCGCTCCGCTTCGCCGCGCCGGGCGTGCTCGGGCATGATCCGCTCGACGAAGGCGCCGCGGGTCGGCCAGGCCAGGCCCCGTTCCCCTGCCAGCTGGTCGATCTCGGCAAGCTGCAGGGCGGGAAAGGCACCCGGAAAGCTCGCCGTCGCGCGCGCGGCGAAGATCAGCTCGGGCACCGGAGCCAGGACTCCGCCCGACCGGCCGGGCGTGGTCGCGCGAAAGCCGATCGACAGGCGGTGCTCGCTTTCCTGGACCAGCGGCGGGCTGTGCAGCCGCAGCGTCTCCATGTGGCCGGTAAAGTCGGTGGCGGTGACGAACAGGTCCAGCGGGTGGCCCTGCGGCAGCAGCGGCGGGCCCGGCTCCGAAGCGGCCATGGCATCGAGCGCGTCGGCGAGCAGCTGCGAGAAGCCCAGGCCGCCGAAGGGCGGCTCGAACCAGCGCGAGCGGATCAGGCGCGACAGCTTGGTGCGGACCTCGTGCCGGGTTTCCGGGGCAACGCTGTCGGAGATCGCGTTGCCGGGCCGGCGCAGCAGCCACCAGACGATCGGCGTCGCCCAGAACTTGGCGAAGCGCGACCAGGGGCGGGCATCGGGATCGAGCAGCACGTCGACGTCGGCGCGCTCCAGCCACAGCCGGGTCAGCGGCTCCAGCGACTGTCCCGAATGGATCGCCTGGGCGAGGAAGACGCCGTTGATGCCGCCCGCGCTGGCACCGGCGACGATATCGGTCAGCACGCGAAGCCGCACCTCGCGCTGCGCTTCGACATGGCGAAGCAGCCGGCAATAGACCGCATCGGTGCCGTTCTCGCAATTGCCGCCCGAGAGATGCGTCTGGCTGGCGCGGTTGAGCTTCCAGAGCTCCTTGGTCACCCCGTGCATGTAGACCGCCAGGCTGATGCCGCCGTAGCAGACTAGCGCGATGCGGAGCTCCTTCTGGCGCATCGGCGAGCAATGGCAGAGGATGGCGCGGTTCGCCAGCGTGTTAACGGAGTCCATCCGTCGCCCCCGTCACCACCGTGCTGCAAAAAAGGAGAGCGGTCCCGGGTCGAGCCGGGACGACGAAGGGCAAACTTGGGCGTTGAGTTCCCCATATGTTCCTGCTAACCCCCCGCCATGGCAAAACCCAAACGCCGTTACGTCTGCCAGGCCTGCGGCAGTGTATCGCATCGCTGGCAGGGCCAGTGCGCCGACTGCGGCGAATGGAATTCGCTGACCGAGGATGCGCCGGAAACGGTGTTTTCGGCCAAGCACGACTTGTCCTCCGGCGGGCGCGCCATCGCTTTCGAACCGCTCGACGCACCCGGCGAGAAGCTGCAGCGGCGGGGGACCGGCATTGCCGAGTTCGACCGCGCGCTGGGGGGAGGGCTGGTGCCCGGCTCAGCGATCCTGATGGGCGGCGATCCCGGTATCGGCAAGTCGACCCTGCTGCTGCAGGCAGCCGCCAGCATCGCGCGGGCCGGGGGCGACGTCGTCTATATCAGCGGCGAGGAAGCGGCCGGCCAGGTGCGCCTGCGGGCTGAACGGCTGGGCCTCGCCGGGGCACCGATCCGGCTCGCCGCGGCAACTTCGGTGCGCGACATCCTGACGACGCTGGGCACGATGGCGCCGCCGGCGCTGCTGGTCATCGATTCGATCCAGACCATGCATTCCGACCAGATCGAAGGCGCTCCGGGCACGGTCAGCCAGGTCCGCGGCTGCGCCTTCGAGCTGATCCGCTTTGCCAAGGAATACGGCACGGCGCTGGTGCTGGTCGGCCATGTCACCAAGGACGGCTCGATCGCCGGCCCCCGCGTGCTGGAGCACATGGTCGACGTGGTGATGAGCTTCGAGGGCGAGCGCAGCCACCAGTACCGCATCCTGCGCTCGATCAAGAACCGCTTCGGCCCGGTGGACGAGATCGGCGTCTTCGCCATGGCCGGGCAGGGGCTCGAGGAAGTCGCCAACCCCTCGATGCTGTTCCTTTCGGGCCGTGAACAACCGGTGGCGGGCAGCGCGGTCTTCCCGGCCATGGAAGGCACCCGGCCGGTGCTGGTCGAGATCCAGGCGCTGATCGTCCGGCTCGCCAGCGGCGCGACGCCGCGGCGGGCCGTGGTCGGCTGGGACAGCGGCCGGCTGGCGATGCTGCTGGCCGTGCTCGAAGCGCGCTGCGGCCTCAGCTTCTCGACGGCCGAGGTCTACCTCAACGTTGCCGGTGGCTATCGCCTGTCGGACCCGGCTGCCGACCTCGCGGTGGCGGCTGCGCTTGTCTCCGCGCTGGGCGACCGGCCCCTGGCGGCAGAGGCGGTCTGGTTCGGGGAAATCTCGCTGGCGGGGGAAGTGCGCCCGGTTGCCCATTCCGCCATCCGCCGGCGCGAAGCGGCCAAGCTGGGCTTCAGCCAGGCCTACGGGCCGCCGGGCGGCGCAGGCACCGAGCGCGAGCCGCGCTACGGCGAAATTGCGCTGCTGCCAAATCTCGTTGACCGGATTCTGTCGAGTCCTTAGGTTCCGGGCCGAATGACAGGATTTGACATAGCCGTTCTGGTGATCGTCGGGCTGGGTGCAATCACCGGCTTCCTGAGGGGATTCGTCCAGGAAATCCTGGCATTGCTCGCCTGGATCTTCGCGCTGTTCGCCATCCGTTACCTGCACACGCCGGTGAGCCAGTTCTTCATTCCCATGATCGGCACCACCTCGGGCGCGGCCGTGCTCGCCTTCGCGCTGCTGCTTCTGGTTCCCTATGCCGCGGTGAAGCTGGTGGCGAACTGGCTGGGCGGGAAAAGCCGCAATTCGGTCCTCGGCCCGATCGACCGCGTGCTGGGCTTCGGCTTCGGCGCGGTGAAGGGCATGATCATCATCGTCCTGGCCTTCTCGGTGCTGATGCTGGGCTTCGACGTGACCTGGGGCCCCGATGGCCGCCCCGACTGGATCAAGCACGCGCGCACCTATCCCTTCATCAATGCCAGCAGCAACGAACTGGTCGTCATGATCGCCGAGCGGCGGCTCGAAGCAACCAAGGCCGAGGAACCGCCGGCAGAAAAGTAGCGCCCGATGTCGGCTACCGTTCTCTACACTCCGCAAGTCCTGGCACTGGCGACCAGCCTTGCCCGCTTTCCGTGGGACGAAAGCCTGCCGTTGCACGGCAGCGCGCGCTCGCGCAGCTGCGGCAGCACGGTCACGCTGGGGCTGGCCACCGATTCCGCCGGACGCATCGAGCGGATCGGCCTGAAATCCAGCGCCTGCGCCATCGGCCAGGCCGCAGCCGCCATTTTCGCCGCGGCAGCTCCGGGACGTGACGGGCGCGACCTCGCCGATGCCGAGCGGGCCATATCCGCCTGGCTCGCCGGTGAGGGCCCGCTCCCGGACTGGCCGGGTCTGGAGGCCATTGCCGCCGCGCGCGACTATCCCGGGCGGCACGGCGCGATCCTGCTGGCGTGGCAAGCCGCGCGGGACCTGCTTTTCACCGGCTGATTGCGCGGCTAGAGGGTAGCGCGTGGGATAGCCGGGAGATTTGCATGTCGGGAGGGAATACAGCCGCAGTGGGATCGCAGGCACAACCGCACGTCGAACCCTCCGCTTCGGACATTCGCCTGGTCATCGCCGCATCTTCGGCCGGGACCGTGTTCGAATGGTACGATTTCTTCATCTACGGCACGCTGGCCGGGATCATCGGCAAGACCTTCTTCCCCTCGGGCAATGCCACGCTGGAGACACTGCTCGTCTGGGCGGGCTTTGCCGTCGGCTTCGGCTTCCGGCCACTCGGCGCGGTGCTGTTCGGCTTCCTCGGCGACCGGCTGGGGCGGAAATACACCTTCCTCGTCACCGTCACGCTGATGGGCATCGCCACCGCCGGCGTCGGCATGATCCCGTCCGCCGCCAGCATCGGCATAGCGGCGCCGCTGATCGTCATCCTCCTGCGGGTCCTGCAGGGACTCGCGCTGGGCGGCGAATACGGCGGGGCGGCGATCTATGTCGCCGAGCATTCGCCCCCCGAACGGCGCGGCTATTTCACCAGCTATATCCAGGCCAGCGTCGTCGGCGGCTTCGTGCTCAGCCTGGTCGTCGTGCTCGGCTGCAAGGCCTTGATGAGCGAGGAAGCCTGGAACCAGTGGGGCTGGCGCGTGCCGTTCCTGTTGTCGATCGCGCTGCTGGCGATCTCGCTGTGGATGCGGCTCAAGCTGTCCGAAAGCCCGGTGTTCAAGGCGATGCAGGAGGAAGGCGAGCTTGCCGGCAATCCCTTCGTCGAAAGCTTCACCTATCCCGGCAACAAGAAGCGCATCTTCATCGCCCTGTTCGGCGTCGCCGCCGGGCTGACCGTGATCTGGTACACGGCGATGTTCTCCGCGCTCAGCTTCCTCAAGGGGGCGATGCGGCTTGAGGACACCAGTGCCGAGGTGATCATCGGCATTTCCGCTGCGCTGGGCATGGTGTTCTTCGTCATCTTCGGCAGGATGTCCGATCGCATCGGGCGCAAGCGGCCGATCATCGTCGGTTACATCCTGACGCTGCTGCTGCTGTTCCCCGCCTTCTGGACCATCGGCCATGCCGCCAATCCCGGTCTTGCCGCCGCGGCGGAGCGGGCGCCGGTCGTCGTCTCAGGGCCCGATTGCGACTACAGCCCGTTCTCGGCGGAGCAGCCGACCGACTGCGGCAAGCTGCTGTCCGATCTCGCCGGCCTCGGCATCAGCTACTCGCTGGCCAAGGCGCCCTCGGTGCAGGCCACCCTGGGCGGCGAGGCGCTGCCGCTCGACAGCTACCAGTGGGCCGACAAGGCGGCGCGCGGCAAGCAGTTGCAAGGCTGGCTGACCGCGGCTGGATATGACATCGGCAAGATCAAACCGACGCTCGGTTCGGCGCTGGTCATGATCGCCAGCCTGCTGCTGCTGATGGCGCTGTCGGGCGCGACCTACGGTCCGGTCGCGGCACTGCTGTCGGAAATGTTCCCGCCGCGCATCCGCTACAGCTCGATGTCGATCCCCTATCATATCGGCACCGGCTATTTCGGAGGCTTCCTGCCGCTGATCTCCAGCTACATCGTCGCCAAGACCGTCAATCCCTTTGCCGGCCTGTGGTACACCTGGGCCGTCGTCGCCGTGGCTTTCCTCGTCGCCCTCTGGGGGCTCAAGAGCGGTGCGCCCCGCGACTATGGTGACGATGCCGCCTGAACCGCCGCCGCCTGCGCTCAAGCTCGAGATCGACCGCGAGGCACTGGCCGGGAACTGGCGCGCGCTCGACCGGCTCTCCGGATCGGCTGCCGCCGGGGCCGCGGTCAAGGCCGACGGCTACGGCGTCGGCGCGCAGGTCGTCGTGCCGGTGCTGCGCGAGGCCGGCTGCCGCAACTTCTTCGTCGCCCATTGGACCGAGCTGGCAGAAGTCGCCGGCCTGACCGATCCCGCCGGCCTGTCGGTGCTGCACGGGCCGCTGACCGCGGCCGATGCGGCATTTGCGAAAGCGCTGGGCGTCAAGCCGGTCATCAATTCGGTGGGCCAGGCCCGCCTGTGGCTGCAAGCGGGCGGCGGCGCCTGCGACCTGATGGTCGATAGCGGGATCAACCGCCTGGGCCTGCCCATGGCCGAGCTTGGCGACGAGGCCGTGCAGCAGCTGCAAGTCGACGTGCTGATGTCCCATCTCGCCTCCGCCGACGAGGACGTCGCCCTCAACGAACGGCAGCGCGGTCGCTGGGAAGAGGCGCGGAGCCAGGTGCGGCATTGCCGCGCCAGCCTTGCCAACAGCGCCGGCATCGCGCTCGGCAGCGGCTATCACGGCGATCTGACGCGTCCCGGCCTGTCGCTCTACGGCGGAGTGCCGCGCCAGGAACTCGGGCCCCACATCCGCCAGGTCGCCAGGCCGATGGCAGCGATCATGCAGGTGCGCGATATCGCGAGCGGCGACAGCGTCGGCTACAACGCCACTTTCACAGCCCGCGGACCGATGCGCGTGGCGACGATCGCGCTCGGCTATGCCGACGGCTACCTGCGCTGCTGGTCGGGCAAGGGCATGCTGCGTTCGCAAGGGCGCCCGCTGCCGGTGCTGGGACGGGTCAGCATGGACATGACGGTGATCGACCTCGCCGCAGCGCCGGATCTGCGCGAAGGCGACTGGGTGGAGGCCGACTACGACCTCGCCGAGGCGGCGACGGCCAGCGGACTGTCCCAATATGAACTGCTTACGCTGCTCGGACGCCGCTTCGGCCGCGATAGGTGATTTTGCGTTGATGCTGCGCAGCAATTTTGTTGCGTTGCCGTTGCTGCAAATGCTAACATTCCTGCTTGAGGACAAGAGGGCAGGCCATGGCTGATGAAGCAGGTAAGCGCGACGACACCGTAGTCATCAAGAAATACGCCAACCGGCGGCTCTACAACACCCGATCGTCGAGCTACATCACGCTCGACCACCTGGCCAAGATGACCCGCGAAGGGGTCGACTACAAGGTGATCGACGCCAAGACCGGCGCCGACATCACCCACCAGATCCTGACCCAGATCATCATGGAAGAGGAATCCACCGGCGAGCAGATGCTGCCGGTCAACTTCCTGCGCCAGCTGATCTCGATGTACGGCAATTCGATGCAGTCGCTGATCCCGCACTACCTCGAAGCCTCGATGGAGAATTTCTGCGCCAACCAGGCGAAGCTGCGCAAGAGCTTCGAGGACAGCCTGGGCAACAATCCGCTGGCCAAGCTGGCCGAGCAGAACATGGCGATCTTCAAGGCGGCGGCCACGGCCTTCATGCCGGGCGGCGCCGCGGAAAAGCCGGCCGCCTCCGCCCCGCCTAGCGACGAGCTCTCCTCGCTGCGCGAGCAGATGGCGGAAATGCAGCGCAAGCTGGATGCCCTGGGCAAGTAGCGAGAGCTAGGGGGTCGAGCCCGGGACGACGGCTTCTTCGTCTTAGCCTTTGAAACGGCGCTGCACTCCCGCTAACAGCGCGCCATGAACAGCCAACCGACGATCCGCCACGCCCTCACCACAACGCGCGAGGGCGACTTCGCGCAATGGTACCAGGAAGTCATCGCCGAAGCCGAGATGGCCGAGGAATCGGGCGTGCGCGGCTGCATGGTGATCAAGCCCTGGGGCTACGGCATCTGGGAACGCATCCAGAAGCTCATGGATGCCGAGATCAAGGCGGCCGGCGTCGAGAACTGCTATTTCCCGCTGTTCATCCCGCTGTCCTACTTTGCCAAGGAAGCCGAGCACGTCGAAGGCTTCGCCAAGGAAATGGCAGTCGTCACGCACCATCGGCTGGTCGGCGACGGCAAGGGCTCGCTGGTGCCCGACCCGGAAGCGAAGCTGGAAGAACCCCTGGTGGTCCGCCCGACTTCGGAAACCGTGATCGGCGCAGCCATGGCGCGCTGGATCCAGAGCTGGCGCGACCTGCCGCTGCTGACCAACCAATGGGCCAACGTCGTACGCTGGGAAATGCGCACGCGCATGTTCCTCAGGACCAGCGAATTCCTCTGGCAGGAAGGCCACACCGCCCACGCCGACCGCGACGACGCAATGGCCGAGACTCTGCGCGCGCTCGAGATGTACCGGGCTTTTGCCGAAGGGCCGCTGGCGATGCCGGTGATCGCCGGCGAGAAGCCCGAGAACGAGCGCTTCCCCGGTGCCGTCGCGACTTACAGCATCGAGGCGATGATGCAGGAGGGCAAGGCGCTGCAGGCCGGCACCTCGCACTACCTCGGCACCGGCTTCGCCGAGGCGGCGGGGATCCAGTACCAGAACCGTGAAGGCCAGCAGGCGTATTGCCATACGACCAGCTGGGGCGTCTCGACGCGCCTGATCGGCGGCGTGATCATGACTCACGGCGACGACGACGGCCTGCGCGTGCCGCCGCAGATCGCACCGCAGCAGATCGTCATCCTGCCGATGCTGCGTGAGACCGACGAGGACGCGGCGCTGCTCGCCTATTGCGAGGACCTGCGCGCCGCGCTCGCCCGGCAGACGGCGCTGGGCGAGCCGATCCGCGTCCTGCTCGACAAGCGGCCGGGCAAGGCGACGCAGAAGCGCTGGGCCTGGGTCAAGAAAGGCGTGCCGCTGGTGCTCGAGATCGGCGGGCGCGACGCTGCCGGCGGCCAGGTCTCGGTGCTGCGCCGTGACCGGCTGTGGCGCGCCGATGCGAAGCCCAACTTCCTTGCCCAGGCGAAGGAGGAATTCCTCGCCGGTGCGGCCGGCGAGCTGGAGGACATCCAGCGCTCGCTGTTCGCGGAAGCACTGGCGAGGCGCGATGCCAGCATCAAGCGCGGCATCGACAGCTTCGATGCCCTCGCCGCGTTCTTCGGCGAAGACCAGCGCTATCCCGGCTGGGTCGAGCTGGGCTGGGCCAGGCCGACCGGGGTGGAGCTGGATGCCGTGGTGGCGCAGCTCAAGGCTCTCAAGCTCACCGTGCGCAATACGCCGATGGGCGGCGAGCCGGTTTCGGGAAGCTGCATCTTCACCGGCAGGCCGGCGGTCGAGCGGATCTATGTGGCGCGGGCCTATTAGCGCGCCCTCGAGCCTATCGTCGTCCCGGACTTGACCCGGGACCGCGGGAGGCCGGGCTGAACGTTCCGTCGATGAGGCCAGCGGTCCCGGGTCGAGCCCGGGACGACGCATAGCACCTTCGCGGATCAAGGCCGGGGCGACGAGAGTCCACAACCGGTTGCCACAGCCCCAGACAAGCGCCACATGGCGTCCATGCCCCGCAATCCCAAGCCCGCCCAAGGCCTGCCGAGCCGCCAGCAGATCCTCGACTTCATCGAGCAGTCGCCAGAACCCGCCGGCAAGCGGGAGATCGCGCGCGCCTTCGGGCTCAAGGGGCAGGAGAAGATCCAGCTCAAGGCGCTGCTGAAGGACATGGCGGACGAAGGCCTGATCGACGGCAAGCGCACCGCTTTCCACCGCATGGGCGGCGTGCCGCGGGTGACCGTGCTGCGGGTCGTCGACATCGAGGACGGCGAGGCCTTCGCCATACCCGACAGCTGGGCCCCCGACGACGCCACCCCGCCACCGCGGCTGCGCATGGTCGAAAAGGGGAAGGGCAGCGCCCTGCGCGTCGGCGATCGGGTCCTGGCGCGGACCGAGGAAGCCGGCTCGGGCTGGCGCGCCCATCCGATGAAGAAGCTGCCCGTGCAGAGCGAGCAGGTCCTCGGCGTGGTCGAGCTGGACGGTGCGGGGAAGGGCTGGCTCGCCCCCGTCGATCGCCGCGTGCGCAATTCGCTGCCCATCGCCGATATGGGCCAAGCCGAAGCGGGCAATCTCGTGCTCGCCGAACCGGCCGGCCGTTCGCCACGGGCCGGGGTGAAAGTCACGGCCGTGCTGGGCGATCCGCTGGCACCCCGCGCCTTCAGCCTGATCGCCATTCACAAGCACGGCATCCCCCATGTCTTCGGCGAGGAAGTGCTGGCCGAAGCGGAGCTCGCCGCGAAGCTGCCGTTGTCGCAGGACCGGCGCGAGGACTTGCGCCATCTGCCCATCGTCGCGATCGACCCGAGCGACGCGCGCGACCATGACGATGCGATCTGGGCCGCTCCCGACGAGGATCCCGCCAATCCCGGCGGCTTCCAGGCCGTGGTCGCGATCGCCGACGTTTCGTTCTACGTCCGCCCCGGCGGCGCGCTGGATCGCGAGGCGCGGAAGCGCGGCAATTCGGTCTATTTCCCCGATCGCGTCGTGCCGATGCTGCCCGAAGTGCTGTCGGCCGACGTCTGCTCGCTGCGCGCAGGCGAGGATCGTGCGGCCATGGCCTGCCACCTGACCATCGACGCGACCGGCCACGTCAAGGACTGGCGCTTCACCCGGGCGATCGTCCGCATCGCCGAAGTCGTCGCCTACGAGCAGGCACAGGGGCGGATCATCGCCGGCGAGGCCGACGCGAACCTGCAGAACCTGTGGGCCTGCTGGCGGGCGCTGGCCTCGGCCCGCGAGAAGCGCGACCCGCTCGAGCTCGAGCTGCCTGAACGGCGCGTCGTCCTCGACGAGCAGGGCCGGATCGCGGAGATCCGCCTGCGCGAAAGGCTCGACGCCCATCGCGTCGTCGAGGACTTCATGATCGCCGCCAACGTCGCGGCCGCCAAGGCCCTGGAAAGCAAGGTCGCACCGATCGTCTATCGCCTGCACGAGCCGCCGAGCCGCGAGAAGCTGGTGACGCTGCGGGAATACCTTTCGACGTTCGACCGCAAGCTGGCGCTGGGGCAGGTGATCACGCCCGGCCTGTTCAACCGCATGCTCAAGGACATCGCCGACGAGGCCGAGAAGGCGCTGATCATGGAAGCGGTGCTGCGCAGCCAGACGCAGGCCTATTACGGCCCGCGCAATGTCGGCCACTTCGGCCTGGCGCTGGGCAGCTATGCGCATTTCACCTCGCCGATCCGCCGCTATGCCGACCTGCTGGTGCACCGGGCGCTGGTCGACGCCTACCATCTCGAGCAGCCCGCGCCCAAGGCCAGCCTGCCTGCGGACACCGGGCTGTCGGAGCGCGACCGCGCCGATCTCGACCGGGTCAGCGAAGCGATCAGCGGGGCCGAGCGCCGGGCCATGGAGGCCGAGCGCGACACGATCGACCGCTACGTTGCCGCCTGGCTGGCAAGCCGGGTCGGCGAAGTCTTCGCCACCCGGATCACCGGCGTGCAGCGATTCGGCTTCTTCGCCACGATCATCGGCCTCGGCGGCGACGGGCTGGTACCGGTATCGACGCTGGGTGCCGAGCGCTTCGGCTACGACGAGAAGGCGCAGGTCCTCGAAGGCGAGCAGACCGGGACGCGCTACGCCGTCGGCGACATCCTGCGGCTGCGGCTGGCCGAAGCCAACCCGCTGACCGGCGCGCTCAAGTTCGAGCTGGAGGAGGGCGGCAGTTCTGCCGTCGAGCCGCGCGGGCGGCCGCTGCCGCTGAAGCGCAAGGGCAAGCACCTGGCCGGCAAGCGCGGGCGACCGGGGAACATCCGCCACCAGGGCCGAGGGAAGCGGTAGCGCGTCGCTCCGCCGTTCAGGCGCATCCTTCGTCGTCCCGGGCTTGACCTGGGACTGCTGGCCTCGTCGACGGGGAGTTCGGCCTGGCCGCCAGCGATCCCGGGTCAAGCCCGGGATGACGAAGAGGGCCCGGGATGACGAAGAGGGCCCAGGATGGCGAGTAAGCCCAGGATGACGAGTGGGTCCGGGATGACGAAGATGACCGGGGCGACGCGTGGGCCCGAACCGTCAGCTTAGCCGGTCGATATCCTCGAGGCTCAGCGAGCCGGGGATGACGAAGACCGGGCAGGGCAGCTGCCCGGCATGGGTCGCGGCGAAATAGCTCACCAGCGGGCCGGGCGCCCCTTCGCTGGCGGCGCTCAGCACGAGCGCCGAGACTTCGGGATGTTCGGAAAGGTAATCGCGCACGACCTTCTCGCCTTCGCCCTGGCGGACCGAGATCACCGGCATCTTGCCACTCTCGGTCAGGATATTTCCCGCCGCGGCAGTCGCAAGCGCCTCGGCCCGGGCGCGTGCCTCCTCCTCGATGGTCGCCTGCACGCCGGCAAAGGCGTTGAAGTCCTGCTGCGGCACGAGAGCGAGAAGATGGACGGTGCCGCCGGTCTTGGCCGCGCGACGCGAGGCGAAACGCAGGGCGACGAGCGCTTCTTCGGTTTCGTCGATGATCACGAGATAGACGCGCATGACCGATCCCCCCTTCGGGCGATCATATCCGCCACATTGCTTTCAGGCGCAAGGCGCTTGCTCCGCGCGGGTAATTTGGCCAATGACGAAACCGACCGAAGCCTTGCCGTCCGGAGAAGATTCCGAGCCATGCCGATCGAGATCAAGATGCCCGCGCTGTCTCCGACCATGGAGCAGGGCAAGCTCGCCAAGTGGCTGGTGAAGGAAGGCGACGAAGTCCGCTCGGGTGACATCATCGCCGAGATCGAGACCGACAAGGCGACGATGGAATTCGAAGCGGTGGACGAAGGCACCATCGCCTCGATCGCCGTTGCCGAGGGCTCCGACAACGTGAAAGTCGGAACCGTGATCGCCACGCTGACGGGTGAGGACGAGAGTGCGTCCGCCGCTCCCGCGAAGGCGGGGCCCCCGGGCGACGACGCGCCGATTCAAACCCCCACCCGGCCGGCCGAGGCCCCCGCGTCCGCGGAGGCTCAGAACAAGGCGCCGCCCCCGCCCAGGCCACAATTATCCAGCACCAAGGAGGGACGTATCCTCGCATCGCCACTCGCCAAGCGCCTTGCCGCCGAAAAGGGCGTCGATCTCGCCGCGGTCACCGGCAGCGGCCCGCATGGGCGGATCGTCAAGGCGGATATCGAAGCCGCCCAGGGCGGCACGGCGAAACCCGCCGAGGCAAAGCCGGCGCCCGCCGCGGCACCTGTCCAGGCACCCGCCGCCGCTCCGGCCGCTGCGGAAAAGCCTGCCAGCGTGCAGATGGCCGACAGCACGCGCGCGCTGCTCGACGACCGCATCCCCCACACGGTCGAGAAGCTGTCCGGCATGCGCAAGACCATCGCCGCGCGGCTCAGCCAGTCGATGCAGCAGGCGCCGCACATCTACCTGACGGTCGACATCCGACTCGACCGGCTGATGGCGCTGCGCAAGGAGCTCAACGACGCGCTGGAAAGCCGGGGCGTCAAACTGTCGGTCAACGACCTGCTGATCAAGGCGCTCGGCAAGGCGCTGGTCGCCGTGCCCGAATGCAACGTCACTTTCGCCGGCAACGAGATGATCAAGTACAGTCGTGCCGACATCTCGGTGGCGGTCAGCATCCCCGGCGGCCTGATCACCCCGATTGTCCAGGACGCCGACGGCCGCAGCCTGTCGTCGATCGCGACGGCGATGAAGGACCTTTCCGCCCGGGCGAAGGAAGGCAAGCTGCAGCCCAGCGAATACATGGGCGGCACCGCTTCGATCTCGAACATGGGGATGATGGGGATCAAGCAGTTCACCGCCGTCATCAACCCGCCGCAGTCGACCATCCTCGCGATCGGCGCGGGCGAGCAGCGGCCCTATGTCGTCGACGGTGCGCTCGGCGTCGCCACGGTGATGAGCGCCACCGGCAGCTTCGACCACAGGGCCGTCGACGGCGCCGACGGGGCGCGGCTGATGGCTGCGTTCAAGGAATTGGTCGAGAAGCCGCTGGGCATGCTGGCCTAGCGCTTCCCGCCGCAATGCAATCGCGCGTGGCCCGGCAAGGCGGGCTACGCGCTGGTCAATGGAGTTCAACTTGTCCGACAGCTACGACGTCATCGTTCTCGGTTCAGGCCCCGGCGGCTATGTCGCGGCGATCCGCTGCGCGCAGCTCGGCCTCAAGACCGCTAACGTCGAGCGCGAGCTGCTCGGCGGCATCTGCCTCAACTGGGGCTGCATCCCGACCAAGGCGCTGCTGCGCTCGGCCGAGGTGTTCCACCAGATGAAGCACGCCAAGGACTACGGCCTCGCCGCCGACAACATCTCTGCCGATCTCAACGCCATCGTCCAGCGCTCGCGCGGGGTCGCGTCGCAGCTCAACAAGGGCGTGACCGGGCTGATGAAGAAGAACAAGATCGACGTGCACATGGGCACCGGCAAGCTCACCGGTCCCGGCAAGCTGCAGGTCACGGCCGAGGACGGCAAGACCACCAATCTCGAGGCCAAGCACGTCATCATCGCCACCGGCGCCCGCGCGCGCGAACTGCCGAAGCGCACCGGCAAGGCCGACGGCAAGCGCATCTGGACCTACCGCCACGCCATGGTCCCGCCCGAGATGCCGAGCAAGCTGCTGGTCATCGGCTCGGGCGCGATCGGCATCGAGTTCGCCAGCTTCTACAACGATCTCGGCGCCGAAGTGACGGTGATCGAGATGATGGACCGCGTCGTCCCGGTCGAGGACGCCGACATCTCGGCCTTCCTCGAAAAGCAGCTCAAGAAGCAGGGCATCAAGATCATGACCTCGGCGAAGCTCGAGGACATCCAGCCCGGCGACGCGGGCGTCGCGGTGAAGATCAAGGCCAAGGACGGCGCGATGAGCGAGGACACGTTCAGCCACGTCATCGCCGCGGTCGGCATCGTCCCCAACATCGAGAACATCGGCCTGGAGGACATCGGCGTCGAGCCCGACGAGAAGTTCCACATCAAGACCGACGGCTACGGCCGCACCAACGTCAAGGGCGTCTGGGCCATCGGCGACTGCACGGCCGGGCCCTGGCTGGCCCACAAGGCGAGCCACGAGGGCATCACCGCCGCCGAGGCCATCGCCCAGGAACTGGGCAATGCGGAAGTCCATCCGCATCCGCTCGACCGGCGCAATATCCCCGGCTGCACCTATTGCCACCCGCAGATCGCCAGCGTCGGCCTGACCGAGGCCAAGGCCAGGGAAGCCGGCTACGAGGTCAAGGTGGGCAGCTTCCCCTTCATCGGCAACGGCAAGGCGATCGCGCTGGGCGAGCCCGAGGGCCTGGTCAAGACCGTGTTCGACGCCAAGACCGGCGAGCTGCTGGGCGCGCACATGATCGGCGCCGAAGTCACCGAGCTGATCCAGGGCTTCGTCGTCGGCAAGACGCTGGAGACCACCGAGGCCGAGCTGATCCAGACCATCTTCCCGCACCCGACGCTGAGCGAGATGATGCACGAATCGACGCTCGCCGCTTATGGGCGCGCCATTCACATCTGAAGCCGGGGCGGGTGAAGCCGGGGCGGGGGCTCAGCCCTGCGCGCCGGCCTGCCGGGCGATATGCTCGAACACCGCGTAGTGGAGCGGCTCGTTGAACGCGCAGCCGAGCGAGGCTTCCTTCTTCCAGCGGATATGCGCGGTTAGCACCTGCAAGCCGGGAATGCGGATCTTCAGCGGCAAGTCGGGGTGGCAACCGGGCTGCCAGGCCATGCGGAAGCCGGCGGGCGAAATGTCCTCAAGCCGCGAGACGCGCCAGGGACGCGTGCCCTGCCTGACCTCGCACTGCAGCGAAACCAGCGCGCGATTGGTATATTCGCGCGTGCCGTCGTCTTGCATGGGAAACTTCGCGTGTTCCACGGACTTGCCTCCTGATCCCTCCAGATAAATCGGGACGGGTTACCAAGGCGTTAGCGATGCCGTTACACCAAGGCCGGACGCGCCGGACCGGCGCAGGCGAGGTTGGATCGGTCGACTCGTGGGGCCCCGCGGGAAGCCGGGGCGGGGGGGTGGGGGGGGTGA
>CAUJJI010000080.1 GCA_963205265.1 Pseudomonadota bacterium
GCCATGAAGCCGGCGAGGCAATCAAGGACATGCCCGAGGACGATCGACACTTCCTCGCGTCGGTGGCTGCCCGGCGGACGGTACACGCAAGCTAGGAGGACGGCATATGGCCAAGCATAGACTGACGGGGCGTGTCGAAGAGCTGGAGCGACGCTCGCACCCGGCCGGGACAGGTCGCCTGAGGTGGATCGTAGCCGGGATGGGCGAGACAGCCGAGCAGGCGCACGATCGCTGCAAGGCTGGCGGTGGGCTGGATGGCTATACCGGCGCGCTTGTCTGGCGTTCACCCGACGAAGGAGGCGCACAATGTCACGCCTGAAGAACCGCGTCTTCGATCTCGAACAGCGTCGGCCGGAGAATGCCAAGCAATTGGTCCGCATCTTGCAGCACGAGGACCAGACCAGGGAGCAGGCCATAGCCTCCTATGAGGCGGAGAACGGGCCGATCGACGACAAGGGGGTTGTCCTGCGTGTCTTCATCAACAAGCCTTTCCCGGCGCCTGCAGCGGCTTGCGTAAAATAGGCCCAATTAGGCAAGGCGCTTGCTCACGAGATATTCATCTCAGGGAGACAATTTGCGCGGCTATGCGTTGTTATGGTATCCGTTTCTCTGCGGGGCTCAATCACGGCCTGTGCAGGGGGACGGCACAAATGATTGGAGCAAGTCGTGAGCCTGTCTGAGCAGGATCGCACAGAGGCCGTCGCCCACTACGTCATCGCTCGATCGGACGTGCGGAAGCTCGGCGCGACCAAACTCAACAAAGTGCTGTGGTACGCCGACCTTGAGGCATATCGCCGCCTGGGCCATTCCATCACCGGACAGCGGTCGTATGAGAAGCGCCAGCATGGCCCTGTGCCGAATAAGATTGTGGTTAGCCTTCGTCGCTTGGAGCGCGCTGGCAAGATTGCTACCCGCGATGTCGCGATCAGCGGGGGCCGCACCGTCCGTGAACACATTTGGCTGAAGCAGCCGGACCTCTCTGCCTTCACCGCCGATGAGATCGACATCCTGAATGAAGCTATTGGCTGGGTCTGCAATGGCCACACCGCCAAATCCATTAGCGATCTTTCGCACGATGCGCTCTGGCGCAATGCGGAGATCGGGGAACAAATCCCCATCGGCGCCGCGACGGTCACCCCAGATGAAATCGGTGGCGATGATATGAAATGGGCAATCGCTGAGCTGAAAAAGCACGCTGCGTGAAGATCGCGCGGCCGCCCGGCGGCTTTCGGATAGTTTTCGAGCCCGCCGTCGCGGCACTGATCAACCAGTTTTGCGGGCAATCCAAAACCAATGGGCGATACTGGTCCGACATCCAGGATCGTTTGAAATTCGTCGCCCACGAAGAAGGCGTGCCGGTTCAAGGTCCAGTCCCCGGTTGCAGGCTCTGGATTGCTGCTGCGGATCCGGTCCGGTCGCTTCCTCGAATCGCACTGGTATACCAAGCGCTCGGAGCGACGGTGCGGATTGTGACGGCCCGCATTTCATAAGCCGCGAATCGAGCGGGAAGAGGGCGCCTTCCTGCCCCGATCTACCTGTCGCAAAATGCGCCCATGGCTTCTCGATACGTCACCCTGGCCGATCGGCACCGCGAAGGCGCGAAGCTCTGGCCGCCGCGAGCCTGACGCTGGCCGAGGTTTCGCAAACAGTACGCGCACGCGCGCGAGGCGCGACAAGGCTACATCTTGACGAGAGCGGCATTCGGTAGTGGCCATCGCCTCTGCCAGTCGCTGTCCCAAGCCGAAAACTCGTCAGCTGCCTTGCCTGAGGCCTGAGAAAACTCGCCAAGTTCGATCAGGCTTAGTTTCGTGTGCCGATAGTGCCAATGATTCTCCCTCACCTCCCATCGCGTGACAGTGAGCCCAGTCGGCTTAAAAAGGTGGGCCATTCCGTGAACTACGTCGTTCCGCCGAATGTACAGTTGAGAGGTACGGTCGCAGAGGGATGACTGGCTCGCCGCTGCTTCGCCCTCCGAAAGTTCAGAGGCCGCCTGCCTGAGAGTTTCCAACTTTCGCGTCAGTTGCCTCCAGTGAACCTTTGGGGCCGCCACGTCCAGTTGCCCCGAGCGCCACAGGTAGCGCAGGATCAGGAGATCTGTGCACTGGTCGATCATCGCCCAGTAATTGCCTATCATCCCCATGAACAGGTAACCGATCTCTCGGGCCTCCTTTTCCATTTGGGCTGGTGTCTTCATGGGCGATCTAATCCTTGACTGACATCGTCGTTAGATGCTGCTTGCGCGTACGGATGGCTTCAGGGCTAGATCGCACGATAACCCTAGAACGCGAAACCTAGGCCATTGCGCTCTGGGTGGAGAAGCATCACGGCGCCGATGAGCCGCGCTCTATTACCGAGCACATCGGCCGCCTGGTGCTGGAAGGCGACGAGAGCGGCGTTGAGCGGCGGCGGCAAATTGCAGGTCGTCATGATCGAACGCGGCAAGGCTCTTCCCCGCCGTCTTAGTTCGCTCTCATTCGCCGGTTGCCACGCCCCGTTGGGGGCATGAACGAGGGAACGATTTCGCGCTCTTGGTAAAATACCCTTATCTATCAGATATTTATCGGCTAGAAATGGATGCCCCGCGAGGATTCGAACCTCGATTGACGGAGTCAGAGTCCGTAGTCTTGCCGTTAGACGACGGGGCAGGAGCGGCGCCATCTAGGGCGGGTCTCGTGGACAGTCAAGACGCTGGGCTTGCCGGATTCGCCGGGCGGCGTTAGCATTGGCGCCAGGTGCCCGTCGCCACCGGCGGGAAGCAAGAAAGAAGTGTGACGTACCACGATGGCGGAAGAATCTCCGCCGAAGACGAACGCCAGGGTTTCTGGCGGCAGCGGCAAGCAGGCACGGCGTGAGCCGCATGGGCCTGCCGGGCCGCAGCAGGAGCAGAAGCCCGGTCCGTCGGACGGCCGATTGTACAGTTCCATCGCGCAGCCGCGCGACCACATCGAACTGCCGCGCCCCGCGTTCCCGCGCCAATCCTATGCGGCCATCGACCTCGGCACCAACAATTGCCGGCTGCTGATCGCCCGGCCCTCGGGCGAGAACTTCGTCGTCATCGATGCCTTCAGCCGCGTCGTCCGCCTGGGCGAAGGGCTGGCGCAGACGGGGCGGCTCAGCGAGCAGGCGATGGACCGGGCGCTGGCCGCGCTCAAGGTCTGCGCCGACAAGCTGATGCGGCGCAACGTCTACCTGGCGCGCTCGGTGGCGACGGAAGCCTGCCGCCGCGCCAGCAACGGGGCAGACTTCATCGAGCGGGTGCGGCAAGAGACGGGGATCGTCCTCGACATCATCAGCGCCCGCGAGGAAGCGAGGCTGGCGGTGCTGGGCTGCCACGTCCTGCTCGAAAGCGGATTCGGCCCGGCGATGATCTTCGACATCGGCGGCGGCTCGACCGAGCTGGTGCTGATCGAGAGCACCGAGACCGTACCGCGCATCCTCGACTGGCAGAGCGTGCCCTGGGGCGTGGTCTCGCTGACCGAGAGCTGCGCTCCCGAAGGCGGCGACGCGGCCGCGCGCCGGGCGCGATACCTCAGCATGCGCGAGCTCGTCAGCGACAGCTTCGCACCCTTTGCCGAGCGGGCGTCGAAAGCGCGGGCCGAGGCGGCCGACCTGGGGCCGCTGCGCCTGCTGGGCACCAGCGGCACGGTGACCACGCTGGCGAGCCTGCACCTGGACCTGCCGCAGTACGATCGCCGCGCCGTCGACGGGCTGATCGTCCCCACCGATGCGATGCGCGACATCAGCGCGCGCCTGTCGGGCATGTCGCTGTCCGATCGCCGCGAGCTGCCTTGCATCGGCAGGGAGCGGGCCGACCTCGTCGTCGCCGGCTGCGCGATCCTCGAGGCGATTCTCGACCTCTGGCCGGCCGCGCGGCTGGGCGTCGCCGATCGCGGCATCCGCGAGGGCATCCTGCGCAGCCTCATTGCCGGCCATGGCCGCTACGATCCCCAGCTCCGCGCCGCCGTGCACGGCTTGCGCAGCGTGCGATGAGCCGTTCGGGACGCGATCCGGGCGAGCGGCTGCGCACCGCCAAGCGCCGCACGGCCAGCTCGACCCGCTGGCTGACTCGCCAGATCAACGACCCCTACGTCAAGCAGGCCAAGGCCGAAGGCTGGCGCAGCCGCGCCGCCTACAAGCTGATCGAGCTCGACCAGCGCTTCGGCTTCCTCAAGGGGGTTACCCGCGCGGTCGACCTCGGCATTGCGCCCGGCGGCTGGAGCCAGGTGCTGCGCAAGCACTTGCCCAAGGCCAGGGTCGTCGGGATCGACCTGCTGCCCACCGAGCCGATCGAGGGCGTGACGATCTTCCAGATGGACTTCATGGCCGACGAAGCCCCGGCCGCGCTGGAAGCGGCTCTGGAGGGCTCTCCCGACCTCGTCCTGTCGGACATGGCGGCCAATACCGTCGGCCACAAGCAGACCGACCATTTGCGGACCATGGGGCTGGTCGAGGCGGCCGCCGATTTCGCGATCCAGACGCTGGCGCCGGGCGGCGCCTTCGTCGCCAAGGTGCTGGCGGGCGGCACCGATGCGACTCTGCTGGCGCTGCTCAAGCGTCACTTCGCCAGCGTCAAGCACGCCAAACCGCCGGCGAGTCGCAAGGACTCGTCGGAATGGTACGTCATCGCTCAGGGCTTCAAGGGGTGATGCGCATCAAAGCCGGGACCGCTGCGAACCTGGCGGACTGTCTTGCGTAAAGGAGGGCGGACCCGGCTTTCGCCGGGTCGACGTGCCATATCGTCGTCCCGGGCTTGACCCGGGACCTCCGTCATTTGGGCAGAACGGCCGTCGATGAGGCTGGCGGCCCCGGATCCGATCCGGGGACGCCCCAGGCCCTACTGCTTGGCAGCAGCAGCTTCGGTCGGCGCGGCCGTGGCACCCGCGGCCGCTGCTTCGGTCGCTGCGGCAGCCGCTGCGCCTTCGGCAGCAGGCGCGGCAGCAGCCTCGGCCGGGGCGGCCGGCAGCGGCAGGTTCGAGCCCTGGGCGTTCATGTAGGCGATCAGGTTGGCGCGATCCTCGCCGCTGCTGAGGCCGGCGAAGGTCATCTTGGTGCCGGGCGCGAACTTCTTGGGATTGTGCAGCCAGTCGCTCAGGTTGGTCCAGTCCCAGTTGCCGCCGTGGCTCTTCAGCGCATCGGAATAGGCGAAGCCGGGGGCATGGCTGCCGATCGCCTTGCCGACGACACCGTTCAGGTTCGGGCCGATGCCGGTGGCGCCGCCGGGATTGATCGTGTGGCACGAGGCGCACTTTTTGAACACCTGCTCGCCCTTGGCGGGATCGGCGGTCGCCAGCAGCGCCTCGATCGGTTGCTCGGTCTCGCCGCCTTCGCTCGACACCACGCCTTCGATCTCATAGCCCATCTTTTCCGGGCGATGGGTCTTGTCGGCTTCGAAATATTTGTGGCTCAGGCTCGAAAGCCCTAACGCGACAATGCCGGAAAAGAGTGCCCAGCCGGCGATTGTATTGAAACGGTCGTCCATCGAAGAGTGCCCCGTGGGAATTGCCTGCGGCGTTTGCGCGCCGCTCTAGTCAGGCAAAAGCGCAAGCGCAAGGGCCATTGCGGGATTTGCCAATGCTGCTAAGCGGCACGACCCATACAGGCTGATCGTCATGCACAGTTTTCCCGAACCCGCCCTTGCCCTCGTCGAGCAAATGACGCGCGCCGCCGCCGCCGATCCGGCGCGGGCAGTGGCCTTCCAGGGTGCGCCGGGCTGCAACGGGCACCGCGCCGCGCTGGAATATGATCCCGGCTGCCTGCCGCTGCCCTGCTTCAGCTTCGAGGATGCGCTCGACGCGGTGAAGGACGGCAAGGCCGCCCGCGCGCTGATCCCGATCGAGAATTCGCAGCACGGCCGCGTCGCGGATATCCACTTCCTGCTGCCGGAAAGCGGCCTGTCGATCGTCGGGGAATACTTCCTGCCGATCAGCTATGCGGTCATGGGCTTGCCCGGCGCGCGCGCCTTCGCCGCCGCCTACAGCCATCCCCAGGCGCTTGGCCAGACGCGGCGCTATCTGCGCGCCCGCGGGATCGTGCCGATGGCCTATGCCGACACCGCCGGCGCCGCCGCCTTCGTCAAGGAGCAGGGCGATCCCGAGGCCTGCGCCATCGCCCCGCGGATCGCCGCCGAGCTCTATGGGCTCGAGATCGTCGACGAGAACGTCGAGGATTCGCAAGACAACACCACCCGCTTCGTCATGCTGGCGAAGGACGCGCTCGATGCCGCGGCACTGGCCGGCCGGCCGGCGATGACCACGTTCGTCTTCGAAGTGAAGAACGTGCCGGCTGCGCTCTACAAGGCGCTCGGCGGCTTCGCCACCAACGGCGTCAACATGACCAAGCTGGAAAGCTACCAGAAGGGCGCGAGCTTCGCGGCGACCACCTTCTACGCCGATATCGAAGGCGCCCCGGGCGACCCGGCGATCGACCGCGCCATCGAGGAACTGAAGTTCCACTGCAAGTACGTGCGCATGCTCGGCAGCTACCCGCTGGCGCGTCCACGCGGCTAGCGGCCGCCACCCGCGGCTTGCTCTCCACCGCGCCTCATGCCACCAAGCGCGAGTGACAGCGCCAGGGGCACAGATTGCCGGAGCGACAGCGGCCGCGGACGTCGCACGCGACTGGCAGGCCGTGCGCGCCGACGGTGACATCCAGTATGCTCCGCTGCCCCCGATCAAGCCGCCGGAGACGCCGGGCTGGTTGGAAGCGCTGGGCGAATGGCTGCGCCGTCTGCTGGAGCCGCTGGGCAAGGCCATCGGCGTCTCCTGGCCGGTGATCGAGAACGTGCTGATTGCAGTCGCGCTGCTTTGCGTGCTCGCCATTCTCTGGCGGCTGCTGCAGCCGCTGCTCGCACGCCTGCGGGCAGAGCCGGCCGAAGCTGCGCCCGAATGGTCGCCCGACCGCGCCGCCGCGGTGGCCCTGCTCGAGGATGCGGACCGGCTTGCCGGCGAAGGACGCTACGCCGAGGCGGTGCATCTCCTGCTGCAGCGCAGTGTCGGCCATATCGCCGAAGCGCGGCCCGACTGGCTGCTTCCGGCCAGCACCGCGCGCGAGATCGCGGCCTTTCCCATGCTGCCCGAACGGGCGCGGCAGGCCTTCGGCACGATCGCGACGCGCGTCGAGCGCAGCCTCTTCGCCTTGCGCGAGCTCCAGCGCGAGGACTGGTCCGTCGCCCGCGCCGCCTATGCCGACTTCGCCCTGGCGGATCTTGCCGGATGAATGCCGCTGCGATCGACGGCGCGCCCGCCGCCGGCCCGTTCTCGCCGCGGGCAGTGCTGGCGTTGGTCCTGCTCGGCGGCCTCGTCTTCGTGGCGCTGCTCTACATGATCGGCGCTGGGATGACCTCGGCCTCGGTCAACGACGGCGGCGGACATGCCGGCGGCAAGGGGCTCAACGGCTATGCCGCCCTGGCCGAGTTCCTGGAGAGCCGCGGCTTCACCGTCAGGCGGTCGCAGGACGAGGGCGCGCTCGACGACCCCGGCCTGCTGGTGCTCACCCCGCCGCAATGGGCCGACGGCGCGGAACTCGAGCGCATCGTCGCGGCCAGGCGCACCGTCGGGCCGACGCTGATCGTCACGCCGAAGTGGCGCGCGGCACCGGTGCCGATCGGCACGCCCGAGGCGAAGCGCGGCTGGGTGCAGCTGTCGGGGACCGATTCGCCGACCTGGGAAGGGTTCCTCGACGACGTCGGCCTCGGCATCGCGGCGATGCAGTCGGGGCAGTGGCTGGGCGGCGGCATCACCGGCACGCTGCCGCAGCCCAGGACGGTGCAATCGGGCCGCGGGCCGCGGATCGTCGCGCTGGTCAGGGCGCGGCAGGACGGACGGGTGCTGGTGGGCTATCTCGACGACGGCGACGGCTATCCCGAGCTCGACCGGCTGATGCCGGGCTCGCTGGCCGCAGCCAGCGAAAGCGCCGACCTGTTTCCGGTCGTCGTGGTCTTCGAGCCCGACCTCCTCGACAACTACGGCATGGCCGACCTCGCCAATGCCCGGCTGGCCGAGCGGCTGGTGCGCGCCATCGGCGGCGGCGGCAATGCCGTGACTTTCGACCTGACGCTCAACGGCCACGTCCGCTCGCGCAACCTGCTGACGCTTGCCTTCACCCCGCCATTCCTCGCCGCCACGCTGTGCCTGCTGATCGCCGCGCTGGCGATCGGCTGGCGGGCCTTCCTGCGCTTCGGGCCGCCGCTGCGGCCGGAGCGGGCGATCGCCTTCGGCAAGCGGGCGCTGGTCGCCAATACCGCCGGCCTCATCCGCAGGGCGCGCCGGCAGCATCTCGTCGCCGAGCCCTATGCCGCCGCCGCGCGCGAGCGCCTGGCACGCCTGCTGGCCCTGCCGCGCTTGCCCGATGCCGCGGCCGGCGAGGCGGCGATCGACCGCGCGCTCGCCGCCCGCGATCCGCAGGCCACCCCCTTCTCGATCGTCGCGGCGCGTCTTGCCGCGGCACGTCGCCCGCACGAACTGCTGAGGGCGGCGCAGGACCTTCATGCGCTCGAAAGGAAGCTGCATCGATGAACGACACGGCAGGTACGGGCCGAAGCCCGATGACGCTCGACGAAGTGGGCCGGCTGGCGGCGGCGATCCGGGGCGAGATCGCCAAGGCGGTGGTCGGCCAGGCGGAAACGATCGACCACTTGCTGGTGGCGCTGTTCTCGCGCGGGCACGTGCTGCTCGAAGGGCCGCCGGGCACGGCCAAGACCTTCCTGGCGCAATGCTTCGCCGCCAGCGTCGGGCTGCACTTCGGGCGCATCCAGTTCACCCCGGACCTGATGCCGGGCGACATCCTGGGTTCCAACCTGTTCAACTTCCAGACCAGCCAGTTCACGCTGACGCGCGGCCCGATCTTCTGCGACCTGCTGCTCGCCGACGAGATCAACCGCACGCCGCCCAAGACCCAGGCGGCGCTGCTCGAGGCGATGCAGGAACGGCGCGTGACGCTGGACGGCACGGCGCATCCGCTGCCCGAGCATTTCCTGGTCGTGGCGACGCAGAACCCGATCGAGAGCCAGGGGGTCTATCCGCTGCCCGAAGCCCAGCTCGACCGCTTCCTGTTCAAGCTGCTGATCCCCTATCCCAGCCTCGAGGAAGAGACCCGCATCGTCGCGCGCTACGGCGAGCGCAGCGGCTTGCCGCATCCGCAGGAGCTGGGGGTGACCGCCGTGGCCGATGCCGCCATGCTCGACAGCGCGATCGCCGCGGTGAAGCGCGTGACGCTGGCGGACAGCGTCACCGACTATGTCGTCCGCCTGGTGCGGGCGACGCGCGACAGCGCCGACCTGTCCTGCGGGGCAAGCCCGCGCGCCGGGGTGCTGCTGGCCGGCGCGGCGCGCGCCCGCGCGGCACTGGAAGGGCGCGACTATGTCGTCCCCGACGACGTGAAGGCGCTGGCGACCTCGGTGCTCCGCCACCGCCTGCTGCTGAGCCCCGCCGCCGAGATCGAAGGCAAGCAGGTGGAAGCGCTGGTGGCCGAACTGGTCCGGCAGACCGAGGCGCCGCGGTGAGGACCGGTTTCCATCCTCCCCGATACGGGGAGGGGGACCACGCGCAGCGTGGTGGAGGGGGCTCGCGTCGCGCGGCAACGCCCGGATCGGCGCGCGATGCAGGGGTTTCGCCTGGGGGACGCCCCCTCCACCACCGCCTGCGGCGGCGGTCCCCCTCCCCGTTCCGGGGAGGATGATGGCCATCGTCCCGACTTTGCGCGCGGCGATCGTCGTCGCGCTGGCGGCGCCGGTGGCGCTGGTCGTGGCGGCGGTCGCGCCGGGGGCCTGGGTCCTGGCGCCGGCGCTGGGCGGCGCCCTGCTGGTTCTGGTGCTGGTCGATGCGCTGGCGGCGGGGCGGATCGACGATCTCGCCTTCACTGTCCGTCCCGATATCGAGGTCGGTGCCGAGGCCTGGCTGCAGGTCGATGCCCGCTTCGCCGGCGGGGCGCGCGCAAGCGTCGACTGCGCGCTCGCGCTCGATGGGCGGCTGGTCCCGGGCGGGCGAGCGGCCTTCGCGCTCCGTCGCCTGTCGGGCGACGCGTGGCAGGGCGCGGCCCTCTTTCGCCCGGCCCGACGCGGCACCGGCATGGTCGAGCGGCTGTGGCTGCGCTGGACCGGCCCGCTCGGCCTGGGCGCGCGCCAGCTGGCCAAGGCGGTCGGCACGCCGGTGCGGGTCTGGCCGAACATCGGCGAAGTCCGCTCGCCCGCGCTGCAGACTTTCCTCAAGCAGGCGCAGTTCGGCATGATCGCCCGGCGCATCAGGGGAGAGGGCACCCAGTTCGAAGCGCTCACCGAATACCAGCCGGGCATGGACCGCCGCCGCATCGACTGGAAGAGCTCGGCCCGCCACGTCCACCTCTATGCCAAGGAATTCGAGACCGAGCGCAACAACCAGATCGTCTTCGCCTTCGATTGCGGCCAGACCATGTGCGAGCCGATCGGCGGCGTCCCGCGCATCGACCGCGCCGTATCGGCGGCGCTGGTCTCTGCCTATGTCGCGCTGAAGGGCGGCGACCGCGTGGCGCTGTTCGGCTTTGCCGCCAGGCCCGAGGTGATGACGCCGTTCATCGCCGAATCGCGCGAGTTCCACCGGCTGCAGAGCGCCGCCGCGGCGCTCGACTACCATGCCCAGGAACCCAACTTCACCCTGGCCCTGGCGACGCTGGCCGGGCGGCTGCAGCGGCGCTCGCTGATCGTCGTGTTCAGCGACTTCACCGATCCCACCAGCGCCGAGCTGATGATCGAGAGCATCGGCCGCCTGGTCTCGCGCCATGTCGTGCTATTCGTCACCATGCAGGACCAGGAGCTGGAGGAACTGGCGGTCGCCGAGCCGGCGGACATGCAGCGGCTGGCGATGGCGGTGACTGCCGATTCGCTGCTCCGCCAGCGGGCGCTGGTGACGAAGCGGCTGAAGCAGCTGGGCGTCGACGTGATCGAGGCGCCCTACCAACTGATCGGCCCGCGCCTGATCGACGCCTACCTGGCGATCAAGCGGGCAGGCGTGATCGGGTGAGGGGACGGAGACCCTGATGGCCAGCCAGCCCGACTTCACCGCCATCCAGGCCGCGGCGCTGCGGTCCGACCGTTTCCGGCTTGAGCGCGAGGCCGACTGGAAGCGGCTGGAAGCCATCGTCGGCCGCATGGAGCGCGGGCGGCTGCGCAGCCTCTCGGACGAGGACGTGCTGGCGCTCCCGGTGCTGTACAGGACCGTCGCCTCCAGCCTGTCGATCGCCCGCGAGACCTCGCTGGATGCCGCCACGCTCGCCTATCTCGAGGCGCTGGTGCAGCGGGCCTGGTTCATCGTCTACGGCCCGCGCGCTTCGCTGGGCTCGTGGCTGCGGCGCTTCCTCGGCGGCGGCTGGAGCGCCTCGGTGCGGGCGATCTGGCTCGACATCCTGGTGGCGCTGGCGGTGATGGTCGCCGGGACCGTGGTCGGCTGGCTGCTCGTCGCCGGCGACAGCGAATGGTACCACGCGCTCGTGCCCGGCCAGTTCGCCGATAGCCGCGTGCCCGGGGCGAGCCGCGAGGCGCTGCGCGACACGCTGTTCGGCAACCAGGACCAGAACGCGCTGGCGGCCTTCGCCGCCTACCTGTTCAGCAACAATGCCCAGGTCTCGATCCTCGCTTTCGCGCTCGGCTTTGCCTTCGGCGTGCCGTCGCTGATGCTGCTGGTCCACAACACCGCGGTGCTCGGCGCCATGCTCTGGCTCTACCACGGGGCCGGGCTGACGCTGGACTTCGTCGCCTGGCTCTCGGTCCACGGCACGACCGAGCTTTTCGCCATCCTGCTGTCGGGTGCGGCCGGGCTGCACATCGGCCGCTCGATGGCCTTCCCCGGCCAGCGTTCGGTGATGCAGGCAGCGGCCGAGGCCGGCCGCCGCTCGGCCCAGGTGATGACCGGCGTGGTGCTGATGCTGGTGGTGGCGGCCGGGCTGGAAGGCTTTGCCCGCCAGCTGATCGACGATACCCCGGGCCGGCTGCTCGTCGGCGGCGCGATGCTGCTGTTCTGGCTCGCCTATTTCTTCGCCTTCCGCAGGCGGGGCGAGGGAGGGGAAGCGCCGTGAGCAGTACCGCCGCGCTTCCCGGCCGGTTGCGCTACGGCAACCGCGACCGGGTGATGGTCACGCCCGAAGGCATCGCCCTGCCGCTGACGCTGGCCAGCCGCGGCTCGCGGGCCGGCGCGCTGATGCTCGACCTGATCTTCGTCGGCATGCTGATGTTCATGACCACCATCGCCCTGCTGTGGATCGCGGGCGGCACGCTCGACCTGATCGCCAAGGCCGAGCAGCCGACCGCCGCCGGCCATGCGCTGCAGTTCCTCTTCATCCTGTGGATCGCGGCGATGTTCCTGTTCCGCAACGCCTATTTCCTGTTCTTCGAGCTGGGCCCGCGCGGGGCGACGCCGGGCAAGCGCATCACCGGCATCCGCATCGCCGCGCGCGACGGGGGGCGGCTCACCGCCGAGATGGTAATCGCCCGCAACCTGCTGCGCGACATCGAGCTGTTCCTGCCGCTGGTCTTCCTCGCTTCGGCCAGCGACGGCGGCGACATGGGCGCGGCCGGCATTGCCGCGACCGCCTGGTTCCTGATCTTCGCCTTCTTCCCCTTCTTCAACCACGACCGGTTGCGCGCCGGCGACCTGATCGCCGGCAGCTGGGTGGTCGAGGCGCCGAAGCGCCGGCTGGAAGCGGCGATGTCAGCACGCGATGCCGCCGCTGCGGCCGATGCCCGGCCGGCCTTCGCCTTCAGCGAGGCCGAGCTGGCGGTCTACGGCGAATACGAGCTGCAGACGCTGGAGCGGGTGCTCCGCGAGAACCGCGCCGAAGCGATGGCCGCAGTCCACGCGGCGATCTGCCGCAAGCTCGGCCGGCCGGCTGAGGAGACCGGCGATCACCGCGCCTTCCTCGAAGCCTACTACACCCAGCTGCGCGCGCGGCTGGAAGCGGGGATGCGCATGGGGCGGCGCAAGGCGGACAAGTTTGCGTGACGGCGGCCCGGCCGATAGCAGGCGAGGCCATGGACCGAATCGCCCTTCGCCCCGCCACGCCCGCCGACGTTGCCGCGCTGTCCGCGCTCGGCCGCGACAGCTTCGTCGCCAAGTTCGGCGACATGTACCGGCCCGAGGACCTGGCCGCCTTCCTCGAGCAAACCCACTCGCCCGCCGCCGTCGCGGGCGAGCTGGCCGATCCCGAGCGGCGCTATTGCCTTGCCGAGATCGACGGCGCGCTGGCCGGCTATTGCAAGCTGGGTTTCCCCAGCAGCCTGGCCGGGCACGGCGACGCGAGCCGGCCGCTGGAGATCAAGCAGCTCTATACCGCGCCGGGCATGACCGGCCGCGGCCTGGGCGCGGCGCTGATGGACTGGGCGATCGCCGAGGCGCGCGGCCTCGGCGCCGACGCGATCCAGCTGTCGGTGTGGAGCGGCAACGACGGCGCCCAGCGGTTCTATGCGCGCTACGGCTTCGTCAAGGTGGCCGACATCGACTTCTGGGTGGGAGAGCAGCGCGACGAGGAATTCCTCTTCGCGCTCGGCTTGTGACGACTGCCCCGCCACGCTTCCGATCGCCCGGCTGAAGCGTTACACTGTCTCGCAGAACAAAAAATGCCCTGCGGGAAAGGACGTGCCGGCCATGCCAACCATCACCGAACTCGAGCTGCCCAGCCTGCCGATGGAAGACCCGGCGTTTTCGGAAGCGCCGTTGCCGCAGTTCGCCGCGGCGCGCGAGCAGCATCCCTGGCTGGCGACCTGCGCTTTCGGCTTCGTCATCACCCAGTACGACGCGATGCGCGACCTCCTGTGGCTCGACCACAGCCTGACCGGTGCCTACGACAACGTGGTCGAGGCGATGCAGGCGCGCGGCACGCAGTGGGGCCGCTTCCAGCAGGAAAGCCTGCTTGCCCAGAAGGGTGAGCCGCACGCCCGCATCCGCAAGGTGCTGGCGCCGGCCTTCACGCCGCAGCAGGCCAACCGGCACCGCCCGCTGATGCGCGAGACGATCGCGACGCTGCTCGACGAATGGGTGCCCAAGGGGGCATTCGACTTCGAGGAATTCGCCTCGTTCTTCCCGATCAGCGTGATGGCCCGGCTGATCGGCGCGCCGGCCGAGGCGATCCCCGGCCTGCGCTCGTCGATGGAAGCCTTCGGGCTGAGCATGAGCATGGACCCGGCCTTCCTGCCGCAGCTCGAGCGCGCGACCGAAGTGCTCGACGCCTTCGGCCAGGACCTCGTCGCCGAGCGGCGCAAGGCGCGGGCGGCGGGCCGGCGCGGCGACGACATGCTCGAGATCCTGCTCGACACGGTCGAGAGCGGCGGGCTGAGCGAGCGCGAGCTCTACGACCTGCTGATCTTCCTCTTCGTCGCCGGCTACGACACCTCGAAGAACGCGCTGACGCTGCTGATGGACGCGATGATCCGCAACCCGGAGATGTACGAGCGCTGCGCCGAGGACCTCGACTACTGCCGCAAGGTGACGGAGGAGAACTTCCGCTACCTCACCACCTCGACGATCCCGCGGGTGACGACCCGGGACATCACCTATCGCGACGTGCTGATCCCGGCGGGGACCATGCTGTTCTTCCCGGTCAGTGTCTCGGGCCGCGATCCCACCGCCATCGCCGATCCCGACAGCTTCGATCCCGAGCGCCAGGGGGACAAGAAGCACATCACGTTCGGCCTGGGCGTACACATCTGCCTCGGCCAGTTCATCGCCCGCGCCCAGATCCAGGAAGGGCTGCACCAGATCGCCCAGCGCATCCGCAATCCGCGCCGCGTCGGGCCCTCGACATGGCGGCCGTTCTACGGCGTCTGGGGCCTGCGCGGGCTGCCGATCGAATTCGATCCGGCGCCGGCGCGGGCGCTGGAGACGGCTTGAGATGGGCGACGTACAGCCCAGCGCCATCGACCGGGCGGTCGAGCGGGTCACCGAGCTCAATGCCGAGCTGGAAGCGTCGAGCGACGCCGCGACCAGCGGCGAGGCCCTGGCCAGGTCGCGCGAAGTGCTGCACGCCTGGGTCGACAGCGTCACTGCGGTCATCGCCACGCCCGGTGTCGGGCGCGTCGTGCTGATCCACGCCAACGGCAGCGAATCGCGGATCGCCTCGCCCGACCTGCCGATGCTGCTGTCGGTGCCGGTGTCCTGGCCGGGAAGCGCCTAGCCGAACGAGACGATATGCAGATCGTCCAGATCGGCCGCCGCAGTTTGCTTGCCGGGCGCCGGGCTGATAGCCCTTCGCGACGATCCCTGGGCCACAGCCCGGGACATGGGAGAAGCGCGCATGGCCGAAGCCGATTTCGACGTTAACCGCACATTCGAAGCCGAGCCGCGGGTTGCCGACTATGTCGTCGACGCCGACGTCCACGTCACTCCGCCGCCGACCTTCTGGGCCGAGTACCTCTCGCCGCAGTTCCGCGACCTCGCTCCCAAGGTCGAGCAAGGCGACGACTGCGACTACATCGTCTTCGAGGGCCAGCGCCGCGCGGTCAACCTGATGCAGTCGCAGGCCGGGCGGACCTTCGACAAGTACAAGAACGCCGGCAAGCTGTCCGACATGCGGGTCGGCGGCTGGATGGTCGACAAGCGGCTCGAGGACATGGACCGCGACGGCATCGACAAGGCCGTCTGCTTCGGCGGCGGGCCGCTCGGCACCGGCAATCTCGAGCTCTACCTCGACAGCTTCGATGCCTTCAACCGCTGGCAATCGGACTTCTGCGCCGATTCGAACGGCCGCATCTTCGCCTGCGCCTTCCTCACCACGGTCGACGTCGACCAGACCGTCGCCGGCATGCGCGCGGCCAGGGCGCGCGGCGACGTCGCCGTCAACCTGCCGGCTTTCCCGCAGTCGCTCGGCCAGTTCACCAAGGAAGGCGCGGTGTGGCAGGCGATGACCGGTGATCCCAACGGCACGCGGCAGTACCGCGATCCCGAGTTCGACAAGCTGTGGGCGACCGCGGTCGAGCTCGACATGCCGATCACCTTCCACCTCGGCGCGCGGGTGTCGCGCTACAAGGACAAGACCAATTTCCTCTGCGACTTGCCGATGGGCAAGCCCGCCATGCTCGAGATGGTCAACATCCTGCTCTATTCGGGCGTGTTCGACCGCTTCCCCGACCTGCGCATCGGCCTGATCGAATCGGGCGTGGGCTGGATCCCCTGGGCCTGCGAATACATGGACCGCGCCTGGGAGATGCAGCGCCACTGGACCGAGTGCGCGATCAAGCATCCGCCCAGCTACTACTTCGACCAGAATGTCTACGCCTCGTTCATCGAGGACCCGCTGGGCGTCGAGCTGCGGCACAAGCCGGGCTGCCGCAACATCATGTGGTCGTCGGACTACCCCCATTCGGAAACGACCTTCCCGCACTCGCACCGGGCCCTGGCGCGCAATTTCCAGGGCGTGCCCAAGGACGAGATGGCCTGGATCGTCGCGGGCTGCGCGGAGAAGTTCTTCGGGTTGAGGTAAGCGATCCTCCCCGGCACGGGGAGGGGGACCGCGACGCCCTGAGCTTGTCTCAGGGCGACGTGGTGGTGGGGGCTCGCCCCATCGCTGCAGCGCCAGGGGGCTAGCCCCCTCCACCACCGGGCTGCGCCCGGCGGTCCCCCTCCCCATGCTGGGGAGGATTGTGAACCCTACCCCCACCACGTCTCGCAGAACTGCCGCACTTCGCGGTCGACCGCCGCTTCCTCAGGCGAGCTGCTGCCGAAGCCGCCGTGCGGCGCGGCCTCGAGGACGTGGAGCTCGGCCTCGACCCCGGCTTCGCGCAGCGCGCGGTGCATGCGCACGGTGTTCG
>CAUJJI010000081.1 GCA_963205265.1 Pseudomonadota bacterium
GCCATGAAGCCGGCGAGGCAATCAAGGACATGCCCGAGGACGATCGACACTTCCTCGCGTCGGTGGCTGCCCGGCGGACGGTACACGCAAGCTAGGAGGACGGCATATGGCCAAGCATAGACTGACGGGGCGTGTCGAAGAACTGGAGCGGCGCTCGCACCCAGCCGGGACAGGTCGCCTGCGGTGGATCGTAGCCGGGATGGGCGAGACAGCCGAGCAGGCGCACGATCGCTGCAAGGCTGGCGGTGGGCTGGATGGCTATACCGGCGCGCTTGTCTGGCGTTCACCCGACGAAGGAGGCGCACAATGTCACGTCTGAAGAACCGCGTCTTCGATCTCGAACAGCGTCGGCCGGAGAATGCCAAGCAATGGGTCCGTATCTTGCAGCACGAGGACCAGACCAGGGAGCAGGCCATCGCCGCCTATGAGGCGGAGTGCGGGCCGATAGACGATAAGGGGGTTGTCCTGCGTGTCTTCATCAGCAAGCCTTTCCCGACGCCTGCAGCGGCTTGAAGCCATGGAGCCGAACAAGCGGCTCGGTCGTCCGTTCCTGTGGGGCTGGGGGCAGCCGCTGGCCGATGCCCTGGCCGCCGCGAGCCTGACGCTGGACGATGGGCCGTTCTTCCCTATCCGGCTTGTGCCCCTTGCACCCGGTGGTGGGCACCCTGGCGTCGATCCTGTGTATGAGAGGGATAGGCAGTTGCTGGCGCGCTGATTTCGGCCGCTAAGACGTTGGCGCCTTCAATGCGCCGTAAAGTTGATATGCGAGCTTGTAGATATATTTCTCTGTGTATTCCTCATCTTTGAAAATAAGAATATCTCCAGCCTTAACGATTAGCTTAGTAGCTTGACCAAGATTGCTTGCTTCTCCATCGGAGACCATTTGCGCCGCTTTATCCGCGTATTCCTTGTAGGTTTCCTTGTCGGTGCCCTTCCACTTGACAGGCATCGTTTTAGCAACAAATTTTTCCGGTGATTTCTCAGCGACCTCCGCCTCTACGATCATCCTGGAGGCCTCGGACGGATACGCTGCGCGTAGGTCGTCGCTGCTGAACAGCAGGTCGCAATAGCGGGCGAAGCGCACATCATGAGCTGGGGCGAGCACAGTCGTCTCGTCGCGGAAATGCACCTTGCAGCCATTCCATTCGCCCGCTGGGATCGAGACCAGCGCTCCACTGCTGTCGCGGCCCTGGCAGCGCACCAAACCTTGCCCCTCGGCGACCAGCGCAACCTGTAGGTCACTGCGGGCTTCATGTGCCTGTGTCGTTCCTAGAAAGGCCTCCAATGGGCCTTGGGTAAGGCGCCTGCCGTTCTCGGCCATGTAGCTCAGCCAACCGCGCGTCCTAGCTACGCCAGCGATGTCGCGGGACATGACCCACGCAATGGCTTCGGGATAGTTCCACCACGCCGCAGAATTACACTCGCGGATGAGGTGGGACGTGACATCGTTGTTCGCACTAACCCACTCGTCGGCGTCGAGCAGATTGGTAGGCTCCAGGTCGCTCGCGTCGATGTCGGCAACTTTCAACAGTTCATCGCGACGGAACGACAGGCCTATGCATTTCACAGCCTTGTAGCCAGTTCCATAGGCACGGCTCTTATAGCTGTCGTTGGTTAGGTCAAAATGACTGTCTTCGTTGGTGCCCTCCCATATTTTTGGCGGCATAATCCAATCAAACTTCTCGTCCTTGTGGTGGCGTGAATGAAGTTCTGCCGCGCTTGCCTTTGCCGTCAACATTCCACTGCGAAGACGAGGGCGCAGGAACCACTCATGATTGGTCAATTCTCCCCGGTGCTTGTACAGAATGGCCCGCACCTTACGAGACCGCACCCATTCAATCTCATCACTCATCTTCGCCTCCGCAGGCGTCCGCAATGTTGAAGACGATGGCGCGGCAGGCGGTGCGGGGCCGCCGTTCGGGAGCTACCCTAGCCGCGCCACCTGCTCAGCCGGCTTTCACCAGCGGAACGACGTTGTTCTTGTCGGCCAGCAGTGAGGCGAGGAAACCGCCCCACCTGTCGAGCGCGACACGTTTCTCTGGTTCAAACTCATAAAGCAGATAGGCCTTGCCAGCGCCGGGCTTGCTGCGACCGGCGAGACGGTTCTGGACCGCCTCGACGTGCTCGTTTGGTATGCCGAGCCGCTGCATATGGGTCGCTGCCGATCTGCGCAGGTCGTGTAGGCGCCACGCCTCAATCTCTGCGTGCGGGTCATCTTTCAGCGCGACATCGAGCATGGCGCTGTCGATCTTCTTCTTGAGCTTGGAGAAGCTGGAAATCGGATCGGTGTTGTTGGTCGTGAACACATATCCGCGTTTCGGCCACTTCTCTCCGCCAGCCATAGAGTCGAGCTCGCTAATGGCGAATGCAGACAGGGGAACAAGATGCTCGACCTTGTTCTTCGCGCGGGCGGGCGGGATGATCCAGGAGCGATTCTCTCGGTCCAATTCTCGCCAGTCCAGTTCGCTAACCTCGTTACGGCGCTGGCCGGATATCATCAGCAGCCTACAGAACGGGCCGAAGGGCGAAGGCAGCTTCAGAGTCGCTTTCAGCAGGACGGTAAGGTCACCTTCGTTCAGCCAGCGGCTGCGGGTTCCGGTGGGCGTCGGTCCCCCGAAGTCGGCGATCGGGTTCACGGCGATGTCACCGCGCCCCTTCGCCCAACGGAACAGCAGGCGCAGCACGGCGAAGACATTGCGGCGCAGGCCCGGCATGTCGGGCAGGTCGTCGAAGAACCGAGTGAGGCGCTGCGCGTCGATCTGGGGGAGGGGGGTGCTCTTTAGCCTCGGCTTCGCATGCAGGCGCAATGCGCTCTCGGCGAAGTCGTAGGACCGTTCCCATTCCTTCTTCACGTAGAGCTTCAGGAACGTGTCGGCGTAGGCACTGAATGCCAGTTCGCTCGCCTCAGTGCGTAGTCGGTGCTTCTCGCCGGCAGGATCGACACCCTGGGCAACCATGCGCAGCAGGCGCTCAGCTTCCTTCCTGGCGCTGTCTGGCGTGAACGTCCCATGCGTGCCGATGGTGTAGCGCTTCACCTTGGCGGCGCGCCCTCCATGCATGCGGTATTGGACGATATAGACCTTCTTGTCGGCCGGCGTGCACTTCACCCCGAAGCCCTTGCACTCCGTATCCCATAGGAACGAATCGCGTTCACCCCGCTGGAGCTTCTTCACCGAGTCGATGGTAATCTTGCCCGTGGCCATGGTGGCCTCCCAACAATCACTCAGCAATCACCCTATCAGCAATCACCGGAAAGCGGAAGCAAGAACAGGCAAGGAACGGTGGCTCAATCCTTGGGATTCGCGAAAGGGGTGGATAACCCACGGCAAGGCGCGGCAAGACTGGTCACGAAATTCCTAATCTTGGGGCCACAGGTTCGAATCCTGTCGGGCGCACCATTGCCTGCACGCGGTCGCGCCTTTGGTCTTGGCGACAATCGTTGCCACTGTCCCGGAATGACACAATTTGCACTGCAGCAAAAGCTTGACCGACTCGCCTTACTAGCTGACTTAAAGCTCTGTTTACCAAACGACGAGGCCGCGTCGCCAATTCGGCACCTAGCAACAGGGGTAATGCGATGAAGAAGCACTTTACGGGCGCCGTCGTGGCGGCGCTTTCCGTGGCGACTGCAACTCCGGCCCTTGCGGCGGTTCAGGTTTTCAACGGCTCCGGCTTTGCGATCGCCGATGCAGGCGGGACGCTTGGTAGTCCGATTCCCACCACCAGCAGTTCGTCGTTCGTAGTCGGTTCGCTGGGTTCGATCAATTCGGTCACGATTTCGCTGAACGAATTCTCGCATACTTTCGCCGGCGATCTGATCGCTCGCCTGTCCAACGGCACGACCACGGTCGATCTGTTCAACCGGCTCGGCGTTCCGCAGACCACCTTCGGCAACGGCAACAATTTCGTCGGCACATATTCCTTCGCCGATGCGAATGCTTCGCTGCTTCCCGAAAGCGGCGCGATTGCGCCCGGGGCCTACAAGTCGGCGCAGGCCCTTTCCGCCTTCAACGGACAAGACACCGCGGGCAACTGGACGCTGAGCATCATCGACAATTCACCGCAGGACACCGGCAATCTGCGCAGCTGGTCGCTGACGCTGGACTACGGCACCAACGGCGCCGTCCCCGAGCCGGCGACCTGGGCGATGATGATCCTCGGCTTCGGCCTGATCGGCGCCGCGATGCGCCGCCGCCAGGCCAAGGTCCGCTACGCCTTCGCCTGAACGCGCGGGCCGCGGGCAGCCGCGGCCTGACTGTCATACATCGATCGCCATCCTCCGGCCCGGAGGGTGGCGATCTTCGCTTGCGGCCTCTGCTGCGCCGGCGGTTCGCCAGTTATTAGCATTTTCCCGTTAACCGTCTTCGCGAGAATCCATCGTTCCGGAGGCGTTTTCCATGAAGTTTTCCGCCATGATCCCCGTCGCCCTGGTTGCCGCGCTGGCGATGTCCGGGCCGCTGAGCGCATCGGGGGGGCAGCACCTGTCGCGCGCCGGCCGCGCGCCGGCCGCCGAAGCGGCGCCCGAGCGGCATGCCCCTGCCGGCCATGCCGCCGCCGCCCAGCATGCCTCGCCCGTCCAGCACGCCGCGGGGCTGCACTGGTCCTACGACGGCCAGACCGGGCCCGATCACTGGGGCGAGCTGTCGTCCGACTTCAGGCTGTGCAAGACCGGCCGCATGCAGTCGCCGGTCGACCTGGGCGGGGCCGAGATTCCCGGCAAGTTCAGCGTCAAGGCCACCTATCGGCCGGGGCCGCTGACGGTCCTCAACAATGGCCATACGGTCCAGGCCAACATTGCCGAGGGCTCGACGCTCAGCAGCGGCATTTCGCGCTACAAGCTGCTGCAGGTGCATTTCCATACGCCTTCGGAAGAGACGATCTACGGCATCCACTATCCGATGGTCGCCCATTTCGTGCACATCGACTATGCCGGCAACTATGCCGTCCTGGGCGTGCTGTTCGAGGAAGGCGCGCACAATCCCGAGCTCGACAAGCTGGTCAAGGCCGCGCCCCCGCACGAGCGCGGGCCCGAAGTGGTGAGCGGCGTGACGTTCGATCCGGCAAAGCTGCTGCCGGCGAACCTGTCGGTCTATCGCTACGAAGGCTCGCTGACGACGCCGCCCTGTACCGAAGGCGTCCACTGGCATGTCGCCACCCGGCCGGTCCCGGCAAGCGCCGCGCAGATCGCCGCGATCCACGCCATCGTCGGCGACAACGCCCGCCCCATCCAGCCGCTGCACGGCCGCCTGCTGGTCGCGGGCGCGGAGTGAGGCGGCTTCGGCGCCGCCTCCGCCGGTTTAAAACGATATAGGTGCCAATTACCGCTTGCGCTGCCCGGGCCGTCGACGGCTCTCGACCTTCCGCTTGACTTTGACACGCCTCAGGTGACAAATATCGGCAATCGAGCAAATCGATTCGCCAGCCCCGGGCATTGCACCGAACGATCGGCCGGGGCGCCAGGTGAGTGGGAAAGGTTGCCGTCTTGCCCGGTGCTGCCGCGCCGGAGGCCAGCCCCTGTCCCGCCACGCTTTGAAGGAAGGCAGGATTATGCGGGTAGGATTGCACCTGGGCTATCAGAATCTTCACGGGATTCCCGATCGTGAAACCTTCATGCGCGAGACCCAGTTCGCCGTCGAGGCGGAGGCCATGGGCTTCGACTTCGTCGGCCCGGTCGAGCATCACTTCACTGACTATGCGGCCTGCCCCGATCCCTTCGGCATGCTGTCCTACGTCGCCGCCAAGACCAGCAAGATCGACCTGATCACCGCCGCCGTCATCCTGCCGTGGAACAACCCGCTGCGCGTGGCCGAGCAGGCGCTGCAGCTCGACGTCCTGTCGGAAGGCCGCCTGATCCTGGGCATGGGCCGTGGCGCCGCGCGCCGCGAGTTCCGCTCGTTCGGCGTCGAGCTGGCCGACAGCCGCGAACTGTTCGACGAAGCCTGCCTGCTGATCATGGAAGCGGTGGAAACCGGCATCTTCGAAGCCGACACCCCGCATTTCAAGGTCCCCCGCACCGAACTGCGCCCGCGCCCGTTCAAGAGCTTCCGCGACCGCACCGTGATGGTGTCGATGTCGCCCTCCTCGGTGGAAGTGGCGGCGCGCTACGGCCTCAAGACCCTGCGCTTCAGCCAGGGCGACTGGCGCAACGCGATTCCCGAGATCAACCAGTACAAGGCGACCTTCCAGGAACTGCACGGCCGGAAGGCGCCGCCGTTCATCATCTCGGACTTCATGATCTGCTTCGACGACAAGAACCGGGTCGCGGACTACACCGACCGCTACTTCGGCCCGATGTTCCAGACCGTCGCGAACCACTACGAGTTCATGAGTCCGCATTTCAAGGAGCTGCCCAGCTATTCGACCTACGCCTACATGGGTGAGCGGGCCGAGGCCGCCGGCGGCGCCGACAAGGCCTACAAGGACTACATCGGCGGCAACATGATCGGCACTCCCGAGGAGCTGGTCGAGCATCACAACGAGCGGTTCTCGATGGTCGGCGACTACGAGATGCTGTGCAACTTCAGCTTCGGCGGCATGCCCTATGAGCTGGTCTACGAGCAGGCGAAACTCTTCGCCGACAAGGTGATGCCGCACCTCAAGACGAGTGCTTCGGTTCCGGCCTGACCCCACTTTGTCCTGGCCCCCTTCGTCGTCCCGGGCTCGACCCGGGACCGCTGGCGGCTGGGGTGGGAGCCGCGATCACGATCCCAACCGTCACCTTCAGGGCCATTTCTCCTCCAGGCGCCGGAGTTCGCCACGGACGGACAACTGAGCCGTAGCTCGCCTCCGAGCGAGGGGATCGCCCGCAAAAGAAACCCCCGCCGGAGCGGGGGTGTAAAGGCGGGGAGAGAAGCCGTTGCATACAGCAGGAAACCGGGCGGAGCATTGACCTTGCTCAAAATCGGCTCGCGATCCGGTGCCCGGGGTCGCCTCCGGCGCGGACCTGGCAGGCGATGCCGGGCCGCTTATCCGCAGCTATCTCTCCGCCGGGCCGGTCCTTCTGTCGTGAAGTAATTGAGTCTTCGTTCAAAATCCGCTTGAATCACCGAATCAACTGTGATTCTATCGGCCCGATGACAATGCTCCGCCCCGAACCGAAACTCCCGCGCGAAAGCCTGGCCCAGGGCGTCGCCCTGACTTGCCTGCTGCTGATGGCCGGTTTCGCCGTCGCCGGGCCGAGCGGACTGCTCGCCTGGAGCGAGAACCTCCGCCAGCTCGAGGCGCGGCAGGCGGAAATCGCGCAGCTCGAAAGCGAGCGGGACGAGCTTCGCAACCGCGTCGCGCTGCTCAATCCGCGCCACGCCGATCCCGACCTGACCGGGGAACTGCTGCGCAGCAATCTCAACGTCGCCCATCCCGACGAAATGGTGATGCTGCTGCGCTGACCGGTGGCTAGCGGCTCGACACGAACCTTCCGCTGCGGCAGACACGGCTTTCGGCAACCGCAGCGAATCCGCCAGCAGGGGACAGGAATTGGCAAAACCCGCCAAGAGTAGAACCGCAACCGAAAAGGCACCGGCCGCGCCGCGCAAGCCGCGGGCCAAGGCTCCCCCGAAAGCCCCCGCACAAGAGCCCGCGCTTCCCGACAACATCGTCGAGCCCGAGGGCGACTTCCGCCTCCACAGCCTGCAGGAATCGCACGGCAAGGACCGCCGTGCCAGCCTCGGCAAGGACGAGCTGCTGAAGCTCTACGAACAGATGCTGCTCATCCGCCGGTTCGAGGAGAAGGCGGGCCAGCTCTACGGACTCGGCCTGATCGGCGGGTTCTGCCATCTCTACATCGGCCAGGAAGCGGTCGCCGTCGGTCTGCAGTCGGCTCTCGAAGTCGGCAAGGACAGCGTCATCACCGGCTATCGCGACCATGGCCACATGCTGGCCTACGGCATCGATCCCAAAGTGATCATGGCCGAACTGACCGGCCGCGAATCCGGCATATCGCGCGGCAAGGGCGGCTCGATGCACATGTTCAGCGTCGAGCATAAGTTCTACGGCGGGCACGGCATCGTCGGCGCCCAGGTGCCGCTGGGGGCAGGGCTGGCCTTCGCACACAAGTACCGCGAAGACGGCGGCGTCTGCGTCGCCTATTTCGGCGACGGCGCGGCCAACCAGGGCCAGGTCTACGAAAGCTTCAACATGGCCTCGCTGTGGAAGCTGCCGATCATCTTCGTGATCGAGAACAACGGCTATGCCATGGGCACGGCCGTCAGGCGCGGCAGTGCCGAGACCGATTTCTACCGCCGCGGCACCGCCTTCCGCATTCCCGGCATGGACGTCAACGGCATGGACGTGCTCGAGGTCCGCCAGGCGGCGGAGATCGCGCTCGACTTCGTCCGGGGCGGCAACGGCCCGGTGCTGATGGAGATGAATACCTATCGCTACCGCGGCCACTCGATGTCGGACCCGGCCAAGTACCGCAGCCGCGAGGAAGTGCAGGAAATGCGCGAGAAGCACGACCCGATCGAGCGGGCGAAGAACGAACTGGTGGCGATGGGCGTCGCCGAGGAAGCGCTGAAGGAGGTCGACAAGCGCATCCGCGCCGTGGTCAACGAAGCCGCCGACTTCGCCGAGAACTCGCCCGAGCCCCCACCGGCCGAGCTCTATACCGACGTGCTGGTGGAGCGCTACTGATGGCCGTCGAACTGAAGATGCCCGCGCTTTCGCCGACCATGGAGGAAGGCAAGCTCGCCAGGTGGCTGGTGAAGGAAGGCGACGAAGTCCGCTCGGGCGACATCATCGCCGAAATCGAAACCGACAAGGCGACGATGGAATTCGAAGCGGTGGACGAAGGCCGCATCGGCAAGCTGCTCGTGCCCGAGGGGGCCGAGAACGTGAAAGTCGGGACGGTCATCGCCATGATCGAGGGGGAAGGGGAGAGCCCCGCCCAGCCGGCCGAGGCCCCGGCCTCCGCCGGGGATCAGGGGAGTGCAGCCGAGGAGCAGCCCGCGGCGCAACTCCAGGCGAGCGAATCCGAAGCGCCTAAGGGCAAGGCCGACAGCGGCACGGCGCAGCTTGCCAGTGCGGCAAAGCCGGCGACCGATCCGGCGCTCCAGCCCGGCAGCAACATGAAGTCGGTCACCGTCCGCGAGGCGCTGCGCGATGCCATGGCCGAGGAAATGCGCCGCGACGAGCGGGTCTTCGTCATGGGCGAGGAAGTCGCCGAATACCACGGCGCCTACAAGGTTACCCAGGGGCTGCTCGAAGAGTTCGGCCCGCGCCGGGTGATCGACACGCCGATTACCGAATACGGCTTTGCCGGCATCGGCACCGGCGCGGCGATGGGCGGGCTGCGGCCGATCGTCGAATTCATGACTTTCAACTTCGCCATGCAGGCGATCGACCACATCATCAATTCGGCGGCGAAGACCAACTACATGTCGGGCGGCCAGATGCGCTGCCCGGTGGTGTTCCGCGGCCCCAACGGCGCAGCGGCCCGGGTCGGCGCCCAGCACAGCCAGAACTATGCGCCATGGTATGCCTCGGTGCCCGGCCTCGTGGTGATCGCGCCCTACGACGCGTCGGACGCCAAGGGCCTGCTCAAGGCGGCGATCCGCTCGGAAGACCCGGTGGTCTTCCTCGAGAACGAGCTGGTCTACGGCCGCAGCTTCGAACTGCCCGAGCTCGACGACCATGTCCTGCCGATCGGCAAGGCGCGCGTCGTGCGCGAAGGGCGGGACGTGACCATCGTCAGCTACTCGATCGGCGTCGGCGTTGCGCTCGAAGCGGCGGGGCTGCTCGCCGCCGAGGGGATCGAGGCCGAAGTGCTCGACCTGCGGACGCTGCGCCCGCTCGACCGGCAGGCGATCCTCGACAGCCTGGCCAGGACCAATCGCATGGTCGTTGCGGAAGAGGGCTTCCCGGTCTGCTCGATCGCTTCGGAAGTCATCGCCATCTGCATGGAGCAGGGCTTCGACGATCTCGATGCCCCGGTGCTGCGCGTCTGCAACGAGGACGTGCCGCTGCCCTATGCCGCCAACCTGGAAAAGGCGGCGCTGATCGACGTGGCCCGGGTCGTCGCAGCGGTGAAGCAGGTCTGCTACCGCTGAGGCGGCGCGCCTAGGGACAGGTCTTGACCGTCAGACTCTGCGTGTTGGTGATGTTCTGGTTGGTCCGCTCGCGCACGTTGAACGCGCTTTCGTAGCGGATGCGGCTCGGCCCGAACAGGCGGTTCGAGATCAGCGGCTGGTAGTCGTAGGTCACTTCCACGAACATGACCGCGGTATTGGGTGCGGCGACGATCTTGTTGCCCGTGCGGCCCAGGCCGGTAGCCAGCGTGGCGTCGTTGCGGCCCGCGTCCTGGCGGCCGTACGAGGGGTTGATGCTGAGGCTGCCGTGGCAGCGCTGCCAGTTGATCATCTGCCCCGCCTGGGCGCCGGTCTTGCCGTTCTCCTGCAGCGAGGAGAGGACGATGCGGCCATTGGCGTTGAAGTCGATCGACTGGCCGGTCACGTCGGCGCCGGAGAACACCTCGTAGACGTTCGATTCGTCCATCGTCGTGCGCACACGGCCGGCGTTGTCGGCCACGGTCATGGCGATCTGGTTCACGCGCAGGTGCGCCAGCGCGAAGTTCGAAACCTCGAGCCCGGCCAGCAGCAGCGACATCAGGATCGGCAGCGAGAAGGCGAATTCGGTCAGGGCCACGCCGCTGGTCGATCGGCGCAGCGCGCGCAGCAGCGCGGGCAAGCGGGCCAGGGGCGATCTCCGGCGCATCATGCGCACACCGTCGCCGGCACGGCCTGGCGCGCATAGGGCTGGTTGCGGATCGCGGCGCGCGCGACGATGTTGTAGTGCTCGCCGCCCGACAGGAAGGAACTGATCGGAATGATCCGCGGCGATACCAGCGTGACTTCGTAGAACACGACGTCGTCGGCGCCGCCCAGGCCGGTACGGCCGGCGCTGGTATCGAACGTGCCGTCGGCGTCGAGATCCTCCCAGCAGTCGCCGGTGTCGTACTGGCCGTTGTGGTTGTGATCGGTGGTCAGCTTCTCGCTGCGGCCGACGCCGGAGAACTGGTAGAAGTTCTGCGTCGTCACCGTGTAGTTCGCATTGCGCGCCACGGTGTTGACCTTGCGCTGGATGGCGCAGTCGATCCGCGCCCCGATCGTGCCGGTGCCGCAAGTGATCGTGGGCGATTCCACCGAGGCCGCACGCGCGACGTCGTTGAGCGCGCCCTGCAGCAGCGAGCGCAGGTAGCTCTGGTAGGCAAGGTCGAGCCCGCCCAGCAGCAGGATGCACAGCGGCACCAGGACGATCGCGAATTCGACCAGCGTGGCGCCGCGCGTGTCGTCGGCCAGGCGGCGCAGCGACCGCAGTCGGGAGGTGATCTGCTGGATCGTCATGCCCTGGTCACTCCGTCAGCCTCAGCGCGCCGATCTGGTTGGCGATCTGGCGGAACGAGGCGATCAGCTGCGCCTGGTTGCTCGTCGTCTTGGCCTGGTCGGCGTTGCTGGCGCAGTCGGTCAGGTTGGCGTTCAGGCTGGTATCGAAGGCGACCACCCAGATCGATGCGCTCAGGTTCTTGGCCTGGTTGCAGATCATCTTGAAGCGCTGGGCGTGGCGCGTGACGAGATCGGCGGTGTTGGTGTCGCTCTGGCTGTCGGACGTGCAGTTGGTCGCGCCCTTGACCCGCATGTCGTTCCGCTCGATGCCGTAGGAACTGTAGACGTTGCAGTAGGCGGTCTGCTGGCCGTCGGTCATGAAGATGATGTGGCGGTTGCAGGGCATGCTGTTGTAGGTGTCGCAGCCGTCGGCGAAGACGCCACCGGTCGAGACGAAGCGCGCGCCCCAGATCATGCCGATGTCGTGATAGGTGCCGCCGATCGGAGCGAGCGTGTTCAGGTAGGTGTTGAGATCGGTGCGCGCCCAGACCTGCAGCCGGCGCGCTTCCGCCGGGCAGGCGTAGTAGCCGGACGTGGCCGAATAGTCGGTGACCAGCCAGCCGGTCGTGCTCGTCTTGGTGCTGTTCGTCGTCGAGGTGCTGCCCGCAGTGCGCGAGTAGATCGCTTCGGGCAGCATCGGCCGCCAGCGGGTCGCGTCGCTGCTGGGAATGGCGTCGACGTTCAGGTCGTTTGCACCGCTGGGGACGGTATAGCCCGAAGCGCTGGTGATCGTGCTGACCGTGTCGCGTTCCTCGATGCAGCCGTTCCACGTGTAGGAAGCCGTCGTCGTACCGGTGCCGGAGTCGGCGATCTGCTTGATGTCGTATGTGCCCGAGGCCGGCATCGTGCCGTTGCCATTCGTCGCCAGCGTGATCGTGCCGGTCGGCGTCTTGAACGTGCTCGTGTCGATCGCGGCCTGCTGGTAGGTCCAGTTGGTGAAGAGATAGTTGCCTGTCGGCGGGTTCGTCGTCGTGTAGGTCGTCGTCGTGATGATCCTCCACCGGCGGCAGCTGCGCGAGCTGCCGCTGGTATCCGAAGCGCCCGACCAGCCCCAGTTGCTCGATGCGACGTAGGTGGTGCTGGTCGACGTGCCCTGGTACGAGGTCACCGTCGTCGCGGTCGGAGCCGGTCCGCCGCCGCTGACCGGGGACGACTGCACCCAGGTCTGGCAGCTGCCGGTGCTGATCGAGCCGCCGGAATAGTTTTCCCAGCCACTGGACACCGACGGCGTGTTCGCCGTGTGGACAGTGGTGGTTTCGGCCGTCGTGAAGTTCGCCACGCGCGTCTGATAGGTCGAGCTGCTGCGGATATAGCTCGGGTCCCTGGCATAGAGCAGGCGGCCGACGTTTACCGTGCTCGAATAGGGCACGATGCCGTAGCGCAGGCGCAGGCCCTGCGCCTCGAGCTGGGTCTGCATCGGCGCAAGCTCGTCGTAGAGCGCCAGAACGGCCGAGCGCAGGGCGTCGATCTTCTTAATCGAGCTGCCGCCGCTGCCGGTCGGCACGTTGGAGTCCATCGAGCCGGTGACGTCGAGCACCAGCACCACGTCGGTGTTGACGAAGTTCAGCGAAGCATCGCAATCGACATTGAGCGGCAAGTCGGCGACGCCGAACATCCGCATGATCATGGTGCGGATGCGAGTCGAGGCGGTGATCCGCACGACGCCGGTCGACGGCTTGGTGACGCTAGGCGTGAATGTGGTGGTCTGGTAGGCGCCCTGGGGGAAGTTGAAGTTGAAGAACTGCCGCCCGGTATCGATCACGCTCTGGCTCAGCGTATCGTTCTGCATCACGCGCCGGGCTGCCAGCGAGCCGGCGTCGCAGGCGTTCTGCAGCCGGTTCTTGGCCATGTAGGCGCGGCTCATGTCGATGCCCGAGCCGATCATCACCGTGATCGGGATAAGCGCGGCCGCGACGATCGCAAAGGTGTTCCCTCGCGTTTGCGACGCCAGCCGGCCTATCGATCGTCTCATGGCCCTAAACATCGAGCGGTCCCACTGTTTGCCCCGAATAATTTGCATTGGATACAGAAACGCGGTGTTCGATTATTCAAGTGATCAGGTTAAAATGTCGTTATGTACGATCTCCTAGGCACTTGCCGCTCCAGAGCTTTCGTCCGCGCAGGCCGGGAATGACTGCCGATAGCCCCGGACTGGTCGATGAATTGCCGGTGCTGCAACGACTTGCGCTCGCCTATGCCCCGGCCGCGGTCCGCACGCCGACGCTGGCGCTGCTGGCTTTCGATACCCGGCTGGCGGGCATCGTGCGGGCCTCGCACGAGCCGATGCTGGCGCAGCTGCGCCTCGCCTGGTGGCGCGAACAGCTGCTGGCCGCCGATCCGGGCTGGTCGAGCGGGGATCCCCTGCTGCGAATCCTGCACAGCTGGCAGGGCCGCCTGCCGGCCCTGGTCGCCCTGGTCGACGGCTGGGAAGCGATGACCGGCGACGCGCCGCTACCGGCCGAGCCGCTGCTGGCTCTTGCCCAAGGCCGGGGCGCGGCCTTCGCCGGTCTCGCCGAGCTGGCGGGCGTGCCGGAGCATGGCGCAGCCGCGGCGGAGCTGGGCACGTCCTGGGCGCTGGCCGACCTCGCCGTGCGCCTCAGCCATCCGGACGAGCGCGAGCTGGCACGTTCGCTGGCGGCCGAACGGCTCTCGCCCCGCCGGGCGCTTCCGCGCAGGCTGCGGCCGCTGGCGGTGCTGCACGGGCTGGCCCGGCGGTCGCTGCGCAGCGAAGCCGCGCACAGGCCGGCGGCGACTTTGCTGGCCGCGCTTCGCATCGGATTGCTCGGACGCTAGTGCCTTGCTATAAGGCATTGGATTTCCGAGGATTTGGGGATGAACCGGACTCTGTTGGGGGCGCTGGCTGCGCTGCTGCTCGTGGCAGCGGGCGTTTTCTGGTGGGAAGGGCGCGCGGAAGTGGAAGCGGGGGCGCCGCCGCCCGCTCCCGTGCCCGACGCGACGGAGCCGGCACCGCTCCCCAGCGCCGACATCTCGGGCCTGGAGGGGCCTGCTCCACCCGAAGCCACCGAGATCAGCCGCGAGCAGCGCCGCTTCGCCAGGCTCGACCGCGACGGCGATGGACGCGTCACCCGCAACGAGATGATGGCCCTGTGCACCCGCGACTTCCGCCGCCTCGACAGCGACGGCAACAACCTGCTGACTTTCGAGGAATGGGCGGTGGTGACCGCCAACCGCTTCAAGGCGGCGGACCGCAACGGCGACCTCTGGCTCGACCGCGCCGAATTCGCCGCGACCCGGCCTAAGGAACCGCCCAAGCCGAAGTGCAAGTGCTGAACTTGAGCGGTCCCGGGTCAAGCCCGGGACGACGGAGGGTTGGGCGTCATCCCGGCGAAAGCCGGGATCGCAGGCCTTGTCGACGGAACCCTCAGCTCTCTAGCCACTCCGCCAGATCGGCCTTCGCCCGGGCGGTGTAGGCTTCCTTGCGCTGCTTCTTCTTCACCTCGGGGGCGACCGGCGGAAACAGGCCGAAGTTGACGTTCATCGGCTGGTAGCTACCGGCTTCGGCATCGCCGGTGATATGCGCGAGCAGGGCGCCCATCGCCGTGGTCGCCGGCGGTGCCTGCCAGCTTTCGCCCGCCAGCTGCGCGGCGGTCATCAGCCCCGCCAGCAAGCCGACTGCAGCGCTTTCGACATAGCCTTCGCAGCCGGTGATCTGCCCGGCGAAGCGGACATGGGGCGCAGCCTTCAGGCGCAGCTGGCGGTCGAGCAGCACGGGGGAATTCAGGAAGGTGTTGCGGTGCAGGCCGCCGAGGCGGGCGAACTCGGCGTTCTGCAGGCCGGGGATGGTGCGGAACAGCCTCACCTGCTCGGCATGCTTGAGCTTGGTCTGGAAGCCGACCATGTTCCACAATGTGCCGAGCTTGTTGTCCTGGCGCAGCTGCACCACCGCATGCGGCCAGCGCCCGGTGCGCGGGTCGTCCAGCCCGACCGGCTTCATCGGGCCGAACCGCAGGGTGTCGACGCCGCGCTCGGCCATGACCTCGATCGGCATGCAGCCCTCGAAGTAGGGGGTGCTGGCTTCCCACTCCTTGAACGCGGTCTTCTCGCCCGCCAGCAGCCCCCCGCGGAAGGCCAGGTACTGGTCGCGGTCCATCGGGCAGTTGATGTAATCCTTGCCGTCGCCGAGGTCCGACCCCTTGTCCCAGCGCGCCGCCATCCAGCAGATGTCCATGTCGATCGAGTCGCGGTAGACGATCGGCGCGATCGCATCGAAGAAGGCCAGCGAGTCCGCGCCGGTCGCCACACCGATGCTTTCGGCGAGCGCCGCCGCAGTCAGCGGTCCGGTGGCGACGATGGTCAGCCCAGCCTGGGGCAGGCGGTCGATCCGCTCGCGCACGACGTCGAGCGAGGGCAGGGCGGCCAGCGCGCTTTCGACTTCGGCCGAGAAGACGTCGCGATCGACCGCCAGGGCCGATCCGGCCGGAACCTGCGCCTTCGCCGCCGCCGCCATCGTCAGCGAGCCGCACCGGCGCATCTCGTGATGCAGCAGGCCCACGGCGTTCTTGGCGTCGTCGTCGGAGCGGAAGCTGTTCGAGCAGACCAGCTCGGCCAGGGCATCGGTCTGGTGCGCGGGCGAGCGCTCCCCGGTGCCGCGCATCTCCGACAGCCGCACGCGAACCCCGCGCCGCGCCAGCTGCCAGGCCGCCTCGCTGCCGGCGAGCCCGCCGCCGATGATGTGGACGTCGTATGTCATGGGAGCGCCCTAGCAGAGCGGGCAGGCGGGGAGGAGGGGGGTGTGACCCATCGGCCGGAACGGTCCATCGACGAGGCCAGCGGTCCCGGGTCGAGCCCGGGACGACGATGGATCCGTCGTCCCGCTAGCCCGCAACGGGTAGCTTCACCTTGCCGCCGTCGTCCCGCTCCAGCGGGCCGTAGGCGAGCACCGCCGACAAGGTCAGGGGAGCGTAGATGTGGGGAAAGAGGTCGCCGCCGCGCGAAGGCTCCCACCGCACGGCATCGCCCAGCGCCTCGAGGTCGACCGCCACGACATGCAGCCCCTCCTGGCCGGCAAAGTGCCTGGCGACCGTCTCGTCGAGCTGCGCCGAGGTCGATAGGTGGATATAGCCGTCCGCCACGTCGACCGGTGCCCCGGTGAAGCTGCTGTCGCGTTCCAGCGCGGACATCTGGCCGGAAGTCAGGACCTTGTAGGCGACCGCGGGGCGATCACTCATCGACCGGGACTTCGACCGCCACTTCGCTCCCGGCGTCGTCCTCGCCAGCGTCGGCCAGGCGCACGGCGCTAACCACGTGCTCGCCCTCGGCGACGTTGAATAGCCGGACGCCGGCCGAGCCGCGGCCGATCACTCGCAGCGAATCGAGGCCGAGTCGGATCAGCTTGGCCTGGTCGGTCACCAGCATCAGCTGGTCCGCCTGGGTGGCGGGGAAGCTGGCGACCACCTGGCCGTTGCGGGCGATGTTGTCGATATTGGTGATGCCCTGGCCGCCGCGGCCGGTGCGGCGATACTCGTAGGCCGAGGACAGCTTGCCGTAGCCGTTGGCGCAGACGGTGAGAATGAACTGCTCGCGCGCCTGCATTTCGGCGAAGCGCTCGGGCGAGAGCGAGGGTTCGCCTTCCTTCTCGCCTTTCCACGGGGCGAAGCGGACATATTCCTCGCGTTCTTCCGAGGTCGTGCCGACGCGGTGGAGGATCGACAGCGAGATCACCTCGTCGTCGCTCTTCAGCGCCATGCCGCGCACGCCGGTCGAGGTGCGGCTCTGGAACTCGCGCACGTCGTCGCCGGCGAAGCGGATCGCCTTGCCCTGGCGGCTGGCGAGCAGCACGTCGTCGTCGGGCTCGAGCAGGGCGACACCGATCAGGCGATCTTCCGAGCTTTCCTCGAAGCGCATGGCGAACTTGCCGTTCGACGGGATGTTGGCGAAGGCGTCCATCGAATTGCGGCGGACATTGCCCTTGGCCGTGGCGAAGACGACGTGGAGCTTGCCCCATTCCGCCTCGTCCTCGGGCAGCGGCAGCACGGTGGCGATGGTCTCGCCCTGGTCGAGCGCCGGCAGCAGGTTGACGATCGGCCGGCCGCGAGTCGCCGGGCCGCCCTCGGGCAAGCGCCAGACCTTCATGCGATAGACCTTGCCGGCGGTGGAGAAGAACAGCACCGGGTTGTGAGTGCTGGTCACGAACATCTCGCTGACCGCGTCCTCTTCCTTTGTCGCCATGCCGGCGCGGCCTTTGCCGCCGCGGTTCTGGGCGCGGAAGGTGGAGAGCGGTGTGCGCTTGATGTAGCCGTCCATGGTGACGGTCACGACCATCTCGGACCGTTCGATCAGGTCCTCGTCCTCGACCCCGTCCCAGGCGGCGGTGATCTCGGACACGCGGGGCGTGGCGAAGGCGTCGCGCACCGCGACCAGTTCGTCGCGCATCACCGCGTAGAGCTTCACCCGGTCGGCGAGAATCGCGAGGTATTCCTCGATCGCCGCGGCCAGTTCCTTGAGCTCGTCGCCGATCTCGTCGCGGCCCAGCGCGGTCAGGCGGTGGAGCCTGAGGTCGAGGATCGCCTTAACCTGCGCTTCGGACAGCTTGTATGTGCCGCCCTCCTGCTCGGCATCGGGCTCGATCGCCTCGACCAGGCGGATGTACTGGGCGATGTCGCCGATCGGCCATTCGCGGGCGAGCAGCGCGGCGCGGGCGGCCGCGGGATTCGGGGCGCTGCGGATGATCGCCACGACCTCGTCGAGATTGGTCACGGCGATGACCAGGCCCAGCAAGATATGCGCCCGGTCGCGCGCCTTGTTCAGCTCGAACTTGGTGCGGCGGGTGATCACTTCCTCGCGGAAGGCGATGAAGGACTGGATGATGTCGCGCAGGCCGAGGATCTCGGGCCGGCCGCCGCGGATCGCCAGCATGTTCGCGGGGAACGAGCTTTGCGCCGGGGTGTGGCGCCACAGCTGGTTGAGCACGACTTCGGCCGTCGCGTCGCGCTTCAGCTCGATGACGACGCGCACGCCCTCGCGGTTGGATTCGTCGCGGATCTCGGAGACCCCCTCGATCCGCTTTTCCTTGGCGGCCTCGGCGATCTTTTCGACCAGGCCCGACTTGCCGACCTGGAACGGCATCGAGGTGAGCACGATCGAGCGGCGGTCGCCGCGGCCTTCCTCGATCATGTGGCGGCAGCGCTGGATGATCGAGCCGCGGCCGGTGATATAGGCCGCGCGCGCGCCGGCATTGCCGAGGATCAGCGGCGCCGTCGGGAAATCGGGACCGGGGATGATCTCGAACAGTTCCTCGACCGAGATCGCCGGGTTGGCCATCATCGCCAGGCAGCCGTCGATTACTTCGCCCAGGTTGTGCGGCGGGATATTGGTCGCCATGCCGACGGCGATGCCGCCGGCGCCGTTGACCAGCAGGTTGGGGAAGCGTGCCGGCAGCACGGTCGGCTCGCGGCGCGAACCGTCGTAGTTGTCGGCGAAATCGACGGTGTCCTTGTCGAGATCCTCGAGCAGGCTGTTGGCCGCGCGCGCCAGCCGCGCCTCGGTATAGCGCATCGAGGCCGGCGGATCGGGGTCCATCGAGCCGAAGTTGCCCTGGCCGTCGACCAGCGGCAGCCGCATCGACCAGTCCTGGGTCATGCGGGCGAGCGCGTCGTAAATCGCGCTGTCGCCGTGCGGGTGGTAGTTGCCCATGACGTCGCCGACGATCTTCGCCGACTTGCGATAGGGGCGCCCGGCGACGAAGCCCCCTTCCTGGCTGGCGAAGAGGATGCGCCGGTGGACCGGCTTCAGGCCGTCGCGCACGTCGGGCAGCGCGCGGCTGACGATCACGCTCATCGCGTAGTCGAGATAGCTGGTCTTCATCTCGTCGACGATGTCGACGCGCTGGAAATCGCCCGCGGGCCCCGGATATTCGATAATGTCGGTGTCGTCGCTCACAGCGGAGTTATCGTTCTTCTATTGTCGGGAATGGCACTTCCGGTCCCTAGGCCAATGGACAGGGGATTGCCAGCGACGCCTTCGCCGGCGAGAGTTGCGGGCGCCGGTTTTCCACATTTCACGCGGCAAGGCTGAACAGTTGCGGTAAACGGCATTCAATTGCCGTTCAGTGGTTCTCCCCTAGCGGCAGGACGGTTGCCAAGCCGCAGTTTCATCGTCAGTAGCAACGACGGAGTCTTTTGGAGCGGCGCTGACGCGAAGGGCGTGGATAGCCGCCTTGTCGAGGAGTAAGGTACAGATGGTCCTGAGCAGCAAGCCCTTGGGGGTAGGTCTGGTCTCGCGCATTGCCCTGGGCGCCGCGCTGGCCTTGGGCGTTGTCGCCGGCGGGACGCTTACCGCGACGCCTGCCGCCGCCAAGGAAAAGGAACCCAAGCCGGTTCCGCTGAAGATGACGCCGGCCTTCCAGAAGATCGCCGGACCGTTCCAGAAGGCGCTCGGCGATGCGAAGGCCCGGGCCGACGTGACGGCTGCCGCCGGCAATGCCCAGGCTCTCGCCGCCGCACTCGCTCCCGAAAAGGCGCAGCTCGACCAGCTCTTCGCCGCCATCGGCAACGAAGACGACAAATATGTCGCCGGCACTTTCGCCCTGCAACTCGGCGGCATGGCCAGCGACCAGTCGCTGCAGCGCCGCGGCCTGGGGGCAATGCTGGAAAGCGGCAAGTCCCCGGCCGGCGAAGTGCCCAAGCTGAATTTCTATGCGGGCCAGCTCGCCTATGTCGCGAAGGACTATCCCGGCGCCCGCGCTTATCTCGAGGCGGCGATCAAGGGCGGCTTCACGGAAAACGACCCGCAGCTGATGCTGGCCGAAACCTACATGTCCGAAGGCAACATCGGCCAGGGCCTGGCGCTGTTGCAGCAGGCGATCGACCAGAAGAAGGCGAGCGGCGGCGTGGTTCCCGAGTCCTGGTACCGCCGCGGCATGCTCGCCGCCTACAAGGCGAAGTCGGGCCCGCAGGCCTCGACTTTCGCCATGGGCCTCGTCCAGTCCTATCCGACGACCCAGAACTGGGGCATCGCCATCACCATCATCCGCGAGATCGGCGGCATTCCCGCGCAGGAAATGGTCGACCTGCTGCGGCTGATGGGCCGCACCAACAGCTATAACGAGATGCGCGACTACCTCGAATATATCGAAGCAGCCGATCCGCGCAGGCTCCCCGGCGAAGTGCTCAAGGTCATCGAGGCCGGCACGGCATCGGGCAAGCTCAACCCGTCCGATCGCACTGTCGCCGAAATCAAGGCCATGGCGAACGAGCGCGTCGGTGCCGACCGTGCATCGCTGCCCGCGCTCGAGCGCGACGCCCGTGCCGCCAGCTCCACGGCGGTGACGGCTCTCGCCAGCGGCGACGCTTTCCTGAGCTACGGCGACGCCGCGAAGGCGGAAGCGCTCTACGCGATCGCCCTGGGCAAGCCGGGCGTCGACCAGCCGCGCGCGTTGACTCGCCTCGGCATCGCCCAGGTCGATCAGGGCAAATATGCCGAAGCGCAGGCCACTTTCGCCAAGATCACCGGCCCGCGCAAGCCGATCGCCGATCTTTGGACCGCCTATGCACAGAGCAAGGCCAAGGGTGGGGTTTGAGGTTTAGTCGCGAGCGATCCGATCAGGCCAGCGGTCCCGGGTCGACGAGATAACGCCCGGCCGTCTAGAATCTCACTCGTCGTCCCGGGCTTGGCCCGGGACCGCTCTCCACTTGGCCGAACGGTCCATAGATGAGGCCGGCGAACCCGGGCCCGGCCCGGGACGACGGCAGCAGCGCAGCTTCACACGTCCGGCGC
>CAUJJI010000082.1 GCA_963205265.1 Pseudomonadota bacterium
GGGGGATCAGAACGGAATATCGTCGTCGAGATCGTCGGCGAGGTCGTGATGCGAGGGAGCGCCGGGAGTCGGCTTGCCGCCCCCGCCCCAGTCACCGCCGCCGCTCGAGCGGCCGCCGCCGAAGTCACCACCGCCGCGCGATCCGCCGCCGCCCTGCGCGCCGTCGAGCATGGTCAGCACCGCGCCGGGGCCCTGCAGCACGACTTCGGTGGTATAGCGGTCCTGCCCGTCCTGGCCCTGCCACTTGCGGGTGCGGAGCTGGCCTTCGACATAGACTTTCGAGCCCTTGCGCAGGAAGCGCTCGGCCACGCCGGCGAGGCCTTCGGAGAAGATCGCCACGCTGTGCCACTCGGTCCGCTCCTGGCGCTCGCCTGTGTTGCGGTCCTTCCAGCTTTCCGAGGTCGCGATGCGCAGGTTGCAGACCTTGCCGCCGTTCTGGAACGAGCGGACTTCGGGATCGGCACCGAGATTGCCGACGAGAATGACCTTGTTGACGCTGCCTGCCATGAAAATGCCTCGCTTCGCTAGAGTCCCAGGGCCGTGGCGCCCCAGTACGTGATTCCTGCGAAAATGTAGGCGAGCGCGAACAAATAAGCGAGCATGACGCCCGGCCATTTCCACCCATTCGTTTCGCGGCGGGCGACGGCGATGGTCGACATGCATTGCGGGGCGAAGACGAACCAGGCGAGGAACGCCAGCGCAGTCGGCAGGCTCCAGTCGGCCTTGAGCCGGTCGCCCAGCGCGACGGCGGTCTTTTCGTCGTCGCTGGCAGAGACGGCGTAGCTGGTCGCCAGCGAGCTGACCGCCACTTCGCGCGCGGCCATGGCCGGGATCAGCGACAGGGCGATGTCGCGGTTGAAGCCGATCGGCTCGACCACGACGGCCAGCCCGTTGGCCAGCTTGCCGGCGATCGAAGCGTCGACCTGGTTCTCCCCTTCCGCCGCGCGCGGGAAGTTGAGCAGCAGCCACAGCACCACGGTCACCGTGAAGATGATCGTGCCGGCGCGGCGCAGGAAGATCCAGGCGCGCTGGAACAGGCCGATGGCCAGGTCCTTGAGATGCGGCATCTGGTACTTGGGCAGCTCCATGATGAAGCCGCTGGCCGCGCCCTTGGTCACCGAGCTGCGCAGCACCAGCGCCGCCGCCATCGCGCCGACGATGCCGAAGGCGTAGAGCACGAACAGCACCAGCCCCTGCAGCCCGATGCCCGGGCCGACGCTGCGATTGGGGATGAAGGCGGCGATGATCACCGCATAGACCGGCAGCCGCGCCGAGCAGGTCATCAGCGGGGCGATCAGAATCGTCGTCAGCCGGTCGCGCGGGTCGGTGATGCTGCGCGTCGCCATGATGCCGGGGATGGCGCAGGCGAAGCTCGACAGCAGGGGGATGAAGCTGCGGCCAGACAGGCCGACGCCGGCCATCAGCCGGTCCATCAGGAAGGCCGCGCGCGCCATGTAGCCCGAGGCTTCCATCACCAGGATGAAGAAGAACAGGATGAGGATCTGCGGCAGGAAGACGACGACCGAGCCGACGCCCGAGATAATGCCGTCGGTTACGAGGTCGCGCGGCAGGCCCGGCGGCATCCGCGTCTTGACCAGTTCGCCCAGCCCGGCGACTCCGGCTTCCAGCGCATCGGCGAAAGGCGTCGCCCCGGCGAAGACCGCCTGGAACACGACGAACAGCAGGGCGAACAGGATCAGCGGCCCCAGCCAGGGATGGAGGAACAGGCGGTCGAGCCGGGAATGCAGGCGGTGGCGCGTGGTTTCCGAAACGATCACCGCATCGGCGATGGCATGGGCGATCAGCCGGCGCTCCGGCAGAGTCACGTGCGGACGCGCCGGCTCGGGCTCGCGCGCTTCGGCCGCGGCGATAGCGGCGGAGAGCTCGGCAAGGCCGCGGCGGCGCACGGCCACGGTCGGGATCACCGGCACGCCCAGCGCCTCGTGCAGCGCCGCGGGATCGAGCACCAGGCCGTCGCGCTCGGCGAGGTCGATCATGTTGAGCGCGACCACCGTGGGCCTGCCCAGCTCGATGATCTCCTGGGCGAAGACGAGGTGCTGCTCGAGATTCGAGGAATCGAGCACGATGACGAGAACGTCGGGCGCCGCTTCGCCGGGGAACTGGCCGAGGATGACCTTGCTCGTCACTTCCTCGTCGGGGCTGGTCGGGTGCAGGCCGTAGGCGCCGGGCAGGTCGGTCAGCTCGAGCGGCTCGCCGCTGGGCAGGATGAGGCGCCCGGCCTTCCGCTCGACGGTGACGCCGGGATAGTTGGCGATCTTCTGCCGCGCCCCGGTCAACGCGTTGAACAGCGCGCTCTTGCCTGCGTTGGGATTGCCGACCAGGGCTGCGCTGCGGTGCCGGCTCATCTCAGACGGCCTCCACCTGCATGGCGCCGGCATGGGCGCGGCGCAGGGCGACCGTCATGCGCCCGACCGTGACCGCCAGCGGATCGCGCGTGCCGAACACGCCGCGATAGCAGACCGAGACCCGCGCACCCTCGTCGAGCCCCAGCGCGCGCAGGCGCTGCGCCTCTTCGTCGACCAGGCACGACCAGTCGACCGCGACGATGCGCGCCGGCCGGCCGATGGGGAGATTGTCGAGAGTCATGGAAGCCCGCTGCCAGATCGACGAAACAATTGCAACTGGTTCGCAATAAACGAGGAGCGCCATCGGTACGGCGATGACGACCGGTCCTTAGTGATCCCGCGCGCGGAATCAACTGGCGGGATAGCGCAACCTGCCCAGGAACCGGGCCATGCTGAAGCGTTCCTCCGAAGGCCGCAGCCACTGCCGCTTGGCCGTCTCGAAGCGGATGATCCCCTCGAGCCGGCGGTCGAGGAACGCGTGGGTATCGCGCTTCCCCTCGCTCGCATCGTCCACGAAGACCGCCAGCGTCGCGGCATAGACCCCGGCGAGGATCGCCCGCTTGCTGTAGTGGTTGAAGTCGGTCGCGCGGTCTCCGGCGAGCCGCCACATGGCGTCGGCGCTCTGCCAGCCGAGCTTCAGCGCCCGCGGCGCGTTGCGAGGCATGGCCATCACCGCCAGGGCACGGCGCAGCGATTCTTCCAGGCCCGCGACCGCTTCGAGCCGGCACAGGACGAGGCGGCGAATCCGCTCGCGCACCGGCAGCGCGGCGAGCGCCTCGGCCGGCAGCGCCGCGGCCATGCGCGCGTCTACCGTCTCGATCCAGGCGGCGATCATCGCCATGGCGCCGTCGCGGAAAGCGAAGGCGGCGACGTCGGGATCGACGCCGGTGGACTCGGCCGCAGCCCGCACCGCTTCGCCGCTCCACCCGTCGAAAGCCGCGGCGGCGGCGACGGCAGGCGCCAGGCGGCGGCGCAGGTCGTCGAGCGAAAGGTCTTCGGCCCCGGCCATGGCGTCAGAAGCTCGGCCCGTAGACCGGCTTGGCGCCGGGGCGCTGCCCCTTGGGCTTGGCATTGGCCTCGATCTCGGCGAGCAGCGGGCCTGACCGCCCTTCGAGCTGGGCATAGTCGCGCGCCGTGCGTCCGGAATTGTCCGCCCGGTCGGGATCGGCCCCGGCCTTCAGCAGCAGCCGCATCATCGGGATGTCGTGGCGGTGCAGCGCGGTGACCAGCGGGGTTTCCCCGGCATCGTTGGCCTGGTCGACATCGGCCTTGTAGGCGACAAGTTCGGCCACTCCCTCGATGAAGCCGAGGTTGGCGGCAAGCTGCAGCGGCGTCGCGCCCTTGCCGTCGCGGACGTTCACATTGGCGCCCTTCTGGATGAGGAACCGCGTCCAGGTGAGGTCGCGGCGCGCGATCACGATATGCAGCGCCGTCTGGCCGCTGGTGACGTCGCGCGCATTGATGACGGTCGAGCCCGGCTCGTTGAGCGCATCCTCCACCTTCTGCCCTTCGCGCTTGCGCACCGCTTCGAGAAAGCGATACCCCTCGGAAAATTGCGCCTGCGCCGGCTCCGTCACCAGGGCCGTGGCGGCAAGGAGGGGCACGAGGGCCCACAGCATCGCCTTCCCCCGGGACCGACTTCGCATGCTCACCGTGATAATCCTCCGTCAGAGCGCGCCGCGGATGGCGCGGCGCCAACCCATCCCTTGCGCCGGCGGGTTTAGCAGAGCATGAACCACCGCGCCATGACCTACCGAATTCGACTTTTCGCCGCGGCACTGGCGCCGCTCGTCCTGCTTGCCTGCAACGCCGATTCGACCGGCCCGGCGGGCGAGAGCCCGCCGCTGGCCGGCGCCGCGATCGGCGGCCCCTTTACGCTTGCCGACAAGGCCGGCCGCGAAGTCCGGTGGCAGGACTTCCAGGGCAAGTACCGGATCGTCTACTTCGGCTACACCTTCTGCCCCGATGCCTGCCCGCTCGACGTGCAGGTGATGATGCAGGGCTTCGCCGCCTTCGAGCGCGACAAGCCGAAGCTTGCCGCGCAGGTGCAGCCGATCTTCATCTCGATCGACCCTGCGCGCGACACCCCCGCCGTCGTCGGCGAATTCGCCGGCCACTTCTCGCCGCGGCTGCTCGGCCTGACCGGCACCGCCGCCCAGGTCGACCAGGCGGCCAAGGCGTTTTCCGCCTATTATGCCAAGGGCAAGCAGACCGGCGGCGGCTACCTGATGGACCACAGCCGGGTCGCCTATCTGATGGGCCGCAAGGGCGAGCCCATCTCGATGCTGCCGGTCGACAAGGGGCCGCAAGCCGTGGCGGCGGAACTGGCGAAATGGGTGAACTAGGCGCCGCTCCTGCCGCAAAGGGCCCCGATGTCGCCTTCTGGCAGCGCCCGCTCGAATCGCTCAGCCGCAGCGAGTGGGAAGCGCTCTGCGACGGCTGCGGCAAGTGCTGCCTGCACAAGGTCGAAGACGAGGACACCGGCGAGATCTATTCGACCAATGTCGCCTGCAAGCTGCTCGACCTCAGCACCGCGCGCTGCAGCGACTACCGGCATCGGCGGGCCTTTGTACCGGACTGCCTGCGCCTTACGCCCAGGCTCGCCGCCGTGCTCGAATGGCTGCCGGAGACCTGCGCCTATCGCCGCCGGGCAGACGGGCGCCCGCTGCCGGACTGGCACTATCTCGTCTGCGGCGATCGCGAGGCGGTGCATCGCGCCGGCGCCTCGGTCGTCGGCAAGGCCGTGAGCGAGACCCTGGCCGGGCCGCTGGAACACCATATCGTCTGGACCGGGGACGATGATTGACTGGCTGAAGCGCGATCCCAAGACCGAGGCCGAGATCGTCATCGGCGATCTGCGCCTGCCGGTCGTCATTCGCCGCCTGCCGCATGCCCGGCGCATGACTCTGCGCCTCGCCCCCGACGGCAGCGAGGTGCGCATCTCGATGCCGCGCTGGGGCCGGACGGCCGAGGCGCTCGCCTTCGTCCGCTCGCGCGCCGGCTGGCTGGCGCAGCAGCACGCCGCCCTGCCCCGCGAGGATCCGCCGCGGTCGGGCGGCACTATCGCCTACCGGGGCGAGCGGCTGGCGATCGACCATTCGCCCGCCGCGCCGCGCTCGCCCCGCCTCGCAGCCGGCGCGGTGCGGCTGGGCGGACCGGAGGAATCGCTGCCCGGCCGCCTGAAGCGGTGGCTGGAGCGGGAAGCGCGGCGGCTGCTGGCCGAGGACCTGGCGCACTATTGCCGGCTCGCCGGAAAGGACATGCCCCGCCTCTCGCTGACCAGCGCGCGGCGGCGCTGGGGAAGCTGCGCCGCCGACGGCGCGATCCGCATCAACTGGCGGCTGGTCATGGCGCCCGACCACGTCCGCCGCTCGGTCGTCGCCCACGAAGTCGCGCATCTCGTCCATTTCGATCACTCGCCGCGGTTCCACGCGCTCCTGGCCGAGATCTTCGAAGGCGACCTCGCCGCAGCCAACCTCTGGCTGAAGCGCGAGGGGCCGGCGCTCTACCGGACTTTCGGCTGAAAGCGCGGTTTTGCGCGGTCAGCATTTGTACTCGGCGACGCAAACGCCTATCTCTTTGCGCATGACTCTGATCCGACCCTCGACCTTCTTCCGCAGAGTGAACCCGCGCGGCGCGATCAGCGATTTCGTCGAGGTGTGGCGCCAGGCTGGCCGCAACCGCTGGCGCATCGCCGCGCTCTCGGCCGCGTCCACGGGGGCGATCTTCTCGGTCATGATGCAGGAGGGAGCGATCGGACCGATCCCCCGGCCCAAGATAGACTACATCACCGTCTGGGATCCGCACCGCACCGACGCCGAGATCATGGCATCCAACATCGAGAACCAGAAGCGCAAGGAACGCCTGGCCGCCGAACAGGCCCGGCGCGACGAGGAAGTCCGCCAGATCTACAAGACGATCGGCCGCATGTCGGGCATGGACGTCGACGCGATCGAGCGCAAGGCGCAGGCTGATCGCGAGGCCGAAGCCCGTGCCAAGGCCGCCGCCACCCAAGCAGCACCGAAAGCCACCGTTGTCAGCCAGTGAAGACGTCCGCTGGCTAGCCGCTGCCGCCGGCCTGGCCGCGCGCGGGCGGCCGCTGAGCCGGCCCAACCCGGCCGTCGGCGCGATCGTCGTCCATGACGGCAAGGTCGTCGGCCTCGGCTGGACCCAGCCCGGCGGGCGACCGCATGCCGAAGCGCAGGCGCTCGCCATGGCCGGCGACCGCGCTGCCGGGGCGACGCTCTACGTCACGCTCGAACCCTGCGCGCACGACAGTGCCCGCGGCCCCTCCTGCGCCGGGCTGGTGGCCGCCTCTCCGCTCGCCCGCGTAGTGGTTGCCTGCGACGATCCCGACCCGCGCACCGCCCGGCAGGGCATGGAGGCGATCCGCCGCGCCGGCATCCGGGTCGAAGTCATCCGTTCGGAAGCCGCCGAGGAGAGCCTGGCCGGCTATCTGTCGCTGCGCCGCCGCGGGCGCCCCTACGTCACTCTCAAGCTGGCGACCTCGCTCGACGGCTGCATTGCCCTGGCCAACGGCGAAAGCCACTGGATCACCGGCGCGGCCGCCCGCGCCCACTGCCACGCGATGCGCGCGAAGTCCGACGCGATCCTGGTCGGCGGCGGCACGCTGCGCGCCGATGCGCCGCGGCTCGACGTGCGGCTGCCGGGGCTCGAAGACCGCAGCCCCGATCGCTGGGTTCTGACGCGCGGCTCGGCGCCCGAAGGCTGGCGGCCCCTGCCCTCGCCCGAGGCGATCGCCGAACTGGCCGACGTGCAGTACCTCTTCGTCGAAGGGGGCGCGGCCACGGCTGCCGCTTTCCTGGCCGCGGGCCTCGTCGACCGCCTGCTGCTCTACCGCGCACCGATTCTCATCGGCAGCGGCCTGCCCGGGATCGGCGACCTCGGGCTGGCCTCGCTCGACGACGCCCACGGGCGGTGGCGACTCGAAGAGCGCCGGCGACTTGGCAGCGACACGCTGGATGTCTACAGCCACGTGCCATGTTCACCGGCATAGTCACTGCGATCGGCACCATCCGCGAAGTCCGCAAGACGGGCGACCTGCACGCCGTCATCTCCTGTCCCTTCGATCCCGCCGGCATCGCCATGGGTGCCTCGATCGCCTGCTCGGGCACCTGCCTGACTGTGGTCGACAAGGGCGGGCGGCCGGGCGATGCCTGGTTCGCCGTGGATATCTCGGGCGAAACCGTGGCCCGCACGGCGCCCGGCCGCTGGGAAGCCGGGCAGCGGCTGAATCTCGAGCCGGCGCTGAAGCTGGGCGACGAACTGGGCGGCCACATCGTCACCGGCCACGTCGACGGCGTCGGCACGGTGCTGGGCGTCTGCCCCGACGGCGATTCGCGGCGGATCGGCTTTGCCGTGGCCGGCGAACTGGCGCCCTATCTCGCCGCCAAGGGATCGATCACCGTCGACGGCGTGTCGCTGACCGTGAACGAAGTGGCCGACCAGCCCGACGGCAGCTGCCATTTCGCGGTGAACATCATCCCGCACACCGCCGAGGTGACCACTCTGGGCACGCTGCAGCAGGGCGACACGGTCAACCTCGAGATCGACGTGCTGGCCCGCTACCTGCAGCGCATGCAGAGCCTGCGGGGCTGAGGCGGGGCGTGGTCCCGTTCGCATAGCCGCTGGGGTAGCTGCTTCCCAGCGAAGGCCGGGGCCTCGGGCGGCTGCACGAAGTTTCGGTTCACGCGGAGACGCGGAGGCGCGGAGGGGACGCACCAAGCCGAAGGCTTGCTTAGCCTCGCACGATCAGGTCTTGAAGTTGAGGTTGGATTGAATTGCGGCTTCGCCGCGGGCGCGACCATCTCCGCGCCTCCGCGTTTCCGCGTGAAACCCCCTTACCCCGTGACTTCCGCGACAGCGGCAATGAACCTGTCGATATTGGCCGTCGTCAGCCCGGCGACATTGATGCGGCCCGAGCCGGCGAAGTAGATGCCGTGGCGATCGCGCATGGCCTGGACCTGTTCGGGCGTGAACGGGATGATCGAGAACAGCCCGTTCTGCCCGCCCAGCGGGGTCAGGTCGACGCCGCCGGTCCTGCCCG
>CAUJJI010000083.1 GCA_963205265.1 Pseudomonadota bacterium
CGTCACCCCAGCCGCCGAGGATGGTTTCGGCCGCGTCGCTGCCGTAGACCGTGTCGATGCCCCAGCTGCTGTCGATGATGAGAGCACCGGTCACGGTCACCCCGCGCAGGTCGATGGTGTTGGTGCTGCCGTTGTCGAGCAGCACGGCCTTCCCGGTCACGCCTGTCACGTCGATCGCCTCGATGCCGTGGCCGGTGAAGCCTTTCACGCCGATGGTGGAGTTCGTTCCGCTGGCGATGATGCGGTCGGTGCCCGTCGTCCCGCTGTCCTTGATCTGGTCGTAGCCGTGGAAGTTGTCGCCCGCGGAATTGGCGTAGAGATAGGTGTCGCTGCCGTTGCCGCCGTCGACCTTGTCGTCGCCCGGGCCCGAGCGGATGACGTCGTCGCCGCCGCCGGTGAAGATCGAGTCGCTCGACCAGGTCGTGCTGACATAGTCGTTGAAGTCGCCGGTGGTGATCGTCCGCGAGCCGCCGCTGTCGATCACCTGGACTGCGCTCTCGGTCCAGACCACGGGATCGCTGCCGCCATGCGCGCGAATGGTGACGACGCCCTGCATGATCTCGTTGAGCCAGATGGAGACGTCGCTCAGCGACTGGTTGGCATCGCCGTCCTCGTTGAGGAACACGCCGTTCTTGATGTCGAAGCCGAAGTGATAGATGCCATCGGCGACGGTGTTGATGAAGTTGCGGTTCTCCAGCGTCATCGCCGATCCGTCGTTCTGGACCAGGTGATAGCCGGTCTCGGTGCCGTTCTCGTCGTCGCCGTGCAGTTCGACAAAGCGGGTGTAGCGGGCCTGGTCGGCCCTGACCCAGGCATTGATCGCCCGCAGCTCCTCGGGTGTGATCCAGCCGTCCGTGCGGGCGCCGGTGGCATCCATGGCTTCGATCAGCAGGGCGTTGAGCCCGGCGGCCGCTTCGGCGCCGCCCCTGATGTCGGCCAGCGGCGTGGCCTGGGCCAGGCCGGGGTCGTCGAAGATGACGTCGACGATGCGGTCGAGGCCGGTCCCGCCGTGGAGACTGGGCTGATTGCCGAGGAAGTAGTCGAGCCAGGCCGCGACATTGGCGACCGACTGGCCCGGGCTCCCCGCCAGCGAGCCGACGTTGTCTCCCGACAGCGCGAAACCCAGGCTGTAGATGCCGTTGGCGACGGTATCCACCATGCGCTGGCCGAACATGGTGCCGCTGGTGTCGTCGACCGCGCGGTAGAAGCCCTTGTCGGCCGTGCCGTAGTAGCCGAGGAAGGTCGACAGGCGCGCGGCATCGGCGCGCAGCCAGCCGTTGAGCGCGACGACATCGGCCGCGGTGATCTGCCCGTCGGAGGCGATGCCGGTCTCGGCGATCCCCTGTGCCAGGATCGCGTTCATGCCGTCCGCCGAAGCCGTGGCCTCGCGCTGCGCCGCTATGCCGAACTTGTTGTAGAGCCGCGAATCGCCGAGGATGCCCCAGGCGATGCGCGACAAGGGCGTCTCGTCGTGCTTGATGACGTCGACATAAAGCTGGTTGAGCCAGCGCGTGACGCTGTTCACCGATGCGTTGGCATTGCCGTCCTCGTTGAGGAACTGGTTGTTCGCATTGATCTCGAAGCCGATGTGGAAGATGCCGTCGACGATGGTGTTGGCGAAATTCTGCCCGTTGAACTGGAACGCGCCGCCGTCGTTCTGGATCAGGTGATAGCCGGTCTCGACATTGCCTTCGTCGTCGCCGTGCAGCTCAATGAAATGGGCATAGCGGGCCGCGTCGGCCCGGATCCAGGCGTTGATGGCCCTGACCTCGTCGGCGGTGAAGATGCCGTCGGCAAGGGCATTGGACGCCGCGGCGCCTTCGAGGATCAGCTGGTCGAGAGCATTCGCCGCCTGTGCGCCCCCGTTGACCGAGGCGGTCGATCCGCTCGCCAGGATCCCCGGGTCGTGGACGATGATGTCGACTATCTGATCGAGACCGCTGCCGGTGGTGCCTGCCGTGGATACCTTGACCCCGCCGTAGATCGAAATGCCGCTTCCAGTCATTTTAAGTAACCCTTGTTCCGCAATGATCACTGAACGGCAGGTAAGGGTTCGAAGTTTGCGAAGCGTGCTCCGACTCAGTTCGTACAGATAGTTACGATTGCCGGTTAGGACGCGCTAACCACGCGCTCACGCCTTTCGCCCGGGCCCCCCGCCAGCGAGCCACCGGGCCGGTTCACCAGCGCGATCGCGGCGGGCACTGCGACCGAGGGCCGATGAGAGCGGCAAAGGCAACTGGTGAAAGCAGCCCGAAGGCCGCGATGGCGACAGCGTTCGCCGGTTCGAAATCGTTCGAAGCAGCGGCGGAGGAGACCACCGCCGTGCGCGGATAGCCTGCGCCGATCGCCCGTCCGAGCGCTGTCTCGTCGCGGTGCACCGAAGGATCGAGCTCTATCGGGCATGGCTCCGGTCGCCCGCGAGGCCCGGGCCAAGGGGAGGCTCGTGGTAGAATTCGACCTGCAGGCGCACGGGCCCGCCCAGCCGCACGTAGTGAGTCGCCTGCGGCGGTATCTCGCCGGGACTGTCCGGACTCACCGGGACCTCGCGCTGTGGGTCCGTGAAGACCAGCGTCGCCTCGCCTGCCAGGATCCGCAGCAGGCCCCAGGTGCCCGGCTTGGTCCGGTGCTCGCTCCGGATCGCCTCCGGCAAGGTGTCCTGATCGAAGACCGGCGTCGTCTTGTAAGGCTGCGGCATGGACCTTCTCCTGCAGGATTACTAACCAATTATGGATTATATGATCGTCTCAACAAACCGTTTCGGTACTTCGATAGGCCTGACACGTTGCGAAGTCAGCCCTGCCAATCCAGGCGCGAACGCCTGGCCAACAGGCGGATCGCTTCAACAAGCCGCATCCTCATTGTTTGTTTCCCCGTTTAGCGCTCTACTCTCACCAAGTTGCGGGGGGAATGCGGATGCGATCGAAGCCGGCCGGAGTGACCACGGCTCTATTTTTGACCATGGCCGCGGCGACGTTCGAATCTTCGATGCTGTTTGCCGCGCTTCCCAAGCTCATCAGGGATTTCGGTGATCCCATCACCGCAGGGTGGCTGGTAACGATTCACTCGCTCATCGGGGCAGCGATTGTCATCGTCGTCGGGCGTCTTGGCGACATTTACGGACGGCGACGCGTGCTGCTGGTCCTCTTGCTGATCGCCGCGGCAGGGTCCGTGCTGAGCGCCGTGACAAGCAGTTTCGCGATCGTGCTGATCGGTCGGGCAATGCAGGGCGCTTCGGTGCCGGTGCTGCCGCTGGCCATCGGCATTGTCCGCGACACCATGCCCGCCAATCGCGTTCCGGTCGTGATCGGCATCATGGGAACGGCACAGGGTGTAGGCGTGTCGGTCGGCCTGATAATCGGCGGCGCGATCGTCGATCACTGGAACTGGCATTGGCTGTTTGCGGCTAGCGCCGTCTTGCTGGCGGCGTCATGGGCTGCCGTGCGCTGGCTGATTCCCGCTCGACCCGGCACGCCGCCGTCGGAGCCGATTTATTGGCTTCAAGGGCTGATGCCGGTTCCGGGCATCATCCTCATCTTGCTCGGCATCAGCTTTTCGAAGCAGCTGGGCTGGCTCGACCCCAAGATCTGGGGCGCGATCCTGCTGGGCCTTGCAATCGTCGCGCTATGGGTCCGGCAGAGCCTGCGCGAGCGCGAGCCGTTCATCGACTTGCGTCTGCTGGCAAGTCGCAACGTCGCCGTGGCCAACGTCCTGGCCGTGCTCCTGGCGATCAGCACGATGCAGATGATCTTTCTCTTTTCCAACTATGCCCAGTCGCCGTCCTGGACGATGGTCGGCCTGGGGCTTTCCGCGACGGCGGCGGGGCTGATCAATCTGCCCTCGAACATCGTGGCGTTCCTCGGCGGACCGCTGTCGGGCTGGTTCACCCAAAGGCGAGGGATCGGCGCGCCGATTGTGATCGGGGCAGGCATAGCCGCGGCGGGCTGGCTCTGGGGCCTGATGCTGCCGACATCGTTTGTCGAGGTCATCCTTGCGGTCTGCATCGTCTCCTTCGGGACGGCGATGCTCAACACCGCCATTCCCAACGTCATCGTGGCATCCGTTCCCAACGAGCGGACGGGCGAGGCGATCGGCAGCCTGTCGGTTATTCGCGGGATGGCGTCGTCGATCGGCGTGCAGCTCATAGCCGTGCTGCTGACGACCGAAGCCGTTGCTTCGCCCGACGGCGCAGCCTCGTTGCCCTCCGCCACCGGCTATCGCGTAGCCATGACCTGGATCGTCACCCTGACCCTGTTGTCCGGAGCCGCCGCCTTTTTCCTGCGCAAGGCGCGCATCGGACCGGCCAAGGCCGTCGCCAGGCGGAACTGACATGCGCGCCAGCTGCGCCACCCCTCGGGGTTCCGGTGACAGGGTTCCGGTGACAGGCGCAACAACCCCCTAACTCCAAGGAGCAGCAGCAGCGGGGACAGCCAATAGGCTATCCCCGAGCCCCCATCAGGCCGCCGTCATACGCGTAGACAGGTCGGACCCGGCGCGGACTGCGGAAATCCTCCGCCTGCGCCTCTATGCCATATGGACCTATCGCCTCTCTCCCGGCGCGCCTTCCTCGCCGCGCTCGGTGCATCCGCTGCCGCGCTGCCGGCCGGGACCCGCGCGTTCGGGGGGTCCGGTCCGCCGCCGGCGCTGCTGCTGCACGGCGGGCCGATCCACCTGGGCGCCGGCGGGCGAGTGGTCGAGGCGCTGCTGGTCCGCGACGGGCGCGTCGCCTTTGCCGGGCGGCTGGCCGAGGCGCCCGCGCGCGGCGTGCGGCGGATAGATCTTGCCGGGGCGGCGGCCTTTCCGGGGCTGGTCGATGCCCATGCCCATCTCCTGGGGATCGGTCTGCGCGAGATTCGCCTGAACCTTGCGGGCACGCGCTCGATCGCGGCGCTGCAAGCGGCGCTCGGCGCCCATGCGGCGGCGCATCCGGCAGGGCCGATCGTCGGCCGGGGCTGGATCGAGACGCACTGGCCCGAGGCGCGGATGCCGACGCGCGCCGATCTCGACGCGGTGGTCGCCGATCGCCCCGTCTGGCTCGATCGCGCCGACGGCCATGCGGGGGTGGCGAACAGCGCGGCGCTGGCGCTCGCCGGGATCGATGCCGCGACGCGCGATCCGGCGGGCGGTCGGATCGAGCGCGATGCGGCCGGCGCGGCCACCGGCGTGCTGATCGACAATGCGGCGGCGCTGGTCGAGGCCAGGTTGCCCGCGCCGGGGCCGGAGACGGTGCGGCTGGCGCTGGCCAGGGCGGTCGCGCTCTACGCGGCCCGGGGCTGGACCGGGGTGGCCGACATGGGAATGCGCGCCGACGTACGTGCGATCCTTCACGAGATGGCGGCGGCGGGCAGTCTGCCGATCCGGGTCGATTGCTACATGGCTGACGGCGAGGCGGCTGCGGTGCTGGCCGATGGGCCGTCGGCGGACCCGACCGGGCTGGTGCGCACCCTGGGCGTGAAGCTTTATGTGGACGGCGCGCTGGGTTCGCGCGGGGCGCTGCTGCTTGCACCCTATGGCGACCGGCCGGAGACGAGCGGGCTCGCGGTGACGCCGGTCGAGCATATCCGCGCCCGGCTGGCGCAGGCGCGCCGATCGGGCGCCCAGGTCGCCACCCATGCAATCGGCGACCGCGCCAACCGGATGGTGCTCGATCTCTACGCGGAGGCCTGGGCGGACGATCCGGCGGGGTTGCGCCGGGCGCGGTGGCGCGTGGAGCATGCGCAGGTGATCGATGCGGCGGATATCCCGCGCTTCGGGAAGCTGGGTGTGATCGCCTCGATGCAACCGAGCCATGCGATCGGGGATCTCTGGTTCGCGCCCGCAAGGTTGGGTGCGGCGCGGCTTGGCGGCGCCTATGCGTGGCGCAGCCTGGTCGAGAGTGGTGCGATGCTATGTGCCGGCTCCGACGCTCCGGTCGAGAAGGGCGATCCACGCATCGAATATTACGCGGCCACCCACCGCCGCGACCTCGACGGCAGGGCGGGGCCGGATTGGCATCCGGAACAGGCGCTCGACCGCCAGGCGGCGCTTGCCCTCTTCACCCGCAACGCCGCCTACGCCGCGCGGCACGAGGATGCGCTGGGCACGCTGGAGGTGGGGATGCGGGCGGACGTGTCGGTGTTCGATGCGGATCTGACGCGGATCGAGCCGGCGGCGATCCTCCAGGCGAAGCGGGTACTGACCATCGTTGATGGCGTTGCGTCCAGGTGAGGACACCATTCCGCAACGGCGCCCATCGGGGGCTGTCGAACGGGAGCGGCGGCGCGAGCCAAGTGGTGCGCAAATGCCACGCTGTGACGCTTCAGTTGCAACCCAATTGCAAAATCCCCGGATCGGCGCGATGATGGCGGAAGCGAAAATTCCTCTTGCAGGCATCAAAGCGAATGAAAGGCTTCGGCCGGGGAGACGTTGTCGTGGAGCCGCCCTCATCGGGTTACGCTTCGTCTGACGAGACCGGTTCCGGCGCGGCGAGGGCCGCTTCGGAGCAGGCGATCACCGTGCCCCCGTCGCACCTCAGGCCCGTCCACAGCTGGATCGAAACGCATTACCGCGCCCATGCGGTCGCTCTTACCCGCTATTTGCGCGCGCGCTTCGGGGCGGGGCCGCCCGAGCCTGAGGAAGCGGTGCAGGCCGCCTTCGCCGGTTTTGCCGGCCTCGCCGATCCCGAGAGCGTGCGCAACCCCGGCGCCTACCTGCGCCGCATGGCGGTGAACTACATTTTCGAGTGGCATCGCCGCGGGACGCGCACGGTCCGCGTGCATCGCGACGTCCAGGTGCTCGAAGCGGGAAATGCCGATCTGAGCCCCGAAGACATCCTGTCTTCGAAGGAGGAACTCGGCCGCTTGAACGACATCATCGCCCAGCTCAAGCCGAAGCAGCGCATCGCGCTCCTGCTGCACCGCGTCGACGGGCTCAGCTTCGTCGAGATCGCGCGCGAGATGGGCATCTCGCAGTCGGGCGCGCGGCTGCTGGTCGATACCGCCTTTGCCCGCTGTGCCGAAGCGATGCGCAAGGGAGAAGGCCGGTGAGCGGCGTGGACCAGATCGATCTCGCGGCCGAGGCGCGCGACTGGGTCTATCGCCTGGCGCAGGGCGGTCCCGACGAGCCGGAGGCGCTCGCCGCCTGCGAGGCCTGGCGCGCGCGCAGCCCGGCGCACGACGCGGCTTTCAACGATGCCTGGGATGCCTGGCACCTTATCGGCGAGACCGAGGTCGCGCTCGCGCCCGACTGGCGGGCCGAGCTGGCGGCGATGCAGCGGCAGCCGGCCCCGCGCCGCTGGTGGCGCGGCGCCTCGAGCCGACCCGCCGCCCGCATGGCCGTCCGCGCCGGAGTGCCGCTCGCGCTCGCCGCCTCGCTCGCGGCGCTGCTGCTGGTGCCCGAGGGACTGCTCACCGCGCCCGACCTCACCGTCACCACCCGGATCGGCGAGAACCGCGTGGTCGCGCTGGCCGACGGGTCGCGCCTCACCGTCGGCGCCGGCAGCAATGTCGACGTGCGCCTGGGCAAGGACCGGCGCGAAGTCGTGCTCGACCGGGGGCAGGCCTTCTTCGAAGTCGCCCACGATCCCGCGCGCCCGTTCTACGTCATCGCCGGCCGCGCCGAGATCCGGGTGACCGGCACCCGCTTCGACGTGCGCCGGGTGGGCGACGACGTGCAGGTCTCGGTGCTCGACGGCCGGGTCGAGGTGCGCCGCCGCGGCCTCTTCGCCCCGGTGCTGCCGGCGCCGCGGCCCGACCGCGTGCTCACCGCCGGCGAACAGTCCGCGCTCGTCCCCGCCCGGGAAGCGGCCTTCGAGCCCGAGCGGCCGGCCCGCGTCACTCCGGGCGAGTGGCGCAGCGGCCGCCTCTACTTCGCCGACGCCACTCTGGGCGAGATCGTCGCCGACGCCAACCGCTACAGCGCGGTGAAACTGGTGCTGGGCGATCCGGCGCTGGCCGACTTGCGCATGACCACCTCGTTCCGCGCCGGCGACGTCGCCGGCCTGCTGGGCAACGTCCAGGCCGCGCTCGAGCTCGACAGCCGGGCGCAGGGCGACGGGACCATCGTCATCGCCCGGCGCTGAGCCTTGCTTTCGGCGCGTTCTGCGCGCCTGTCATGAATTTGAAAAAAAGTTCTGCCGATCCGAAGCCCTTGGACATCTTTCCCATGAGGGCGGCCGGATCCGCCCCGTCAACTGGGGGTAGATGCCATGAGCCAAGCCGACGCCATGACCAGGGCGCAGAGGGGAACCGCCGCCGACCAGGCCCGCGCCGATCCGCGGGCGCGCTGGATGATCCATGCCGCCGCCGGCGCGATCGCCTGCGCCGCGCTGGTCCCGTCCGCCATGCCGGCCCATGCCCAG
>CAUJJI010000084.1 GCA_963205265.1 Pseudomonadota bacterium
GCCCAATAGTCATAGCCATGATTAGTTAGCTGCTCGGGCGTGCAGGGAGCATAGCGGGCGTGATGACCTTCGCTGCCCGCACAGGCGGTATGGAGAACGCCGATATTGAACATTGCCTTGGCTGCCGCCGGATATTCGCGCGCCAGATCTTCGGAAACGTCCGGGCGGGGGAAGCTCCGCCCATGGATCGCGACCCCGACATCATCGAGCCGATGTGTTGCAGCCTTGGTCTTCGGAAAGACATGGACATTGCCCCATAAGGACAGCTTGTCGGCAAAACGATTGGCGGAGTCATGGTTGCCAAGCACCATGAACACCGAGATGCCGGCTTCGTCCAACCGGCGCATTCCTTCCATGAAGTAAAGACCCGTCTGGAAGTTACGCAGATCGCCATCGAAAATGTCACCGGCCAACAGCATGAACCGGCAGCCCTCATCGATCGCAAGGGCAACCAGGTTATCGAAGGCTTCACGCGACGCCGCCTCGACGCGCGCGGCATATTCTGCAGATTTACCCGCCAATCCAAGTAATGGACTGTCGAGGTGAAGATCGGCAGCATGTACGAAAGTGAATTCGGTCAATCGAAGGCCTCCCTCGATGAGGGTGGCACGAACAGCCTAAAATGTCTCGGTAAAATCTATTCAGGGCTTGCGGACAGCCGTCCACTGGAGCCAATTCCTGCAAGGGTCCCAAAAATCGACATCGTCTCTCGAAGAACAGGCGACGGATTGGAGTATTTCAACCTCAAGAAGCTGCCTGTCGGGATCGGCGGACATCCGAGGCATTCGCAGCTGATAGATCCAACTCAAAACACCGCTTCGGCGGTCTGAGTACCCTGCGGGCAGAGCCCGCAGCTTCGGCCTGACGGCCGGGAGGGAAGGGGGGTGGGAAGAGAGTGATCGAACAAGGGGTTCGGTCGCAATCGATCCACCTAGGAGAATGTCCATGAACATCGGTGAAATCCGCAAGAACGCCAACGGCCAGCTGATCGGCTCTGTCGAAACGCTCACCATCACCCGCACCATCGGCCTGCGGCCGGTGACCTCGAGCAACCCCCGCGCGCCCCGCTACGAGATCGTCGCGCTCAACGACCAGCGCCGCTGGGTGATCGTCGGCGCGCTCTTCGAGCTCTCCTCGAACTCGACCGGCGAGAGCTTCTACCAGGGCAAGATCGACGACCCGTCGATGGCGCAGCCGCTCTACATCGCCGCTTTCCCGCGCGAGGACGGCACGATGGCGGTGGCCTGGCAGCGTCCGCGCCGCCGGAACACCCAGCTCGGGTCGGCCGAATACGGCGAGAGCGACATGTTCCCGGCCGATGACGCCGGCGGCGACCGCGGCGAGGAACAGGCCGGCGACGGTCTGGGCGACAGCACCGCGACGCCGCCCGCCAAGCGCGGACGGGTGGGTGCCAAGGACGGCGCCGAACACGATGGCGCGCTGCCGCCGCTCGTCGACGCCTGATCGGCAATCCCAACTCCAACCGGCGGGGACCCCAAGCGGGTCCCCGTCTCCGTGCAAAGGCCGCGGACAAGCCCCCCGCGCGGCCTGAGGCGGAACGCCGGCACTGCCCCCCCCCCCGCCTGGCGTTCCGCCTCTTCATTTGCATGGGGATGCCCGGAGATCAGACATGCTGACCGACAGCGAACGCTTCGCCTTTACCACCCGGCGCCACCACACCTTTGCCAGCACCGGCAATGCCTACGACGCAGTCCAGTGCGACGAGGCCATCAATACCGGAGATACGCTGGTCGTGCTTGCCGAGGAGGTCGTCGGCGTCGCCATGACCTGGCCGTTTGCGGTGACGCAGGCGCATGGAAATCTCCATGCGCTCTCCGCGCCGCGCGAGGGCGAGACGCTCGCGGATCTTGCCCGCTCGCTCCATGTCAGCGCGGCCGACTTCGAACACGCTGCCGAGATCGCCCGGCGTTTCGGATTTGCGCTCGACCCGCAGCTCGAGGCACTGCTGGCCCGCCCGGCGGGCTGAGCCGGCGCGCTTCAGAGCGGCAGGGTCGACTGCTCAGGTGACCGCGCACTGACCTGCGCATCGACCGCATCGGCAATCACGCGCGCGAGTTCGAGCGCGGCATCCTCGCGCAGGCAGGAGCTTGGGGCCGTAATCCCGACCCGCGCCCAGCCCGGGGCGTCCAGGATCGCATGAGCGACAGCAGACGTATCGATTCGTTCCATGCGGCCAAAAGAACATCGAGGGAACATAATTGCAAGATGGCTGGTGTCGCTGCACGTCCCGATTGACAGGGCAGGGCGGTCCGCCGAGCATCGGCGCATGTGCAACTTGTACCGCATGACCAAGGCCCCTGCGGAAATCGCCCGGTTGTTCGGTGCGCGCAGCGCCTCTGGCGCGAACTTCGCGGCCGAAGTCTACCCCGGCTATCCCGGCCTTGTCGTCGCCGAGGGCGAGACGCGGGTCATGACCTGGGGTTTCCCGCTTGTCCTCAAAGGCAAGAACGGACAGCCGCTGAGGCCCAAGCCCGTCAACAATGCGCGCGAGGACAAGCTCGGCACATCGTTCTGGCACCCAAGCTTCGAGCGCCGCCGCTGCCTGATCCCGGTCAGCGCCTGGGCCGAGGCCGAGGGCATCAAGGGCCAGATGACCCGGACCTGGTACTCGCTGGCGGGCGCAGATGTCTTCGCGGTCGCCGGGCTGTGGCGCCCGACCGAGGAGTGGGGCGCGGCCTATTCGATGGTCATAGTCGACGGCTGCCCGCAGATGGCCGAAGTACACGACCGCATGCCCGTCGTTTTGCGCCAAGAGAACTGGGAGCACTGGCTCGCGGGCACGCCCGCCGAAGCCTTCGCGCTATGCCAGACCTGCTCCAGTGAACTCGCCGTCGCTCGCACAGCCGAGCGCTGGGGTGCAAGAAGGTCCGCCGCGACGTCAGGCTGTGGGGAGGGGGGCTTCG
>CAUJJI010000085.1 GCA_963205265.1 Pseudomonadota bacterium
ACGCCGGCCACATCGTCGTCTCCGGCCAGTACGATCGCGACCAGGGCCTGCGCTCGCGCAATCGCGGTTTCTCGGCCGTCGACAACCCGAACCGCAGCTCCTTCGCCGCGCAAGGCCTGTTCAGCCCCTCCGGCACTTTCGGCGCCGGCGCCGCGACTTTCACTTTCGATCGCAACAACGTCCTCAAGAACTACCAGGGCGCCAACATCGACGGCTACAACCGCAACGCCGACCGCTACCTCGGCCTGCCGGTCGAGCGCTGGCTGGGCACCGCGCTGGCGAGCTACGAATTCTCCCCGGCGGTCACGCTGTTCGGCGAATTCACTTATGCCAAGAGCAAGTCGCGCAACAGCCTCGAGCCGCAGGCGGTCGCCCATACCGACCTCACCTATGCCGACGGCACGCCCTATCCGGGCATTCCGGTCACCAACCCGCTGATCCCCGCCGCCATCCGCAATGCGATGCTTGCCGCGGACGTGACCGACCTTCCGTTCCGCCGCCGGTCGAACGACATCTTCGATCGCAGCAACGTCAACGACCGCGACACCTGGCGCGTGCTCGGCGGCCTGCGCGGCATGCTGGCCGACAAGTACAAGTGGGAAGTCTACTATACCCACGGCCAGACCAAGGACTACACCGCCTCGGGCACGATCCTCGGACCCAACTACATCAACGCGCTGAACGCGGTTGCCGGCCCGAACGGCCCGGTCTGCGCGATCAACGCCGATGCCAATCCGAACAACAACGACGCGGCCTGCGTGCCGATCAACATCTTCGGGTTCAACACCGTGTCCCCGGCGGCGGCGGCCTATGTCACCAACAACGGCCAGCTTTCGACCTACAACGCCAAGGCCACGCAGGACGTCTTCGCCGGCAGCGTTTCGGGCGAGCTGTTCAGCATCACCAGCGCCCGCCCGATCAGCTTCGCGGTCGGCGCCGAATACCGCCGCGAGAAGAGCAGCGAGGACTTCGACGAGGCGACCAACCTCGGCCTGACCCTGGGCAACCTGCTGACCGACACCTTCGGCAAGTACAACGTCAAGGAAGCCTACGGCGAGCTCGTCGTCCCGATCGTCGAGGACGCTCCGCTGCTGCACTACCTCGGCGTCGAAGGCGCGGTGCGCTTCGCCGACTATTCGACGGTCGGCAGCGTGCTCAGCTGGAAAGTCGGCGGCGAATGGGCGCCGACGCCGGATGTCCGCCTGCGCGGCATCTATTCGGAAGCGACTCGCGCACCGAACATCGGCGAGCTCTACGACGCCCAGAGCGAGACCTTCCCGGCCGTGGTCGATCCCTGCGACCAGCGCGGCGGCGAAGGCGACAACGCCCCGATCGTGATCACCGCAGCCAACCTGCCGGCCGCCTGCAAGGCGATCCCGGCAGTGGCCCAGGCGGCCAATGCCGGCGGCTTCGTCTACTCGACGGCGCAGATCCAGACGATCAACGGCTTCCTCGGCGGCAACACCGCGCTGCGCGAGGAAAAGGCCAAGACGCTGACTCTGGGTGCCGTGTTCACGCCGCGCTTCCTGCCGGCGCTGAGCGCGACGGTCGACTACTACGACATCAAAGTGAAGAACGCGATCGGCATCATCGGCCAGCAGACCTCGCTGGACGAATGCTACACCGGTTCGGCCCTCGAGCTGTTCTGCAGCAACGTCGTGCGCAATGCGCAGGGCTATGTCACCACGGTCAACGCGCTGAACCTGAACACCGGTTCGTTCCACGTCCGCGGCATCGACGTCCAGGTCAACTATCGCCGCGAGCTGGCGCCGGAGACCACCATCGACCTGTCGGTGTTCTGGAACCACCTGCTGAAGCAGAACCAGACCTCGTTCCCGGGCGGGCCGGTGCAGAACGAACTGCGCCAGCTCGACTGCTACGAATGCGGCCGCCTGGGCACCGGCTTCCGCGACAAGGTGAACGCCTCGGCGACGCTGAACTGGCAGAACTTCAAGCTCAACTGGCGCACGACCTACATGAGCTCGGTGGTCGACACGCTCGGCGATCCGGACGCGATCTCGACCGGCTCCTACTGGTACCACGACGCGCAGCTGCGCATCGGCATCGACGACGAGAAGAAGTTCGAATTCTACTTCGGCATCGACAACGTCTTCGACAAGAAGCCGCCGCTGTTCAACGACACCAACATCGTGACCTACCCGGGCACGCTGACCGCGGCCAAGACCTACGACCTGTTCGGTCGCATGTTCTACGCGGGCGTCGACGTCCGCTTCTGAGCGACGGCGATCGCCGGATGGAAGGAGGGGTCCCGGGTTCCGGGGCCCCTTTTTTCGTGGATCCTCCCCCTATGGGGGAGGATCTTTCACCCCAGCACGTCCACCATGAGCCGCTGCCAGTTCCCGCCCATGATCCGCTCGACCTGCCGGCTGCGGAAGCCCGCCTTGTCGAGCGCGCGGGCGATGGTCGCCATGCGGTCGATGTCGTTGAGCTCGGGGATCACGACGTGCTGCGGCAGCGTGTCGAAGCCCGGGATCCCCTCGCGCTGCTTGGCCTGCCACCACGGAAGGTATTCCTTCACGCCTGCGGCATTGTCGTTGCCGAGCTTGACCAGGTTGGCCTGCCCGCTCATCGGAAAGTCGTTGGCGATGCCCACGGCTTCGCTGCCGCCGACGCGGACGACGTGGCGGATCTGGGCGATGAGATGGTCGATCCTCGGCACCGGGTCGCGCGTCAGCCAGAAGCTCATCATGAAGATGCCCATGACCCCGCCCTTGTCGGCGATGGCGCGAATGACCTCGTCCGAGGCGCAGCGGGGATGGTCGACGATCGCCTTGCAGGCGCCGTGCGACAGCGCGATCGGCGTGGTGCTGCGCCGCGCGACCTCGAGCATGGTCGGCTCGGAGCCGTGCGAGACGTCGGGCAGCAGGCGCAGCCGGTTCATCTCCGCCAGCCCCTCGCGGCCGAGGTCGGTCAGCCCGCTCTGCACCCGCTCCAGCGCGCCGCCGGCGAACAGGGTGTCGTTGTGGTGAGTGAACTGCAGGACGCGCAGCCCCTTGCCGTGGAACATCGCCAGGCGCGATAGATCGGTGCCGACCGGCTCGCACGACTGGAACTGCAGGAAAGTCGCGCAGCCGCGGCAGATGTCGATATCGCTGCCTTTCAAGGCGACGAAGGCATGCGGATCGCCGTCGAGCCGCGCCACCGCCTTGTCGAGCGCGGCGAGATTGGTCTCGTAGTCGCGCAGGTAGCGCGGCGTGCGGTTGGCGTCGCGGATCTCCCGGATTTCCGAGACGTCGCAGATCATCCCGCCCAGCCCGGTCTGGTCGATCGTGTAGAGTTCGTCGGGCAGGAAGCTGAGCCCGTCGAACCACAGCGGCGGCCGGCTCGGGCAGGCCATGGCAGGCGGCGCGAAAGCGAGCGCGGCGGCCCCGGCCAGGGCCGCGCGGCGAGTGAGGCGAGTCTGTGTCATGCGACTCGGCCTAGAACAAAAGGGGACCTGTAGGAAAGGTGTTTGAGTGTCGGGTCTGCCAGGGGAGAGCGATCCCGGCTTTCGCCGGGATGACGCAATATTCGTCGGCCGTGATCGGCCGTCGTCCCGGGCTCGACCCGGGACCGCTGGCGGCCGGGCAGGACGGCCCGTCGACGCGGCCAGCGGTCCCGGATCACGTCCGGGACGACGCTAGGTTCCGGACGACGCATTCTTGCGAACGGGGCTCATCCCACCACGATGTTCAGCGCCCCATCGCCCTCGTCGACCTGCACGGTCGAGCCGTCGGGGATCTCGCCGGCGAGCAGTTTCTCGGCCAGCGGGTCCTGCAGGTAGCGCTGCACCGCCCGCTTGAGCGGCCGCGCGCCGTAGACCGGGTCGTAGCCCACCCGGCCCAGCCAGCGCTTGGCCGCGTCGGTGAGGTCGATCGTGATCTTGCGGTCCTTGAGCAGCTTCGCCACGCGCGCGACCTGGATCTCGACGATCGGCGCCATGTGCTGGTGGCCGAGCCGGTGGAACAGGATGATCTCGTCGAGGCGGTTGAGGAATTCGGGCCGGAAGTGGCCGCGGACGATTTCCATCACCTGCGGCTCGACCTTTTCGACGTCCTCGTCCTCGTCGAGCTGGGCGAGGTACTGGCTGCCGAGATTCGAGGTCAGGATGATCAGGGTGTTGGTGAAGTCCACCACCCTGCCCTGCCCGTCGGTCAGCCGCCCGTCGTCGAGCACCTGCAGCAGCACGTTGAACACGTCGGAGTGCGCCTTCTCGACTTCGTCGAACAGCACGACCTGGTAAGGCCGGCGCCGCACCGCCTCGGTCAGCACGCCGCCTTCCTCGTAGCCGACATAGCCCGGAGGCGCGCCGATCAGGCGGGCGACCGAGTGCTTCTCCATGAATTCCGACATGTCGATGCGGACCATGGCGCCGTCGTCGTCGAACAGGAAGCCGGCGAGCGCCTTGGTCAGCTCGGTCTTGCCGACGCCGGTGGGGCCGAGGAACAGGAACGAGCCGAGCGGACGGTTCGGGTCCTGCAGCCCGGCGCGTGCACGCCGCACTGCCTTGGACACCGCGAGCACCGCGTCCTTCTGGCCGATCACGCGCTCGCCGAGCACGTCCTCCATCTTGAGCAGCTTCTCGCGCTCGCCTTCCATCATCCGGTCGACCGGGATGCCGGTCCAGCGGCTGACGACGGCGGCGATGTCCTCGCTGGTCACTTCCTCGCGCAGCAGCGCATTGCCGGCCTGGCCCTGGGCATCGGCAAGCTGCTTCTCGAGCTCGGGGATGCGGCCGTAGGTCAGCTCGCCGGCCTTGGCATAGTCGCCCTGGCGCTGCGCCTGCTCGAGCTCGTTGCGCGCGGCGTCGAGCTGTTCCTTGATCTTGCCTTCCGACGCGATCTTGTCGCGCTCGTTCTGCCAGCGGGTGGTCAGCTCGGCCGACTGCTGCTCGAGATTGGCCAGCTCGTCGCGCAGGCTGGCGAGGCGGTCCTTGGAAGCCTGGTCGGTCTCCTTGGCCAGCGCCATCTCCTCGATCTTGAGCTGGATGATCCGGCGGTCGAGGTTCTCGATCTCCTCGGGCTTGCTTTCCACTTCCATGCGGATGCGGCTGGCGGCCTCGTCCATCAGGTCGATCGCCTTGTCGGGCAGGAAGCGGTCGGCGATGTAGCGGTTCGACAGCGTCGCCGCGGCGACGATCGCGTTGTCGGCAATGCGCACGCCGTGGTGCAGCTCGTACTTTTCCTTGATGCCGCGCAGGATCGAGATCGTGTCCTCGACCGTCGGCTCGCCGACGAAGACCGGCTGGAAGCGCCGCTGCAGCGCCGGATCCTTCTCGACGTACTTCTGGTACTCGTCGAGCGTGGTCGCGCCGATGCAGTGCAGCTCGCCGCGAGCCAGGGCGGGCTTCAGGAGGTTCGACGCGTCCATCGCCCCCTCGCTCTTGCCCGCGCCGATCAGCGTGTGCATCTCGTCGATGAACAGGATGATGTCGCCCTCGGCGCCCTTCACCTCGTCGAGCACGGCCTTGAGCCGTTCCTCGAACTCGCCGCGATACTTGGCGCCGGCGATGAGCGAACCCATGTCGAGCGCCATGAGGCGGCGGTCCTTGAGGCTGTCGGGCACGTCGCCGTTGGCGATGCGCAGCGCCAGGCCCTCGGCGATGGCGGTCTTGCCGACGCCGGGCTCGCCGATCAGCGCCGGGTTGTTCTTGGTCCGGCGGGCGAGGATCTGGACGGTGCGGCGGATCTCCTCGTCGCGGCCGATGACCGGGTCGAGCTTGCCCTCGCGCGCCGCCTCGGTCAGGTTGCGGGCATATTTCTTGAGCGCCTCGTAGCTTTCCTCGGCAGAGGTGGAATCGGCGGTGCGGCCGCCGCGCAGCTCGGTGATCACCGCTTCGAGCGCCTGCGGCGTGACGTTGGCCGCCTTCAGCGCCTGGCCGGCCGCGGTCGTCGTCGCCAGCGCCAGCGCGACCAGCAGCCGCTCGACCGTGACGAAGCTGTCGTTCGACTTCTGGGCGATCTGTTCGGCCTGGTCGAGCACGCGTACCGCATCGTTGTCGAGCCCCGGCGTCTGCTGCGCGCCGCCGCCGGACACCGACGGCTGCTTGGCCAGCGCCTTGTCGACTTCCTGCACGGCGAACTGCGGGTTGCCCCCGGCGCGCTGGATCAGCCCGGAGGCCATGCCTTCCTTGTCCTCGAGCAGGGCCTTGAGGATATGTTCGGGGCTGATGCGCTGGTGGCTGAGCCGGATCGCAACCGTCTGGGCGGCCTGCAGAAATCCCTTGGCGCGGTCGGTGAACTTTTCGAGATTCATGAGCCTTCGTGCCTCCTGTCGGGACCGAGATAGTGTTGCACTTCGGCAACACAAGCCCGGCTTCCGAAATTTCTGGCGAGTTCATCCGCTGGTAAGGACATGGCGCCTACCCCGCAGTCGGGAATTATACGGAAGGGGCTGTTCATGCGGCTGCAAGGACTGGCGTTCGCGGCGGGTCTCCTCACATGGCCGGCGCTGGCCGCACCGGACAACGGGCAAGGCGACCTTTCGGTCACGATCTACAACAACAACCTCGCGCTGGTGCAGGACGTCCGCCAGGTGAGCCTGCCGCCCGGCCGCTCGCGCCAGGAATTTCCGGACGTCTCGGCGCAGATCCGGCCCGAGACGGTGACGCTGACCGGCGACGGCTTCGGCATCGTCGAGCAGAATTTCGACTACGACCTGCTCTCGCCCTCGGCGCTGATGGAGAAGGCGGTCGGCCAGACGATCACGCTGCTGCGCACCAATCCCGCGACCGGCGCCGAAACGCGCGAGCGCGCCACCGTGCTCGCCGCGAACGGCGGGGTCGTACTCAAGATCGGCGAGCGCATCGAGATCCTGCGCGACGACGGCCTGCCGGTGCGCGTGATCTTCGACGCAATCCCGCCGAACCTGCGCGCCCGCCCGACGCTGAGCGTCTCGGTCGAGGCGCAGCGCGGCGGCACGCGGCCCCTGACGCTGAGCTACCTGACTCCCGGCATGGGCTGGAACGCCGACTATGTCGCGCTGTTCGACGAGCAGGCGGGCCGGATCGACGTCCAGGGCTGGATCACGCTGACCAACACCACCGGCACCACTTTCGCCAAGGCCCGCGCCCTGCTCGTCGCCGGCGACGTCGGCCAGGTCCAGCAGCCGCAGTATTACGGCGGCCGGCCCCAGCGCCCGCGCGGCAACGTGCCCGGGACCGAGAGCGGCGGCGGCCAGCAGGTCGGCGACCTGCACGTCTATCCGATCGAGGGGCGGACGACGATTGCCAATGCCCAGACCAAGCAGGTCAGCTTCCTCGAGGTCTCGAGCGTCCCGGCGCGCAAGGGCTACGAGTACCGCAACCACTGGCTCGGCAACGACGAAGAAGCGCGCAGCGCGTCCTCGGTGCTCAAGTTCTCCAACGCACGCGCCGCCGGCATCGGCGAGGCGCTGCCCGCGGGCACGGTGCGCGTCTACATGCGCGATGCCCGCGGCCAGGCGCAGTTCGTCGGCGAAAGCGGGATTCCGCACACGCCGGGCGGATCGGCGCTCGCGCTACGCACCGGCGACGCCTTCGACGTCAAGGTCCGCGCCCTCGTCGAAAAGCGCGACGTGATCACGCTCGACGAGTGGGAGAAGTATGCGCGCTGGAAAGTGACCTATCCCGACGGCAGCACTGCCGAGGCCTATGCCGAGCGGCCCAAGACCTACTACCGCACGCAGATGCGCTACATCGTCACCAATGCCCGCCCGGTGCCGGTCAGCGTCGACGTGATCCAGTCGGGCCTCAACCAGTGGTGGTGGTGGCGCGAGCTGCGGGTGCCGCAGGAAAGCATCCAGGGCGTGCAGGACAGCGCCGACCAACGCCGCTGGGACGTCCCCGTCGCCGCCAACGGCACGACCGAGCTGACCGTCACCTTCCTGACGCCCTGGTAGGTGATGAGCAAGGTCGCCAAATCCTCCCCGGCACGGGGAGGGGGACCATGCGCAGCATGGTGGAGGGGGCCCTCATCCTGGCGCGGCGCTGGATTGTTGGCCTGGCGCGGTTGGCGTCGACGGAACCGGCGCGGGTTCGCGGGGATGGCCCCCTCCACCACGCCGCCTGCGGCGTCGCGGTCCCCCTCCCCGTTCCGGGGAGGATTTTGGCTCGCCCTCCTCCTCGCCACCCCCGCCCTGGCCGACCCGCCCGTCGTCACCTCGACCAAAGCCGACAAGCTGGCGGTCACGATCTACCGCGACCCCGACCGCAGCCTCGGCGAGATCAGCCGGCACTGGCCCTCGTCCTTCGCGCTGATCGCCGAGACGCGCACAGTCACGCTGCCGCCGGGCGAAGTGACCGTGCGCTTCGAGGGCGTCGCCAGCGGCATCGTCCCGCAGTCGGCGATCCTGTTCGGCGCCTCCCCGCGCGAGCGTAACCGGGACGCGGCACTGCTGTCGCAGCGGGGGCTGGTCGACGCCTTCACCGGCCAGCGCGTGATCCTGCGCCGGACCGATCCTGCGACCGGCAAGACGGTCGAGGAGCCCGCGACGATCCGCTCCGCTGGCGACCGGCTAGTGGCGACCACCCCGCGCGGGGTCGAGGCGCTCTACTGCACCGGGCTCAGCCAGACGCTGATCTACCCGCACGCCCCGTCGCAGCTTTCGGCAAAGCCGGTGCTGTCGATGCTGACGAAAGACCAGCCCGGCGGGACGATGACCGTCACGCTCGCCTACATCGCCACCGGCTTCGACTGGGACGCGACCTATGTCGCGACGCTGGCACCCGACGGCAAGGCGATGTCGCTGCTCGGCTGGATGACCATGGCCAGCGGTGACGACACCAGCTTTCCCGAGGCCACGGCCGCCGCGGTCGGCGGGCGCATCGCCCGGTCGCAGACGACGCGCGACACCACGGGGCGCGACCTCGCCAACGCGGCGGCGCGGCTCGATCGCGGCAGCGCCTGCTGGCCCGCGGGCCGCACTCACGAGGTGATGAAGGCCCAGCCGCCCCCGCCCCCGCCCATGGCGATGGCCATGGCCCCCAGCGAGATCATCGTGACGTCCCAGCGGCGCAGCGAGGCGTTTGACGATTCCGAAGTCCGCCTGGCGGTGAAGGCGAGCGCCGAGAACCTCGGCGACCTCAAGCTCTACCGCATCCCCGTCCCGGTCACCGTCGCCGCGCGATCGCAGAAGCAGGTGGCCTTCATGGCCAGGGACCGCATCGCCGGCGAACTGCTCTACCGCCTGCGGATCGACAGCCCCGACCGGGTCGAGGCGGCGATGGCGCTGTTCCGCTTCCGCAACCGCAAGCAGGACGGGCTCGGCGAGGCATTGCCCGCGGGCAAGGCGATCGTGTTCCAGCACGGCGCCGTCGGCAGGCTTTACCGCGGCGAGGCGACCACGCCCGACAAGGCCGTCGGCGAGGAAGTCGAGCTGACATTCGGCGCGGCCAACGGCGTCACCGTCGCGCTGGAGGGCGGGACCTTCGCCAACCTTCCCGACCGCATCCTGACCGTTCGTAATGCCAATCCCTTCGCGGTGACGTTCGAGGCCGATTTTCCGGCCGATCTCGCCCGCGAGCTCTCCATCCGGGGCAAGCTCGCCGACAAGCCGGGCAAGCGTGTCTGGCGCACGACGGTGCCTGCCAACGGCACCGCCAGCCTCCGCTATCGCCCGATCGCCAAGACCGCGCCATAGATCGCCCGCGCGGGCTCCCTCCGCCTTGGCGGCGGCGGGCGAAGCGCATATGGGTCTGTGCGCAACAGGCAGCGGAGGGAGAGCAGGCGTGGCCAGGTTCAGTGCAGACGAAGCGGCGGCAGTGGCCGCGATCCAGCAAGTGATCAACGAGTGGGGCGACGAGCTCGACCAGAACAGCGGCCTCAAGATCGCCACGGCCGATGTCCTGACCCAGGACTGCCGCTACTTCGTCGGCGGCGAATGGCGCGAAGGGCTGGCGGCGACGGCGAAGTTCTACAGCGAACGCTGGGACCGCCTCCAGGCCGCCGGCGGCGCGCCGGTGATGCGCCACGTCCACGGCAACTACCGCGTCAGCTTCACCGCCGCGGACCATGCCAAGGTCGGCTTCCTGCTGCTGTTCTTCGCCAAGGTCGGCGAACCGCCGTTCGTCGGCTACTGCGACCCGCTGGCCGTGGCCGACGTCCGCATGGAATGCCGCCGCGAAGCCGACGGCCACTGGCGCATCGCGAGCTTCGACAGCGGCCAGATCTTCCAGCGCGGGTGAGGTTTGCGCGGCCGGGGGGCTTTCGCCGTTGCGGGTCCTTCGTCGTCCCGGGCTTGACCCGGGACCGCTGGCCTCGTCGATGGAACGTCCGGCCAGGATCACAGCGGTCCCGGGTCAAG
>CAUJJI010000086.1 GCA_963205265.1 Pseudomonadota bacterium
CTACACCTGTCTAGATCGGCCGGCGCGGCGGCGACTTGAGGGCGCAGGGCGTGAGATCTCAGTCGACGCGCGGCGCTCCGATGCGATCCAGGCAGCGGCGGTGGCGCTCGTCGACGCGCCGGGCGAACCACTCGGTGGTCAGCTTGCGCGTGAACTTCGGGCTGTGCAGGTCGATGCGCGGCAGCACGGCGCGCGGCAGTGCTCGCTTGTCCAGCCGCTCGGCATAGGCGAAGACGCGCTCGTAGAGCGCGGTGTTCGCGAAGTCGGCGTCTTCGCCCTTCTCGAGGTCGCGCCGGATCGCCGGCTCGCCCAGGCCGAGCCGGCCAGCCATCGTTCCGGCGGCACGCTCGGTCTCGCCGCGCGGGGCCCCGCTGCCTCGCGGCAGCAGGTCGCCGTCGAGCGCCAACGGCAGCCCGGAGGCCACGGCCAGCGCGTTCTGGAAGGCGGCGTTGCGGCTGGCCAGGCGGCCGGCATTGAAGTCGGCGAAGCGGTAGATCGGCTGGTCGTAGGGCGCGTCGTAGGCGAGCAGGTGCGCCGCGCCGAAGTACAGGCCGCCACGGCGCGTGAACACCTCGCGCCGGATCGACTCGCGCACCGGGTAGGGGTAGGGCCGCGCCTTGGCCTGCGCTTCGGCAAAGGCGATGCTCACCTGCATCGGACCGCCGGTGCGCACCGGGTTGCGGCTCTCGAAGAAGGTCTTGCCCAGCGGCACCATGCCGATGAAGTTCTCGAAGATCTCGCTGAGCTGCCGCTCGGTCTTCACCGCGTCGATGCGCTCGGCGTAACTGCGGCCGTCGGGCGAGTTCAGTGCGAGCGCGGCGCGCAGCGCGAGCCTGGGCACGCCGGCCTCGTCGGCGCGGCGCTCGATTTCCTTGCGCGCGATGGCACCGAGGCCCGGCACCGCCGGGTCGGCGCGAAAGCCCGATTCCTGCTCGGTCACGGCCAGCACGGCGCACAAGTTCGCCGGCGTCGACGGCAGTTCCAGCGTCGACAGCGCAGCGTGGATGTCGGCGGCCCAGCCGGCGCGGTCGTCCGTGCCCGCTGGCAGCAGGCGCACGATCGCCTCGCGTGCCTCGGTAGGGCCCATGCCGGCCGGCTCGGCCATGCGGCCCGGCACGGCACAGCCTGCCAGCAGGAGGGCGATTGCCACGGCGGCGGCCGCGGCGCAGATCGGTCGGGACATGGTTCGGTCTGGGGATGCGCCCGCATTCTGCTGCAGGCAGTCTCATTGCACCGGATCAATGCGCTCGCATGGCGTCCGCATCAGCATGAAGCCTGGGGAGGCTGGGATGGAACGTTCTCGATCGATTCGCGCGGTGAACCTCGCCTTCGTCGTCGGGTTGCTGACGGCATGCAGCACGCTTCACGTAGGTCAATCGCCGCAGGAGCCAACGCCGCCGCAACCCGATGGCCAGTGCATCGCCGGGTTCTATCTGCCGTATGCCGCCCTGGCGGCCGACGTCTACCGGACGCGGGGCGCGGCGATCGAGCGTCTGCAGCTGGTGGTCAACGACGATCTGATCCAGAGGATCACGAACGGGAAGGGCATCACGCGGGAGGAAGTGAGCAGCCTGTACACCCGGGCGCGTACGCAGCAGTGCCAGGCTTCGCAGCCTTGCCTGGGCGAGATCCGCGAGCCGGACAAGGTCAAGGAGATCTTCAACGCCGGAGACGAAGGGTTCGAGGATGCGGTTCCGCAGCAGGATTCGCAGTGCGACGACCGATCGAGCGCCAGGCCCAAGGTGCCGATCAAGGAGGCAGCACGAGAGTTTGGTTGGGAACGGGCCCGGGAACTCGAGAAGTACGCCTTCACCCGGGAGTGGCGCATCTTCGTTCCGGATTTCGCGATCGAGGTCTGGCGCCGCATCCGCAAGGACCCGGTCGCCGTGGGCCAGCAGGAATATGCCCTCGTGTTCCGCGGCACCGCCGGCTACGGCGGATGGTTCTCGAACCTGCGACCCATCACGGCCCTGCTGCCCGGCTTCTGGGATCACTACAAGCAGGCCGAGGCCAGCGCGCGGCGCATCGTCGAGCAGATCTACATGATCGAGTTCCTTCGCTACGAATGGCAACTCGGCCAGGCGCGGGCGGGGGTGGGCCCGCCACCGCGCAGCGACGCCATCGAACTGCCGCTCATCACCATGGTCGGCCACTCGCTCGGGGCAGGACTGGCCCGCTACGCGTACCTGCGTGTCCCCGAAGCGACACGGGTGGTCGGCTTCAATCCTTCGCCGGTCGACGGGGGACACACGCTCTTTCCCCTGGCCGCGCGCGAACGCTTCACGCAGGGGCGCCGGCAGGATCCGGGCGAGTTCTGCGTCGCTCCCGGGACGCCCCTTCCGAGCGAATCGCCGAGCATGTTCTTCCTGCACGAAATGGGCGATGCGCTGACGGAGATCGCGCCGTGCTTCTCCGGCCCCGAGTGGGGCTCCGAAGGCGGTCCGGTCGCACTGTGCCAGGGCGTCGATCTCAGCCACGGCAGTGCGCTGCGCCAGCACGCCATGAACATCATGGCCTGCAGGTTGTCGGTGCGCTATTTCAAGGACAAGAAGGGATCCGCCTTCGCGAGGCAGCCATGAAGAAGATGTCGAAAGCCTGGTGCGTCGCCCTGGCCGCGCTGGCCGCCCCTGCGCAGGCCGATGTGGCCCGGCCGCTGACGCGGGCGCTCGCGAACGAGGTGGCGCTGTATTCGATGATGGCCTCCAACGCCTATGCCGACGATCCCGGCAAGACCCGCTTCGAGCTCGACCGCCTGGGCTGGAAGAAGGTCGATCTGCAAGGTGGGTCGGTGGCCGAAGGCCGCAACTCCTACCAGCCGAAGACGCCCGTCGGCGACGTGTTCTCCAACCTGCAGTTCGACATCTGGGAAGACTCGAACTCGCAGCGCACCGTCTTCGCCTTCAAGGGCACGAAGGAGAAGATCGACTGGTTCGCCGGCAACGTGGCGGTGGGCATTTCCATCCCGTACAAGAGCGCCAAGAAGCATGTGCGCGAGTACATGAAGGCTCATCCCGAGCGGGCCGTGACGGTGACCGGGCACTCGCTCGGCGGCGGGCTGGCCCTGTCGGTTTCGTTCTGGGAGGGCGTGGACGCGGTGGTCTTCAACACCTCGCCGCGGGTCTTCGATGGCATGCAGAACCAGAACAAGCCGGCCCGGCGGCTGGCGGTGTTCCAGGAGAACGACATCCTGCAGAAGGTGCGCAGCCGCTACCCGAAGTTCCTCGCGAAGATCAAGCCCGAGCAGATCGTCGAGACGCATTTCGACTACGCCGGACGCAGCACGCACCGCAGCGATCTGCTCGCCGAGGGGCTGCTGGCGTGCGCCGCGGAGCCGGCGCTGAAGGAACTGGCCGCCAGCGTGACGCTGTCGGTCCGCTGTGACCTCGAATGACCTGAATCGCTTCTGAACCCAGGGGACCGACATGCGACTCGCCACCTTCAACGTCGAGAATCTCTTCGATCGCGCCAAGGCCATGAACCTGGACACCTGGGCAGAAGGAAAGCCCGTGCTCGACAAGTTCGCACGGCTGAGCGCGCTTCTCGGCGAGATCAACTACACCGCGGCTCGCAAGTCGCGCATGGTCGAACTGCTCACGAGCCTCGGCCTGGCCAAGTCGGACGAGGGGCCGTTCGTGAGGCTTCGGCAGAACCGGGGCGACCTGCTCAAGCGGCCCAAGGCGGGCCCCGTGGAGATCGTCGCCAACGGGCGCGCGGACTGGTCGGGTTCGCTGGAACTGATCGAGAAGCCGGTCGACGACGAAGCCATGCGCAACACGGCGCGGGTCATGATGGACATCGAGGCCGACGTCCTGGCCGTGGTCGAGGCGGAGAGCCGGCCGGCGCTCGCCGCCTTCAACGACGAGATCATCCGGGGCCTGGGCGGCGCGCCGTTTCCCGGCGTGATGCTCATCGACGGGAACGACCCGCGTGGCATCGATGTCGGCCTGCTGACGCGCCCGCCGTATCAGATCGGCCCCATGCGCAGCCACGTCGACGATCGTGATGCGAAGGGCAACCGGATCTTCTCCCGCGATTGCCCGGAATACGGGATCGGCCTGGCCGACGGACGGGTGCTCTGGATCCTTCCCAATCACCTGAAGAGCAAGGGCTTCGGTTCGGCGAAGGACTCCAATGCCCGCCGGCGCGCCCAGGCGCAGCGCATCAAGTCCATCTACGAAGGCAAGCGCTCGGATGGCGAGGATCTCGTCGCGGTCGTCGGGGACTTCAACGACACGCCCGGAAGCGACGCGCTTCAGCCCCTGCTCCGCGACACCGATCTTCGGGACGTCTTCACGCATGCCGCGTTCGACGACGGCGGACACCCGGGCACGTTCGGCTCATGCACCGCGTCGAACAAGATCGACTACATCCTGCTGTCGCCGGCGGCCTGGGCGAGCGTGAAGGGCGGCGGCGTCTGGCGCAAGGGCATGTGGCCCGGCGTCAGGCCGGTGAAATGGGAGGTCTACCCGGAGCTGACCCTGCCTCGGCAAGTCGCCTCGGACCACGCGGCCGTCTGGGTGGACCTGGATCTGTAGGCTCGCGGCAGCGGCTCAGTCGTCCAGCAGCCTCACCTTCACGCTGCGCCCCTTCACCTTGCCGGCCGACAGGCGCTTCAGCGCCTCGGCCGCGATGCCGGCCTCCACCGCCACGTAGGTGGAGAACTCGTTGACGTTGATCTTGCCGATCTGCGTGCCGGCGAAGCCCATGTCCTTGGTCAGCGCGCCCAGCACGTCGCCGGGGCGGATCTTCTCCTTGCGGCCGCCGACGATCTGCAGC
>CAUJJI010000087.1 GCA_963205265.1 Pseudomonadota bacterium
CTGGTGCTGCCGAACAGCTTCGGCACCGACATGCTGAGGCCGACGACCATGGCGGTCGGCGCGGTGACGAAGCACTGGCTGTAGAACGGCGGGCGCAAGGTCGAACGGTTCAGCGGTATTCCAAGCCGGCCGAGCAGGCGCAGCGACATCAGCAGCGGAAACAGGCTGAAGGCGAAGACGTTTGCCAGCAGCAGGTTTTCCGGGCTCTGCAGCAGGGCGGGCAGCGTCCTGACGTCCGACGGCCCCGCCAGCCGCCCGATCGCATGGCTGATGGCCAGGCAGATCATCAGGAACAGCGGCGGGCTCAGCGTATCGTCGTACTGTTCGGACATGACGTCGCCGAGCTCGGTATCGGCGTAGTCCATCATGCGCTGCGGGTGGCGAAAGGTCAGGTACAGCGTCCTGGGAAAGAACACGAGCATGACCATGACTTCGTAAAGCAGCTCCTCGAACGATTTGAGCAGCTTCATGAAGTCCATTTGCACTTGCCCCTCGCGATCGGTTCGGTCAGTCGCCCTGGACGAAGGCGTCCGGGATCTCGTATCGCTCGGTGCCGATCATGGCGATGGTGGTATCGCCTTCGCGCTTCGAGCCGATCTTCATCGCCGCCGTGCCGTCGGACTGCGCGGTGGAGAACGACAGGAACTTGCCCGACTTCTCGAAGAAGATGATCCGCTGGGTGCCGTCGGCAAGCCTGACCTCGACATAGGGCCCGGTTTCCTCGCCGCGGACGACGCCGGCATCGCACAGGCCTGGGCCGGCGCCCTTGTAGCCCGAGCAATGGACTTGCGCCGTCGCGTCGTACTTGGTGCCTGCGACTTTCGCATCGCCCTGCCCGTCTCCGTCGCCGGGCGAGGCTGACCCGGCAGGGACCGACACCAGCGTCACGCCGTCGACGGTCGCGACGACCTTCCCGCCCAGGGCGGCGGCGTCCTGCGCCGAAAGGCAGCCCGCCAAGGTGGCGCTGTCGTCAAGGAAATTCACGGTCGCCTCGGTCTCGCCGATCTTGCGGCAGGCGTCGCCGGGATTGGGGAAGCCGTCGCCCACGATCCTGAGCGATGCCGGCCAGTTCGGCGCCGCTGCGGAAGCGGCCGCGTCGCCGGCCGGCGGGCCGCCCTGGCAGGCAGCGAGCACGAAGATCGGGCTGATCGCCCACCTGGTTACCGATCGGCGCACCGTCATCTCCCTCTGCTGGAACCATGCCATCGACCGGCCGGGACCGCCGGCTGCGGAACTGGTCGGTCGGACGAACAGGTGATCAAGGCGATACCACGCAGCGCAAGGCCATCGTCACCAGGCGCGCACGCGCTGCTCGGGCGGCAGCCACATCGGGTCCCCCGGCTTGATGCCGAAGGCCGTATAGAACGCATCGACATGCCGCAGCGGAGCGACTGCACGGTAGGCGTTCGGCGGATGCGCATCGCGGGCGACCTGCGAGCGCAGAACCTCTTCACGGCCTTTCCATGCCCACAGCTGCGCCCAGGCGAGGAAGCAGCGCTGGTCCTGGTTGAGGCCGTCGATCACCACGTCCTTTTCCGGGTGTTGCGCCAGGTAGCTGCGCAGCGCGACGTGGGCGAGCGTGATGCCGCCGAGATCGGCCATGTTCTCGCCCACCTGCTGCGCGCCGCTGGCGTTGATCTGGCCCGGCAGGTATTCGAAGCGGTTGGCCTGGGCGATCAGGCTGCCGGCCAGGCCATCGAAGGCCGCACCGTCGGACGGCTTCCACCAGTTGCGCAGATTTCCGTCCTGGTCGTACTGCTTGCCGGTCCAGTCGAAGCCGTGAGTCATCTCATGGCCGAGGACCGCCCCCATGCGGCAGAAGTTCACGGCGGGATCCATCTTGGCGTCGTACATCGGCGGCTGGATGATCGCGGCCGGCACTTCGAAGCCGTTGACCGTGGGGTTGTAGCCGGCATTGACCACCATGGGCAAAGTCTTGGAATCGCTGAAGTATTCGTACACCGCCGGCTTGCCGATGCGCGCGCGCATGCGCTCGTAATTGAAGCGCGAGATGGCGGTCACCGATCCGACGAGGTCGTTGGTGACCTCGACACCCGAATAGTCGGTCCAGGTGTCGGGATAGCCGATCCTGAACGATAGCGCGTCGAGCTTGGCGATCGCCGACTTGCGGGTCTCGTCGGACAGCCAGGTCCGGCCCGGCATGCGCTGGACGAAGGCGCCCTTGATCAGCCCCACCATCTCGCTGGCCTGGCGGCGAGTGTCGTCCGGGAAATAATTGTCGGTGTAAAGCTTGCTGACCGGGTGGCCGAGCTGGGACTTGATGGTCTCGAGCGCGCGTTCCTCGAGCGACGGAAGCACGCCGACACCCAGCAGAGCCTTGTTCAGCCCGAGCAGCGGCGCATCGAAATCCGGGCTCAGGTACGGCGCATAGGCAAGGATCGTGCGCAGCCGCGCATAGTCGCGGATGTCCTGCATCGACAGTCCGGCCAGCAGTGACGAAAGCGCCGGCAGGTAGCGCGGTTCGGTCAGGATCAGCCGGTCGGGCGAGCCGAACTGCAGCGACTGCAGCAGCAGGCCAAGATCGAGTTGCGGAACCTGCGGCTGCAGCTTGGCCAGCGTCGTCACGTTGTAGATCTTGCTGGGATCGTGCGATTCGGCCGGGGGCAGCTTGGCCGCGTGCAGCGCGCGGTCGATCCGGATCGAAAGGTCGGCGATGCGCGCCGCTTCGGCCGGAGCGGTCCCGGCCAGCTTCAGCGTCTCGATCAGGTAGGTGCGGTAGCCGCCGATGCGCGGCCCGCCGTCGGCTTCCTCGAACACGTCCTCGAAGTCGTCGGGCAGGCCCAGCGTGCCCGCGTTGACGTAGAGGACGTTGACCTTGCTGTCGGCGAGATCGATGTCGGGGCCGACCTGGAGGAACAGCATCGGCCCGCCGTCGCGCGCCGAATCCGCCATGAACCGGGCCAGCCCGTTCATGTCGCGGATGGTGTCGACCCGGTCGAGGAACGGCTTGATCGGCGCCATGCCGGCCGCCTTGCGCGCGTCGAGGTCCATGTAGGCGTTATAGAACATGCCGACCTGCTGGGTGGGGCTGCCCTTTGCCGCAGTGGCGGCCTCGCGCCGCGAACGCTCGAGCACCCGGCCCATCTGCTCCTGGACGCGATCGGCGACGATTTCGAAGAAGCCGTAGCCGCCGTGGCGTTCGGGCCGCTCGATGCGGTTCAGCCAGCCGCCCGCGGCGTAGCGGTAGAAATCGATCGCCGGCGACACCGACCTGTCCATGTTGGCGGTGCTGAAGACCATCTGGTCCGGGCCCATGGCGGCGAGATCGCCGGTTGCCTGCGCCCCGGCCCGCGGGCCGATCGCCAGGGCCAGAGCGAAGGTTGCGACGGATGCGGCGCGGGCACCGCGGGCCGCCAGGCGGCGAGGTTTGCTCGGGTTGCAAGACATGTCGATCATTTCAACCTCGCCCTTTCCAGGATCGTGTCGTGGCCGCCGCGGCCCGCCCGGCAATGCCCAGCGCCGGGTCTCGGGCGTCTGAATACGATTCGAAACAGGATAGAATGCTTCGCAGTCACGAAGTTTGCGCTTCATCAAATGCCACGGCCGTTCGACCGAGAGCTTTCGCCTTGCGACTGACCCGATTTCTTGCCCCGCCCCCCTTACCTCCCGGTCGTTTTAGGCTGTCGCCAGAAGCCGACCGGTCATCCCGCAGATATTCTGCACGTGTGACGGTTGTTTGCAATGTCGGACTGCGCCGTCGGCGGAAATGCCACGAAGTGTATTTTCGCATTTCGCAGATGTCATCTTCCCCGAAAGACATCTTGATTCCGCCGAACGGATAATCTTGCGGCCGGGAGTTTCCGGTCCTTCGGCGGGCAGGCGGCGCAAGTCGCGGCGGCCTGCCCGGATAACTTGGCGGTTGACTCGGGCGCCGGGCGGAAGGCACCGACAGTCGGCTGGCCGCGGACGGGCTGGGAAGGAAACGGCGATGGATCTCGAAAAGTACGGGCCCTGGGCGCTGGTGATCGGCGGATCGGAAGGGGTGGGCGCCGCCTTCGCCCGGATGCTCGCGGCCGACGGCTTCAAGCTGGTGCTGGTGGCGCGCAAGCAGGGTCCGCTCGACGAACTCGCCGCCGAGCTGCGCGGCCGGGGCGCCGAAGTGCGCGTCCTGTCCGCCGACCTCAGCAAGCCCGACGTTCTCGCAAAGGTGCGCGCCGTGACCGACGATATCGAAGTCGGCCTGCTGATCTACAACGCCGGCGCCAACGACACCCGCGGGCTGTTCGTCGAGCTGCCCGAGGAGGTCACCCAGTCGGTCATCGCCATCAACGTGCTGGGCCAGGCCAACTTCTCGCGCCACTACGGCGCGCTGATGGCCGGGCGCGGGCGCGGCGGCATCATCCTGGGCGGCTCGCTGAGCAGCTACCTGGGATCGCCGACGCTGGCGGCCTATACCGGATCGAAGGCCTTCAGCCGGATCTTCTCCGAAGCGCTGTGGGGCGAGATGGCGCCGCTGGGAGTCGACGTGCTGCATCTCAACATCGGCTTCACCGCGACCCCGGCCATGGCCCGCCTCGGCATGCCGGTCGAATTGGCCGAGCCGCCCGAGACCGTCGCGCGCGAGGGCCTGGAAAACATCGCCAACGGGCCGGTGTGGATCGTCAGCACGCCCGGCAACGTCGAGCGCGCGCAGATGATCAACGGTATCGACAACCGGGCCGAAACCGTGCGCGCCCATGCCATCGTGCCGCGCGACCAGACCGCCGCCGCGGCCAACCAGCAGCAGAATCTGGCGGAGCCCTAGACGTGTCGCGCGAAGCCCCCGGCGATCCGCCGGCCTGGTTCGTGCGGGCGATCGAGACGCCGGGCGAAAGCCGGTTCGTCGACGTCGGCGGCTGCCCGATCCATTACCTGCGCTGGGGCGATCCTGCGCGTCCGGGGCTGGTCTTCGTTCCCCCGAGCGGCGGCCATGCCCACTGGTTCGCCCATGTCGCGCCGCTCTTCGCCGATCAGTTCCACGTCCTGGCCGTCGACCCATCGGGCTGCGGCGATTCGGGGCGTCGCCAGGCCTATTCGCAAGCCTGGATCACGGCAGAGATCATGGCCGCCTGCGACGATGCCGGCATGCTCGCCGCCGCGGTTCCTCCTACCCTCGTCGGGCACAGCGCCGGCGCGCAATGGGTCGTCCGCGCGGCGCTGGCGGAAGGCCGGAGGCTGCTCGGCGTGGTGGCCGTCGACGGTCTGCGCTATGCCCGCCTGGAACAGGACCATGCCATCGCCATCCTCGAAGGGCCGCGGCCGGCGCCCCGGCCGGCGCGCGTCCATGCGACGCGGGAGGAGGCGCTCTCCCGCTTCCGCCTGGCTCCGGCCCCGCTGGTTCCCGTGGTCAACCGCTTCGTGCTGGACCACATCGCCGCCCATTCGTTCCGTGCCGTCGAAGGCGGCTGGGTCTCGAAGCACGACACGGCGCAGATCGCCACGGTCGACCTCGCCTTCGAGCTGAGCGGGGCACTGAAGGACCTCGCCTGCCGCGGCGCCGCGCTTTACGCCGAGCACTCCCACCTCGCCGACGAGACCGCGCCGGAGCGGATGGGCGCCATGAACGACGGCAAGGTGCCGGTCTTCGTCATCCCCGGCACCCACCACTATCCCCAGGTCGACCAGCCCTTCGCCTTCGTGGCGGCGATAAAGGGCATAGTCCTCACCTGGATCGCCGAGGACAACCGGGGTTAGCCCGCATTCGCCAGCGGGGGTTGAGGCGTCCGTTTCAGATCTTCCCGCATAGGGGGAGGGGGACCGCCGGCGCAGCCGGTGGTGGAGGGGTGTCCCCCTCCGATCAAACGCTGACACCCCTCCGTCATTCGCTGACGCGAATGCCACATCCCCTTCCAGGGGAGGATCTTTAAGTTCCTCCCCGGCACGGCGTGGTTGAGGGGCCAAAACCTCTCCTCACACCCCAGCGCCTGGATCGAACCCCCCGATCCCCGCCAGGAACGCCGCGATCGCATCGGGCGAGACCGGCTTGGCCAGCACCTCAACCCCGCTTGCCGCGGCACGTTCGCGCAGGTCGCCGCCGGTGTCGGCGGTGATGAGGATCGCGGCCAGGCCGGGTGCCTCGGCGCGCATTGCCGCGATCAGGTCCAGGCCGTTCTCGCCGTCGTCGAGCCGGTAGTCGGCCAGCACCGCGTCGACACGGCGGCTGTAGGGCAGGGCGCCGGCGATGTCCGACGCGCCGACGGCATGGTGGCCGAGCCGCTCGAGCAGCGCGAGGCTAGCCTCGACGATGCGCGGGTCGTTGTCGACCACCAGCACGTCGAGCCGCGTCGCCGCGGTCGCCGGCGGCGCCACGGCCGCGGCCGGCGGGGCATCGTCGCCGCTTTCGGCCATGGCCGGCAGGTAGAGGCTGAAGCGGCTGCCGCGTCCCGGCGTCGAATGGACGGTGATCGTGCCGCCCAGCACCCGGGCGATGCGCTCCGACAGGGCCAGGCCCAGCCCGAGGCCCTCGACCTCGACCTGGCCCAGCCGGGTGAACTCGCCGAACACGGTCTCGACCTGCTCGGGCTCGATGCCGACGCCGGTGTCGACCACGTCGATGCGCAGGCGGTCGCCGCGCCGCCGCACGCCGAGCAGCACGCCGCCGCTCTCGCAGTAGCGCAGGGCATTGCTCAGGAAGTTCTGCACGACCGAGCGCAGCAGGCCGGGGTCGGTATGGACTCGCCCCGGCAGCGGCCCGATGCGCAGGCGCAGGCCCTTGCCTTCGGCCATCGGCCGGAAGCTCTCGGCCAGGGCCGACAGGAACGGCGCCAGTGCCAGCGGCTCGGGCCGCGCGGTCACGCCCCCGGCATCGAGCTTGGAAATGTCGAGCAGCGCGCGCAGCAGGTCCTCGGCGGCGACGATCGCGCTTTCGACGCGCTCGACCAGCGGATGGAGATCCGAAGCCACGTCGCGCTCCAGCGCGGCGGTGAACAGGCGCGCGGCGTGCAGCGGCTGCAACAGGTCGTGGCTGGCGGCGGCGAGGAAGCGGGTCTTGTCGCGATCGGCATCGGCCAGCCGGCGATTGGCCTCGCTCAGCTCCCGGGTGCGTTCGGCGACGCGCTGCTCGAGCCCTTCCAGCGTCCGGCGCAGCTCCTCGCGGATGCGCGCTTCCTCGGTGATGTCGGTGAAGCTCATCACGTAGCCGCCGCCGGGCATCGGGCCGCCGACGGTCTTGAGCACGCGCCCGTCGGGCCGCCGCCGCTCGAAGCTGTGCTCGGTCCCGCGCCGCAGGTGGTTGAGCCGCTTCTCGACGTGGCTTTCGGGATTGCCGCCGCCGAAGTCGCCGCGCAGCGCGTTGTGGCGGATCAGCTCGGCGATCGGTGCGCCGACGCGCAGCATGCCGGGGGGATAGTCGAACAGTTCCTCGTAGCGGCTGTTCCAGGCGACGAGGTTGAGCTCGGAATCGACGACGCTGATGCCGGCGTCCATGTTCTCGAAAGTCGCGGCGAGCAGCTGGCGCGAGAAGCGCAGGCTCTGCCCGCCTTCGTCGAGCAGCCGGGTGACCTCGGGCAGCCGCATCGTCCCGCCGGCGAGCGCCGAGGCGATCAGCGACCGCGCCGAGGAAGCGCCGACGACGCGGGCGATCAGCTCCTGGGCATGGCGGGCGGCGGCGCGGTCGAGCGGCACGCCCTTGCGCGCTTGCGGGAATTCCGCTCGCGCCCGCTCCTCCCCGACGAAGCTGGCGGTCAGCTCGACGAGGTCGCCGAGGTCGGCGACGCGCCGCTCGGCCCGCTGGAAGCGCGGCAGCGCCGGCCGCTCGATGCCGCGCGCGGCGAACAGGCCATAGGCGGCGAGATTGCCGCCCAGGCTCCACAGGACGCCGTGGACCAGCGGCGTCGCGCGCCCGATGCCGAACAGCTGCAGCGGATCGAGCGGGCTGCCGGCCAGCCAGGCCATCCAGCTCGCCGGCAGGATCGGCGGCAGCGCCAGGGTATAGAACCAGAGCGCCAGCCCGGTCGCCAGGCTGGCGCGGGCGGCGATGTGGTCGCGGCCGCCGCCGTAAGCCGCGAGCAGCAGGTGAGGCGTGAACTGGGCCATCGCGGCGAAGGCGATGAGCCCGATCGAGGCCAGCGAATTGGCCGGCGAGACCTGCAGCGCCCAGGCCAGCGCCAGCGCCATGATCGCCGGGATCGTCGCCTGGCGCACGCGCAGCATGCGGCGGCCGATCTCGCCCGATCGCGCAGTCGCCTGGCCGCGCACCAGCGTCGGGAAGATCAGGTCGTTCGACACCATCGTCGCCAGCGCGGTCGAATCGACGATGGCCATCGATGCGGCGGCGCTCACCCCGCCCAGCAGTGCCGCGGCCAGCACGAAGCCGCTGTCGGCGCCTTGCGGCAGCTGCAGCACGTAGAGGTCGGGCGCGATCGTTGCGGGCAGCAGCGCGGTCCCGGCAAGCGCGATGGGCAGGACCAGCAGGGCCATCAGCAGCAGGTAGCCGGCCAGGCCGTAGCGGGCGCGCAGCAGGTCGCTGGGCTCGCGCGCTTCGACCAGGCCCATGTAGAACTGCCGCGGCAGGGCGACGATCGCCATGGTCGATATCAGCGCGATCACCGCCACTTCCAGCGACAGGTGCTCGGGCCTGAACTGCATGGCGAGCGTCGCCGCGCCCCGCGCCAGACGGTCTCCGTCCGCCTGCAGGAGCAGGCCCCCGGCCAGCGCGGCGACGGCGGCCAGCGCCAGCAGCTTGAGCAGCGAATCCAGGCCGATGGCATAGACCAGGCCCTCGCTGCGCCCGGTCAGTTCATAGCGCCGCGCGCCGAACAGGACCGCGAACAGCGCCAGCATCGCCGCCGCGACGATCATCACCGGCACCGCCACGTTCTGCCCCGAGACGATCGCCAGGGCATTGCCGATCGAACGCAATTGCAGCGCGACGTAGGGTATCGAGCCGGCCAGGGCGATGCAGGTGACCAGGCGGGCGACGACGACGTCGCTGCCGAAGCGCGCGGCGATGAAGTCGGACACGGTCGAGGCCCGCTCCTCCGCCACCGCGCGCGTCAGCCGGGCCAGGAAGCCCGGCGCGGCGAGCAGCAGCATAATCGGGCCGAGGTAGATCGGCAGGTAGCTCCAGCCCTCGCGCGCGGCGGTGCCGACGGCGCCGTAGAAGGTCCAGCTCGAGCAGTAGACCGCCAGGGCGAGCGTATAGGCGCCATGGCGCAGCCGCGGCCGCCGCCCGAAGGCTTCGCCCCGCGATTCGACGATCGCCGCCACCGCGAACAGCGCCACGATCAGCGCCAGCGCCAGGATCACCGACAGGCGTAAGGTCATGGCTCGCCCTGCTTCCTCCCCGCAGGCAGGTTTAGTGCGGTGGTGCGGAAGGTCGAGGGTTTATTGCAGCCGGTCGGCATCCGCGCCACGGGCCTCGATGCCCAACGAATCCTGGGCTGCCGGGGATAATCCGGCTATCGACCGCGGGGAACAGGACAAGGAGAGGACAGACATGGCAGTCATCGAGGTGAACGGCCTCAACATCGGCTACGAGATCATCGGCAGCGGCAGCAAGACCGCGATCATCACGCCGGGCGGACGCTTTCCCAAGGAAACGCCGGGAGTCAGGGACCTGGCCGAGGCACTCGCCGGGCACGGCTACCGCACGGTGATCTGGGACCGGCCGAACTGCGGCGAATCCGACGTCTGCTTCGACGCCGAAAGCGAATCGATCCTCAACGCCGATACGCTGGTCGGCCTGCTGCGCAAGCTCGACATGGCGCCGGCACTGGTCATCGGCGGCTCGGCGGGCTCGCGGGTGTCGCTGATCGCGACGCACCGCCATCCCGAGGTGGTGCGCCGCCTGGCAATCCTGTGGATCACCGGCGACGCCATCGGCCTGTCGGGCCTGGTCGGCGTCTATTGCGGCAGCCTGCAGACCCCGGCCAAGATCGGCGGCATGGCGGCCGTGGCGGAAACTCCGGAAATGGCCGAGCTCATCCGCCGCAATCCCGCCAACCGCGAGAAGATCCTGGCGCAGGACGTCGAGACCTTCTGCGCGACGATGCAGCGCTGGGGCGCGACGTTCCTGCCCGAGCCGGGCTCGCCCGTCCCCGGGCTCAAGCCGTCGGACTACCAGGACATCACCGTGCCGGTGCTGGTGTTCCGCAGCGGCCAGTCCGATCCGCACCATCCGCGCTACACCAGCGAGCAGGTGCACGCGCTGCTGCCCAATGCCACGCTGGCCGAGCCGCCGTGGGGCGACCGCGAGTGGATCGACCGCATGCTCGAGCCCGAGAAGGGCCTGTTCAAGAGCTGGGGCCAGCTCGCGCCGCAACTGGCCGAGTTCGACAGCTAGAGTGGCGATCCTCCCCTATGGGGGAGGATCTGCCTACCCAGCGGCCAGGCTGCGGCCGACCGCTTCCGCCACCTTGATGCCGTCGATCGCGGCCGAGAGGATGCCGCCGGCATAGCCCGCGCCTTCGCCGGCGGGGAACAGGCCGGCGGTGTTGAGGCTCTGGAAGTCCGTGCCGCGGGTGATGCGCAGCGGCGACGAGGTGCGGGTCTCGACGCCGGTCATCACCACGTCGGGATGATCGTAGCCGGCGATCTGGCGGCCGAACACCGGCAGCGCCTCGCGGATCGCGGCGACGGCAAAGTCGGGCAGGCAATGCGCGAGGTCGGTCATCGTCACTCCCGGCTTGTAGGAGGGGACGACTTCGCCCAGCGCGGTCGAGGGCCGGCCGGCGAGGAAATCGCCGACCTTCTGCCCGGGCGCGGCATAGCCGCCGCCGCCCGCCTCGTAGGCCAGCGATTCCCAGTGGCGCTGGAAGGCGATGCCGGCGAGCGGGCCGCCGGGATAGTCGCGCTCGGGATCGACGGCGACGACGAGGCCCGAGTTGGCGTTGAATTCGGCGCGCGAATACTGGCTCATGCCGTTGGTGACGACGCGGCCATGCTCCGACGTCGCCGCCACCACGCGCCCGCCCGGGCACATGCAGAAGCTGTAGACGGTGCGCCCGTCGGCGCAGTGGTGCGCCAGGCTGTAGGCGGCGGCGCCGAGATCCGGGTGGCCGGCGCACTTGCCGTAGCGGGCGCGGTCGATCCAACCTTGCGGGTGCTCGATGCGGACGCCGATCGAGAACGGCTTGGGTTCGATGTGGACGCCGCGCCGGTGCAGCATCTCGAACGTCGGGCGCGCGCTGTGGCCGACGGCAAGGACGACATGGCCGGCTTCCATGAAGCTGCCGTCGGCAAGGTGCAGCCCGCGCAGCCGCCGGCCGCCGTCGCCGCCGCCGTCGCCGCCTTCCAGCTCGATGTCGTCGACCCGGGTCTGCCAGCGGTATTCGCCGCCGAGTTCCTCGATGGTGCGGCGCATGCTCTCGACCATGGTGACCAGGCGGAAGGTGCCGATGTGCGGATGCGCCTGCCACAGGATGTCGTCGGGCGCACCGGCGCGGACGAATTCCTCCAGCACCTTGCGGCCGAGGTAGCGCGGGTCCTTGACCCGGCAATAGAGCTTGCCGTCGGAAAAGGTGCCGGCGCCGCCTTCGCCGAACTGGACGTTGGAATCGGGGTCGAGCACACCGCGGCGCCACAGGCCCCAGGTGTCCTTGGTCCGCTCGCGCACCACCTTGCCGCGCTCGATGATGATCGGGCGGAAGCCCATCTGCGCGAGGATCAGCCCGGCGAACAGGCCGCAGGGGCCGGCGCCGATCACGACGGGTCGCGGATAGGATCGCTCCGGGCTGGCGACGGCGACCGGGCGATAGGCCATGTCGGGCGTCGCCCGCAGGTCCTTGTCGCCGGGAAAGCGCGACAGGACCGCGGCCTCGTCGTCCAGTTCGACGTCGACGGTATAGACCAGCAGGATGGCGTTGCGGCGCCGCGCATCGTTGCCGCGGCGGTAGATCGAGAAGCTGCGCAGCGCTTCGGCCGGGACGCCCAGACGCGCGCAGATCGCCGTCGGCAGTGCTTCCGCCGGGTGGTCCAGCGGCAGGGAAAGTCCGGAAAGCCGCAGCATCAGCGCAGTTTCGCGATGCTCAGCCCGTCGGCCTTGGCGCGGTCCTTCACCGATTCCTCGCTGCGGGTCAGCGCCTTGGCGATGGCCTTCAGCGCCATGCCCTTCTTCGCGAGAGTGTGCAGCTTCTGAATCTCGGCCGCGGTCCAGGCTTGCCGGTGTCGTTCAAATCGTTCCGCCATGTCCGCGCCCTAGCGCATCCTGCGCCGGCGGACGAGAGCTTCATCGCGGATCGAACAGAAAGGCGTCGAGCGGGACTTCGATCTGCCGCGGGTCCTGGGCCGGAGCTTCTCCGTCGGCCTGCTGCTGCGGGGCCTCGAAGTGGTTCTCGAGCATGAAGCCGGCCTCGACCGCCAGCCTGATGACTTCGGGGGTGCCGCGCGCCTCGGTCTTCTCGAGGATGTGGGCGCGATGGATCTCGACGGTGCGGGCGCTGATGCCGAGCCGTCGACCGATCAGCCGGTTGTTCAGCCCGTCTGCCACGCAGGCCAGGACCTGCCGCTCGCGCCGCGAAAGCCCGTCCAGCCGCGACTGGGCGCTGGCCTCGCGCGCCAGCCGCTCGCGCATGGGCTGGGTGCGGGCCCGTGCCTCCGCGCCGGTCAGGACCTCGATCACTTCGTCTTCCCGGCCGGGCCATTCGAGATAGTCGATGGCACCGTCGAGCACGGCGTCGGCGACGCGGCGGGGAGTGGGCTCGGCCGCATAGGCAACCAGCGGCAGCCAGCTGGCCCGCGCAGCCATCAGCCGCGCCACCGACTTCACGAATCCGGCCTCGTCGCTGACCAGCGCGACATCTGCGCCGCGCCAAGAGTTGGCGAGTTCTTCCGGATGTTCGAACGGTTCTACATGAATGTTTCGAATGGAAAGAATGAAGCCGATCGCTGCTCTCCTCTTGGAATCAAGATCCACTATTATGATATTCTTTGCCACCACCAAAGCCCTGAGTTTCCGAATCTGCAGGACCGCTATCCCATTGTCGCTTTTGTCGACATATTGGGATTCATACGTAGATGACTTTGAAATTCCACTTATTTGTTGGAATGTTATATTTGCTACATAGCTGTAGGATTTGTCTGCGTCGGTCGAATTTCCGCGCAGCGGGGCAGGAGCGCCGAGCATCTCCACGGCCGTGGTGACTTGGGCGAAGCTCCCGGTTCCTCCGCCATAGGGTGAGGATGGGCCCCCAAGAACCTCCCCGGACCGGGGTGGTTCTGGAGTGCGGCTACAAGATCCTCCCCTGGATGGGGTGGGGGACCATGCGCAGCATGGTGGAGGGGCAGGTGCGGCTACTCTGAACGGATGTTGGGAGCACCTCTGTCCCACCGATGTTCGGAGACGAGGCCGGTGCCCCTCCACCACGCCGCTGC
>CAUJJI010000088.1 GCA_963205265.1 Pseudomonadota bacterium
GACCGAGAAAAAGCTGAATCCCGTGCCCAGCCCGTGGGGCGTGCCGGTTCTGTCGATGGGCCACCTCGCCGATCCCGGACAGGCCATCGCCTGGCGGGGGCCGATGGCCGGCAATGCGCTGGCCCAGCTCATCGACGCTGACTGGGGCGATGCCGAGATCCTGGTCGTCGACCTGCCGCCCGGCACCGGCGACGTTCAGCTGACCATGCTGCAGCGTTTCAAACCCGCCGGCGCGCTTATCGTCTCGACGCCGCAAGACCTGGCGCTGATGGACGCGACGCGGGCGATTGGGCTGTTCGGCCAGAGCGACGTGCCCATCATCGGCGTGGTCGAGAACATGGCCGGCTACACCTGCCCGCATTGCGGCGAGGTCAGCGATCCCTTCGGCAGCGGCGGGGCCGAGGCCGCGGCGCGGAGCATGGGCCACGCCTTCCTCGGCCGCATCCCGCTCGACCTCGCCATCCGCCAGGACAGCGATGCCGGCACTCCGCCGGCCGCCGGCGAGGGGAAGCAGGCCGAAGCCTTCGCCGCGATCGCGCGCCGGCTGGCCACCTGGCTCGACAACCAGGGGAGCGCCGCGGCCTGATGCAGCTGTCGCGGCGGCAGATCCTGATCGGGACTCTGGCCGGCGGCGGCCTTGCCGTCGGCTACATGCTGCGCCCGCGCAGCTTTCCCTTGCCGCTGGCCGCCGGCCGCGACGAAGTCGCCTTCGATGCCTGGATCAAGATCGCGACCGACGGCACGGTCGCCGTCGCCGTGCCGCAGCTCGAGATGGGGCAGGGCATCACCACGCTGATCCCGCGCATCGTCGCCGAGGAACTCGGCGCAGACTGGACCAGGATCGCGGTCGAGCCGGCGCCGGCCAGCCCGCTCTATGCCAACTTCCCACTGGCGGCGCGCTGGGCGGAGCTGTGGATGCCGGTGCTGCCCGGCATCGCCGCGCATCCCGACGGCGCCATCCTGCGCCGCGTCGCGCGCGACAGCCGCTTCGCGCTGACTGCGGACGGCAGCTCGCTCGCCGCTTTCGAGGCGCCGGCCCGCGCCGCGGCGGCGAGCGCCAGGGCAATGCTGGCCATGGCCGCCGCCGATCGCTGGGATGTCGACTGGGAGGATTGCGTCGCCGAGAAGGGCGCGATCCGCCACGGCGACAAGCGCCTGGGCTTCGGTGTCCTCGCCGGGGAGGCCGCCGGCTACGACCCGCCGAACCCGCCGCCGCTGCGCGCACGGCCGCCGGGCGAGGCTCCTGCCGCGCTCCGTACCGGGGCGCCGCTGCGCTATCCGCGGCTCGACCTGCCTGCGAAAGTCGACGGCAGCTACCAGTTCGCCGGCGACGTCCGCCTGCCCGGCCTGGTCTATGCCGCGATCCGCCACGGCCCGATCGGCGACAGCGAGCTGGCGAGCTTCGACCGCAAGGCGGCGGCGGGTACGCGCGGCCTGATCAGGCTGGTGGAGAACAAGCGCTGGCTCGCCGCCGTGGCCGACACCTGGTGGGCGGCCGAGCATGCGCTTGCCGCCGTTGCGCCGCGCTTCGCCGCAAGGCAGCGCGCCGACAGCAACCGCATCGAGACCGCGCTCGACGAGGCGCTGCGGCTGGGCGATGCCGAAGTCCTGTTCGAGACCGGCGATCCCGGCGAACAGCTGGCCGAACACTTCTCGCTGGCGATCCGCTACGACGTGGCGCCGGCGCTGCATGCGACGCTGGAGACGGCCAGCGCCACCGCGCGGCTTGCCGACGGCAAGCTCGAGCTGTGGGTCGCCAGCCAGGCGCCCGAGCTCGCCCGCCGCGCCGCGGCCGAGGCGCTGGGGCTGGGCGAGCGCGACGTCGTGCTCTACCCGATGCCGGCCGGCGGCAGCTTCGACCGGCGACTGGAGCACGAGCACGCCGTCGAGGCGGCGCTGATCGCCCGCGCAGTCGGCAGGCCGGTGCAGCTCACCTGGTCGCGCTGGCAGGAGCACGTCGCCGGCCTGCCGCGCACCCCGGCCATGGCGGTCATGGCGGCGCGGACCAGCCCGGGAGGCGACCTCGTCGGCTGGAAGGCGAGGCTGGCCGTTCCCGCTTCCGGCCGCGAATTCGGGCGGCGGCTGTTCGGCGGCGACGACGCGATGAGCGCCATGGCCGCGAGCGCAGGCGAGTTCGACCCGCTGGCGATGGAGGGGGCCAGGCCGCCCTACGCGGTCGAGCACATGGCGATCCACCACGTCCCCGCGGCGATCGGCCTGCCGACCGGGCGGATGCGCGGCAATGCCCACGGCTACACCGCCTTCTTCAACGAAAGCTTCATCGACGAGCTGGCGCGCAAGGCGAAGCGCGAGCCCTTGTCCTACCGCATCGCCCTGCTCGGCCACGACGCCCGCCTCGTCGCCTGCCTGCAGAAGGTGGCGGCGCTGGCCGACTGGGACGGCGGCAGCCCCAGCAGCGGCCAGGGCCTCGCCTGCCACGTCATCGGCCTGCCGGGAGCCGAAGGGCGCATCGCCGTGATCGCCACTGCCCGGCGCGACACCGACGGAGTGCGGGTCGACCGCCTCAGCGCCGTCGCCGACATCGGCCGGATCGTCGATGCCGACATCGCCCGCCAGCAGATCGAGGGCGGGCTGGTCTTCGGCATGGGGCTGGCGCTCGGCGCGAGCACCACCTATGCCGAGGGCCTGCCGCAGACCGGGCGCCTGGGCGATCTGGGCCTGCCGCTGCTCGCCGATTGCCCGTCGATCGATGTCGAACTGATCGCCAGCGACGCGCCGCCGGCCGATCCCGGCGAGCTCGGCGTCGCGGCGGCGCCGCCGGCCATCGCCAATGCCCTGTTCTCCGCCGTCGGCCTGCGCTTTCGCCGACTGCCCCTGCTTTCCGAGGAAATATGACCAAGCCGGCCCAGCATCCCGAAATCCCCGGCGCCAAGGGCATCGGCGTGCTGCTCGTCAACCTCGGCACGCCCGATGCGCCGACGCCGGCCGCCGTGCGCCGCTACCTCGCGGAGTTCCTGTCGGACCGCAGGGTGGTCGAAATACCGCGGCTGGTGTGGAAGCCGATTCTCCACGGCATCATCCTCAACACCCGGCCGCGCAAGTCGGCCCATGCCTACGGCCAGGTCTGGACGGCGGAGGGCTCGCCGCTGGCGGCGATCACCGCGGCGCAGGCGCGCAAGCTGCAGGAGCGGCTGGGAGAAGCGGCCGCGGTTTCCTGGGCGATGCGCTACGGCAATCCGGCGATCGCGCGCGAGCTGGCAAGGCTGCAGGCCGCGGGCTGCGCACGGATCCTCGTCGCCCCGTTCTATCCGCAATATTCGGCCGCCACCACCGCCTCGGTCATGGACGCGGTCGGCGATGCCCTGAAGGCCCTGCGCTGGCAGCCGGCGATCCGCACGCTGCCGCCGTTCTACGACGATCCCGCCTACGTCGCGGCGCTGGCCGACGACCTCGCGGGCCAGCTCCGGCGGCTTGCCTTCGTTCCCGAAGTGCTGCTGCTCAGCTTCCACGGCATGCCCGAGCGGACGCTGCAGCTCGGCGATCCCTACCATTGCCATTGCCGCAAGACCGCCCGGCTGCTGGCCGAGGCGCTGGCGCCCCACTTCCCGGGGTTGCGCATCGAGGTCGCTTTCCAGTCGCGCTTCGGGCGGGCGAAATGGCTCGAACCCTATACCGAGGCAGTGCTTGCCGGCGAGGCGGGCAGGGGCACCCGGCGCATCGCCATTGCCGCGCCGGGCTTCATGGCCGACTGCCTCGAGACGCGCGAAGAGCTCGCCATCCGTGGCCGCGAAGTGTTCCTGGAGGCGGGCGGCAGCGACTTCGCCGCGCTCGACTGCCTCAACGACGGCGCCGCCGCGGTCGGCCTGCTCGAAGCCCTGGCCCGGCGCGAATTGGCGGGTTGGATTTGATCCGACGTGATCGTTCTTGACATAGATCTGTTTTGTTCCATATATGTTCGACACTTCGGAGTCGAACCGCCATGTCGCAAGCCGGATCTGCCTTCCTCGCCAGCCCCGATCATCTCGCCGCCAACGATCCCGATCGGCTGACCCCCAGCCTGTCGATCTTTGCCGCGCGGCCGCATCTGCGCGGCCAGATGCGCGACGATGCCGTGGCGGCGGGCTTCCGTGTGCTGCAGACCGCCGATTTCGCCGACCTGCTCGACGAAGGCGTGCGTCCGCTCGGCGAAGTCGTCCTGCTCGATTGCCCGACGGCCAGCGGCGCCGTGCTCGCCGCACTCGCGCGGATCGACATGCGCGCTGCCCGGGCTGGCGCGCAGCTGATCGTCTCGACGCAGGTGGACGCGCTCGACGACGTCTTCGCCTGCCTCGACCAGTCCAATCCGCAGATTCTCGTCGACCCCACCCGGGCGGAGCGTGTCATTGCCCTCGGCCGGGCCCTGGCGCGCTTCCCCGGTCTTCGCCTGCGCGAGTTCTCGGAAGAACACCGCCTGATCCTCCTGCGCCTGACCGAGCAGGTCGGCCAGATCGCCGAACGGCTCGACCGGCTGGGCGATGGCGCGGGCTCCGGCGTGCAGCCGGGCACTGCCTTTCGCTTCGAAGCGCCCCGGCGCCGCTTCTCCGGGGGCGAGGACGACGGCAGCAATCGCCTCGGCCGCTCGGCCCGGCCGCCGCTGCCCGATCCGCGGCTGGTGCGGCAGATCATCCGCCAGCGCCAGCTGCGCGCCCGCTTCTTCGACGGCGACCTGTTCGCCGATCCCGCCTGGGACATGCTCCTCGATCTCACCGCCGCCCGGGCCGAGCACTTGCGCGTCTCGGTGACTTCGCTGTGCATCGCCTCGGGCGTGCCGCCGACTACGGCGCTGCGCTGGATCGGCCAGATGGTCGATGCCGGGCTGTT
>CAUJJI010000089.1 GCA_963205265.1 Pseudomonadota bacterium
CGGGCTCGACCCGGGACCGCTGTGATCTGGGCCGGATCTTCCATCGACGAGGCCAGCGGTCCCGGGTCAAGCCCGGGACGACGCAGGGGCCCGGGACGACGAAGGGGCCCCGGGACGACTAGGCGTTCGGTCGCTCCGTCAGTTCTTGTGGTACAGCGTCACCGCGCCGCGGCCTTCCATCCAGTCGGCGAGGTTGCGGTGCAGGTTGATGACCTTCTGCTCCTGGTGCGGATTGGGCAGCGGGCCGCGGAAGCCGCTCGACTTCATGCCCTTCTGGACGAATTCCATGTTGGAGAAGTCCTGCGCCAGCACCGAGCCCCAGTTCTCGCCGTTGGGCTCGGCATAGACCCACTCGGTCTTCGGCTCCTCGCCTTCGGGGAAGCGTTCCAGGGCATAGCTTTCGAAGACGCACTTGTTGGGATCGTCGCCGTAGGGGCGGACGCGGTAGCAGAGCGCGAACGTCTCGCCGTGGAGGATGTTCTGGTTCGGCCAGAGGCCCCAGGCCAGGCCCGACTCCTGCTTGATCTCGGGCGGCACCTCGGGCCAGATCACGCCGCGCGCGGCATCGTCCGCCTTGGCCGACTTGATCCAGTGGGCGATGCATTCCGCCGGCGTTGCCGTCTCGGGCAGTTCGTCGACCAGGCGGCTGGCGGCCTTGACCAGCGTCTCGGTCGAGGCGGAGTAGTTCACCGTCTCGTAGTTCTCGCGGATCAGCTCGTAGGTCGAAACGCGCGGATCGTCGCCCTTGCCCGCACGGGTGGTGCCGGCGCTCTCGCTCATCTTGAACTTGTCGTCGCGCGTGTCGTAGCTCGATACCGAGTGCAGGCCGTACTGCTTCGACAGCGCGTAGTAATCGCCATAGGCGAGCAGCTGGGTATGCGTGCCGGCGACATGGTAGGGCTCGAGGAAAGCCTCGATCGCCACTTTCCAGTTGCACGGATAGATCGCCCATTGGCGCCACTTGTAACGCATCCCGGCAAGGTCGAAGTGATCGAGGATCTCGCCGGCACGGCCCATCCACTCCTTCAGCGGGATGCAGTCCGGGTCCATGTTGATGTAGATGTAGCCGCCCCAGGTATCGACCTTGACTTCCGACAGGCAGGTCATCTCGGGCGTCAGGGCGCCCTCGCCCCAGTCCTGGGGATCGAGGATGTAGGTGTTGTTGCCCTCGAGGTCGAAAGTCCAGCCGTGGAAGCCGCAGACGAAGTTGCGCCGGTTGTTGCCGCGCACGTCGTGGACCTTGCCCGGCAGCATGTCAGGCACCGAGACCAGCTGGCGGCCGCGGTGCGGGCAGACGTTGTGGAAGGCCTTGAGCGAGCCGTCGTCCTTCCTCAGCACGACGATCGATTCCTCGGCGACGTCGTAGGTCATCCAGTCGCCGGGATTGGGCAGGTCGGTCTCGCGCTCGACCATTTGCCAGATCTTCGGCCAGAGCAGCTTCTTCTCGGCCTCGAGGTACTCCTTCGAAAGGAAGGCCTCGGTCGGATAGGTGACCATCAGCTCCCGGTCCATGACATCGGAGCTGATGTTCTCGGACGTGACCTTGGACAACTCGTTCACGGTATTCTCCACTCTCCAGGGGCTCGGCAGGTTCGCCGGCCCGCCTATTCTGCGATGCGCTCGGCCTTGCCTAACCCAGATCGCCCCGCGATGGAACCGGCAAGCAGGCTGCCCGAGGCACGGCGGGCGGCCATTGCCTGCCCTGCCGGCGTGCCGTCTCGGCGCGAGGATTTCATGCTAGTGCGCCTTCCGTACGGTCACCGGCACCGCCGACATCCTGGGCATCATGTTGATGCCGGCGAGGTGGCGGTCGGCGGCGATCAGCAGGTTGGTGTTGGCGCCCGGCCCCTCCTCGCCCGGCAAGCCGCCCCAGCAATGCGCGATCGAGACGACGCCGCTGCGCACCGCCTTGTCGGCCTGGGCGATCGTCTCGATCCGCCCGTGTTCCGAAGCGATCTCGACCCGGTCGCCCGCGGCCAGGCCCAGCGTCTCGAGGTCGCCGGGATGCATGTAGGCGGGATTGACCGGATCGTGCCGCAGCGTCGCCTGCAGGTTGTTGCCCAGGCTGTTCATCACCCGGTTCATCCGCCGCGAGATCATCAGGTGCGAGAAGCCCGGCCCCGGCCCCGGCGCCTGCGCCAGCTCGGAAGCGAGGAATTCCGCCAGCTCGGCCGCGACGTCCTCGGGCATCACGTCGAAGCGTCCGCTCATTCCCGGCCGCGCCGGCTGGACCAGGCTGGAGGGGTGGTCGTAGATGCGGCCGGCGGGGTGCCGTTCCAGGTCCGCCATCAGCGTCGCGAGCGTCACCCGCCCGTTGCGCGCGCGGATTTCCAGCATCTCGTCGGTGGTCGGCGGGCGATTGCGCTGCAGGTCGAGCTCTATGCCCGAGAACCGCATGGTCAGGCCGAGCCGCCTGGCGATCGCCCAGTAGGGATACCAGTCCTCGACGAGGTCCGATCCCTCGGGCACGGCGATCACCGCCGGGGTATATTGCGACCAGCTTTCGGTGCCGATGTTGAAGCCCGGGACCGCGATCGGCAGGTCGGGGCGCTCGTACATCATCGTCGGCGGCAGGACATAGTGGGCGAGCTTCGCCGTCGCCGACATGTACGGGTCCATCACCACCAGCAGCTCGAGGTCGCGCAGCGCCTCGACCGCCTTCTGCTGGTCGGGCAGGCAGACCGCCGGGTTCGATCCGCTGACGAACAGCGACCGTATCCGCCCCTTGCCCGGAGTCAGGATCTCCTCGGCCAGCGTGCTCGCCAGCCGGTCGAAGCCGAGCATGCCCGCGCCGCGGATGCGGCTGGGCGGGAAGCTGGCATAGAGGCGCGGCGGCGAGATCACCTCGGCGTGGATCGGATCGGCGGGATTGATCATGTCGACCACCGCCTTCTGCCCGGCCCGGCGGAAGCGGCCGCAGACGATGTTCAGGCCATCGACCAGGTGCTGCATCGTGTTGCAGAACGGCGCCATCGACGGGCCGGTCGCGGCGAAGGCCGATCCGCAGCCGGCGTCCTTTGCGAACATCCGCGCGGCGGCGCGGACCTGGCCCGGCTGCAGCCCGGCGATGCGCTCGGCCAGCTCGGGGGTGAACGGGTCGACTGCCTGGCGCAGCTGGGCGATGCGATCGGCGCCGACATGCTCGGCGGTGAAGGCGCGGTCCTCCCAGCCCTCGTCAAGGATCGTGCGGATCATCGCCGCGGCGATCGCGGTGTCGCGGCCCGGCAGCGGCTGCAGGTGGAGGTCGGCGAAATGCGCGGTCTCGCTGCGGCGCGGATCGATGACGATCAGCTTCAGCCCGCGCGCCTTCGCCGCCTTGAGCTTGCGCACCGGGTCGGGTCCCATCACCGGCATCGTCGAGTGCGAGATCAGCGGATTGCAGCCGAAGAACAGCAGCACTTCCGACTGGTCGATGTCGTGCACCCCGGCCGCCCAGCCGCCCTGCCGCTCGAAGCTGACGAATTTCGCCGACTGGTCGATCGTGTTGACCGAAAAGAACTGGTTCGATCCCAGCGCATGGAGGAAATCGAGCTGGATCATGTGGGTGGCGAACAGCGAGCCCGAAGTGCCCTTGAACGTCGCCACGGCCTCCGGCCCGCCGCGCGAGACGATATCGCGCAGCCTGTCGGCGATCTCGTCGAGCGCCTGCTCGCTGTCGATCTCGGCGAAGCTGCCGTCGCCCTGCCGCTTGAGCGGGCGCAACAGCCGCTGGGGTCCGTGATGCGCCTCCTCGGCCTGCAGGCCCTTGAAGCAGACATAGCCGCGCGACAGCGGGTTCTCCTTGTCGCCCTTGACGGCGAGGATGCGGTCGCTGCCCTCTTCGATGGTCAGCACCATGCCGCAATGGGCGCTGCAGATCCGGCAATAGGACCGGGCCTCTCTCGTCGCCATCGCTCTCTCCCGCAGTCCGTCTTTCGCGAGAGGCTATCGCGGCCGGGACCCGCCAGCAACGACAATTGCTAACAGAGTGGCGAATAGGCTTCATCGAGCCGGCGCACGGTCGATTGGCACGCTGCTCCCCGGCGGCGGCCGGGCCTCGGTCGGTTGCAGGGGACTAGAGTCCCAGCCAGGAGCAGCTCCAGTCGTCGGGCTTGTTCGCCCCGCGCAGCAGGCCGCTCATGCCGAAGGGTCCCACGTTCCAGTCGTTGGTCGCCGGCGTGTCTTCGAACCAGTCGTGGATCACGTAGCGCTCGGCGATCCGCCATTCGTCGTCGCGTTTCTCGAAGCGGTCGAGGTATCGCCCGGCCACGACCGACTGGCGCGGCGCTTCGCCGGGGCTGATGCTCACCGACCACAGGTAGGTCTCGACCTTTGCCGTGTCGCCGTCGAGCTCGATCAGGATGTTGCCGATCATGTGCACCTTCTGCTCGAGCAGGGCGAGGCGCGGCAACGCCCAGGCGATGAATTCCTCGCCCGTGCCGGTGAAGCCGGTGTGATAGTCCATGGCGCCCGGCCAGTAGACGGTGCGCAGCAGGTCGGGGTCCGCGCGGTCGATCCCGCGGCAATAGCGGAACAGGCAATCGCGGATCGCTTCGCGGTCCGCCAGCTCCGCTGCAATCTGGGCTACCTTCCTGGTCATGTCGCTCTCCGCTTTGGGCTGTTCTAATGCCTTCGAATCTTGATATGCACTCTTGCACAAGACAAGCGAGAGGATTGCGCCATGCTCGATCTCAAGATCGTCGGCGGCACCATCGTCGACGGGACCGGCAAGCCGGGCTTCGCCGGCGACATCGGGATCAGCGACGGCCGCATCGTCGCCCTCGGCAAGGTGGAGGACGATGCCCGCGAGGTCGTCGACGCGACAGGCCGCGTCGTCGCCCCCGGGTTCGTCGATGCCCACACCCATTACGACGCGCAGGTGTTCTGGGACCCGACGCTCAGCCCGTCGTGCTATCACGGCGTCACCACCGTCGTGGGCGGGTTCTGCGGCTTCTCGATCGCGCCGCTGACGCGCGAATCCGCGCCCTACGTCTGCCGCATGCTGGCGCGAGTCGAAGGCATGCCGCTGGAAACGCTCAAGACCGTCACCGACTGGGGCTGGTCGTCGTTCGGCGAATACCTCGACCGGGTGGAAGGCCGCATCGGCATCAACGCCGGCTTCTTCGTCGGCCATTCCGCCATCCGCCGCGCCGTCATGGGCGAGCGGGCGGTCGGCGAGACGGCGACGGCGGAGGATATCGCCGACATGGCCGACCTGCTCGACCGCTCGCTGGCGGACGGCGCGCTGGGCTTCTCCACGACGTTGTCGCCCACCCACAGCGACTACGAAGGCCAGCCGGTGCCTTCGCGCTGGGCCGAGCGCGAGGAATTCATCGAGCTCGCCAAAGTGGTCGCGCGGCACGAAGGCACCGGGCTGGAAATGCTGCCCGACCTCGCCTTTCCCGAGGGAACGCCCGAACTGATGGCCGATTTCTCGATCGCCGGGCAGCGGCCGGTCAACTGGAACGTCCTGGTGGTCAGCGGTCCCGACGCCGCCGAGCGCGCCGAGCGCATGCTGGCGATCAGCGATCTCGCCCGCGAGCGCGGCGGCGAAGTCATCGCGCTGACCATGCCGCGCTCTCCGGGCGTCTACCTGACGCTGAAAAGCGGCATGATGTTCGATTCGCTGCCCGGCCTGTGGAGCGAGATCTTCCGCCACCCGCAGGCAGAGCGCGAGGCCATGTTCCGCGACCCCGACACTCGCCGCCGGCTCGGCTCGGACGCCGCCGGCATGCCCGAGGGCTCGCCGCTCAGAGCATTCGCCTGCTTCGAGAACTACGTGGTCGTCTCGACCCTGGCCGAGGAGAACCGGCGCTTCGAAGGCCGCACGATCGGCGACATCGCCGCAGAGGACGGTCGCCAGCCGATCGACGCCCTGCTCGACATCGCATCGGCTGACGACTTCGGCACCGTCTTCTCGCCGAGACAGGGCGGCGACGATCGCGCCGCCTGGGAAGTGCGCGGCAAGGTCTGGGCCGACGACCGCACGCTGGTCGGCGCTTCCGACGCCGGCGCCCATCTCGACCTGATCGACAGCTTCGACTACTCGACCACCGTGCTCGCACAGGGCGTGCGCGAGCAGAAGATCATCTCGCTCGAGCAGGCCGTCCACCAGATCACCCTGCGCCCCGCGGCCTACTTCGGCCTGGTCGATCGCGGCGCCATCCGCGAAGGATGGCATGCCGACCTCGTGATCTTCGATCCCGACACGATCGGCGGCCAGCCGATGGGCCGCCGCCACGACCTTCCCGGCGACAAGGAAGCCTACCGCATCTACGCCGAAGCCGACGGCATCGACCACGTCCTGGTCAACGGCGTCGAGATCGTCCGGCACGGCGCGCATACCGGCGCCCTGCCCGGCACGCTGCTACGCTCGGGCCGCGACACGCGCACGGTGCCGCTGGACGTCATGCGCAAGCAGGCGGCCTGATGACCTCGTTCGCCACCTCTCCCCTGCCCGGCCAGGACCACTACGGCACGGTCGTGACCGATCTCGATCCCGCGGCGCTCGACGATCCCGCGGTGCGGGCGGCGCTGCACAGCCTGTGGCTCGACACGGGCGTGGTGGTGTTCCGCGGCATCGGCGGCGGCATCGATACGCAGCTGCGCCTCTCGGAGATCTACGGCGAGCCCGAAGTCCATCCGATGATGGCCGGCACCGACATCCGGACCGAGCACCGCGCCCTTGCCCCGATCGAATTCGACCGCGACGACGGCAACATCTACGAGATCGGCGGCGAGCTGCGCGGCGGCTATCTGCCCTGGCACTTCGACGGGGCCTATGTCGACCGGATCAACCACGGCGGCGTCCTGCGGCCCGAGGTCCTGCCCGGCCGCGGCGGCGAGACCGGCTTCATCGACCAGATTGCCGCTTACGACACCCTGCCCGCGGCCCTGCAGCAGCGGATCGACGGGCTGAGCGTGGTCTATTCCTACCAGCCCGACCTCACCAAGGCGAAGTTCGGCGAGCGGCCCGACCGCCTGGTGCAGATGTCCACCCTGTTCCGCAAGGGCATGGAGCACCCTTCGGTCCAGGTCCGGGCGATCCACCCGCTGGTCTACGAGCAGGCCGGCACCGGGCGGAAGATCCTGCACGTCTCGCCATGGTTCGCCGACGGCATCGAGGGCATGGAGAACGAGGAAGGCGACGCGCTGCTGCGCGAGGTGATCTCCTACGTCATGCGGCCCGAGCTGATGTATTTCCACCAATGGCAGCCCGGCGACATGGTGCTGTGGGACAACTGGCGCATGCTCCATTGCGCCTGCGGCGTGCCGCCCGAGGAAAGGCGCATCATGCGGCGGACGACGATCGTCGGCGACTACGGGCTGGGACGGCGGGAAGCGGTAGCGGCGTGACTCGCGACGCTTGCGCCTCCCTGCTCCCCCGCGAAGGCGGGGGCCTGGGTCGGTTGCAGGGGAGCCTTCGATCGACGATCAGCCCAGCGGACCGAGATCCCCGCTTTCGCGGGGAAGCAAGAAGACCATAAGCCCGGGAGGGACCAGTGAAAGTAGGCATCTGCACGGTCGGCGTCGGCCCCTGTTCGACCGGCGACTTCATCAAGCGCTCGGCCCGGGCCTGCGAAAAGGCCGGGTTCGCCTCGTTCTGGGCCGGCGACCACGTGCTGCTGTTCGGCGCCTATCCGGAATCGCCCTATCCCTATGCCGGGGTCAATCCGCAATGGGGCGACCCGCCGATCGCCGATCCGCGCCTGCCGCTCTACGAGCCGGTCATGGCCATGGCCTGGGCCGCGGCCGCGACCGAGACGATCGAGGTGGGCAGCTCGATCGTCATCCTGCCGCAGCGCAACCCGGTGATCCTGGCCAAGGAGCTGTCGGTGCTCGACGAGTTCTCGGGCGGGCGCGTGGTGCTCGGCGCCGGGGTCGGCTGGTGCAAGGAAGAGATGGACGCGATCGGCAGCGACTGGAAGACCCGCGGCAAGCGGACCGACGAATATATCGCCGCGATGCGTACGCTGTGGCGCGACGACGCGGCCGAATTCTCCGGTCCGACCGTGCAGTTCCGCGACGCCTACATGTACCCGCGCCCGGTCCGTCCGGGCGGTATCCCGATCATGGTCGGCGGCGACAGCGAGATCGCGCAGAAGCGCGTCGCCCGCAGCGGCGACGG